>NZ_SMKC01000526.1 GCF_004348315.1 Streptomyces sp. 8K308 | reverse complement strand
CGTCGGCAGGGTCGGACTCCCAGTCCGGCGGATGGACGGGGCGGGAGAGCGAGTGGGTGAGGCAGTCGCAGCTCGGCTCGCCGTTCGCTAACGCGGGACGGCCACAGATCAAGCAATCGAACTGGTCGGTCACCGCGCCCCCCTCCCCCGGTTTCGATTGGCAGCGATTATGCCCCACCTCCCTCAGGGACGGGGCCCGATCACTCAAGAAGCCGGACAAGGCAAACACGGACAAAATAGCGAGGGAAACGCGCATACCCCACCGAGAACTGATCATCCGGCCGGAGAACCCGCTCGCCGAGAGGAGGCGCCCATGTCGGCTCGGCCGGCGCCGACCGCACCCGCCGCCGGAACCGCGCCAGAAGCCCACTCCCCCGGCGCGCTGTGGCTGTCGCTCGGAGCGCTGCTGCTCGGGCTGTTCCTCGCGGCCCTGGACCAGACCATCGTCGCCACGACGCTGCCCACCATCGTCAGCGACCTCGGCGGCCTTGAGCACCTAGCCTGGGTCGTCACCGCCTATCTCCTGGCGGCCACGGCCGGCACGCCGCTGTGGGGGAAGCTCGGCGACCAGTACGGCCGAAAAAAGCTGTTCCAGACCGCGATTGTTATCTTTCTGATCGGTTCCGCGCTCTGTGGGATCGCGCACAGCATGGCGGCGCTGATCGGTTACCGATTTCTCCAGGGGCTCGGCGGCGGCGGTCTGATGGTGTTGTCGATGGCGATCGTCGGCGACCTCGTCCCGCCCCGGGAACGCGGCCGCTACCAGGGCGTGTTCGGCGCCGTGTTCGGCGCCACCAGCGTGCTCGGACCGCTGCTCGGCGGCTTCTTCGTCGACCACCTGAGCTGGCGCTGGGTCTTCTACGTCAACCTGCCGATCGGCGTCTTCACCCTGCTCGTGATCGCCGCCACGCTGCACATCCCCAGGCACCGCGTGCCGCACGTCATCGACTACGCCGGCACCGCGCTGATCGCCGGCGTGGCCGGCGCCCTGGTGATCATCGCCTCGCTCGGCGGCTCCACCTGGGCCTGGGGCTCCTGGCAGATCCTGCTGCTCGCGGTCGCCGCGGCCTGCGGCCTGGTCGGCTTCGTCCTCGTCGAGCGGCGGGCGGCGGAGCCCGTGCTGCCGCTCGGTCTGTTCGGCAGCCGCACCTTCACGCTCTGCAGCGCCGTCGCCTTCGTCGTCGGCTTCGCGATGTTCGGCGCGATGACCTACCTGCCGACGTTCCTCCAGGTGGTGCGCGGCATCTCCCCCACGCTCTCCGGCGTCCACCTGCTGCCGATGGTGATCGGTCTGCTGCTGGCGTCCACCCTCTCCGGGCAGCTGATCAGTCGCACCGGCCGCTGGAAGCTCTACCCGGTGCTCGGCACCGCCGTCACGGTCGTCGGCCTGCTGCTGCTGCACCTGCTCGGCAGGGGCACGGGCGACCTCGTCATGAACCTGTACTTCTTCGTCTTCGGGCTGGGCATCGGCCTGGTGCTTCAAGTGCTCGTGCTGGCGGTGCAGAACGCCGTCGACTACCGCGACCTGGGCGTGGCCACCTCGGGGGTCACGTTCTTCCGCTCCATCGGCGCCGCGTTCGGCGTGGCGGTCTTCGGCACGATCTTCACCGACCGGCTGCGGCAGGGGCTCGACGACGCGCTGCGCGGCGCCTCGCTGCCGCCCGGCGTGAGCGTCGACTCGTTGGAGCACGACCCGCGCGGCATCGGCGCGCTCCCGGCCGGGCTCAGGGACCGAGTGCTCGACTCCTACGCGGACGCGATCACCGACGTGTTCCTCTACGCCGTGCCGGTGGTGGTCGTCGCCCACCTGCTGTCCTGGTCGCTGCGCGAGGACCCGCTGCGCGCCAGCGTGCGGGCCCCGGACGCCAGCGAGACGGTGCCGCCGACGCCCGTGGTGCGCTCCTCCCACGACGAGTGCGCGCGAGCCCTCTCGCTGCTCGGCACCCGCGCCGGGCGGCGCGACCTGTACGCGAGGATCGCCGAACGCGTCGGCGTCGACCTGCTGCCGGCCGCCTGCTGGCTGCTGCTGCGGATCCGGCAGGAGGGTGCGGTCCAGCCGGCGCCGCTCGCCGAGCGGATCTCGCTGCCGATCTCCGTGATGGCCCCCGCCGCCCGCCAGTTGGAGGAACGCGGCCTGGCCAGGCGCGACGGGCTCTCGCTGCTGGCCACCGAGCGGGGGCGCGAGCTCACCGAACGCCTAGCGCACGAGCGCGAGGAGGAGCTGGCCGCGCTGCTCGGCGACTGGTGGGGCCCGGAGCGGCCGCGCGACCTCGTCGACCTGGTGCGGGAGCTGGGCGCCGAGCTCGGCGCCGGGCCGAGGGCGCCGCGCGAGGTCGAACGCGAGTGATCCGCCGCGCGACGCGCGGCGGAACGGGCGGCGGAACGGGCGGCGAAGAGCGGGGAGGGGCTGGCGCGAGGCGGCCCCCGTTTTGTACCGTGGTCAAACAAAGTGGTTCCGCCCGCTTCCCCGACCACCCGGGCGGAGCCACTGGTCCTCGCCCCCCTCTCCGACCGGAGGCACCGCACCATGCCCGCCGTCCAACTGACCGCTCGCGCCCTGCTGTTGGACATGGACGGCACCCTGGTCGACTCGGCGGCCGCCGTGGAGCGGGTGTGGCGGGGCTGGGCCACCGAGACGGGCCTCGATCCCGAGCGGGTGCTGGCCGTCATGCCGGGCCGCCAGGGGCACGCCACCATGGCCGAACTGCTGCCCGACCGGCCCGTCGAGCTCAACCTCGCCGACGCGCGCCGGATGCTGGCCCAGGAGACCGCCGACCTCGCCGACATCGTGCCCATCCCGGGCGCCGCGGAGTTCCTCGCGGCCGTTGAGCCCCACCCGCACGCGCTGGTCACCTCGGCCGACGTCCCCCTGGCCACGGCCCGCATGACGGCGGCGGGCCTGCGGATCCCGGACATCAGGATCACCCAGGAGTCGGTCAGCGCCAGCAAGCCGGACCCGGAGGGCTTCCTCAAGGCCGCGGCCGAGCTGGGCGTGGCGCCGGCGGACTGCGTCGTCTTCGAGGACTCCCTGGCTGGCATCGCGGCGGCGCGGGCCGCCGGCATGCGGGTCGTGGGCGTCGGCGCGTCGGCCGCGGCGCACGGGCCGACGGCGTGGGTGGCGACGTTGCGCGGCGTCACGCTGGCCGCGGGGGCGGACCGCGTCCTGACGCTCCGCGTCGCCTGACGCCGCCGCGGCGCGGCGCTTCGCACCGGGGATCTCCCCCGCC
>NZ_SMKC01000525.1 GCF_004348315.1 Streptomyces sp. 8K308 | reverse complement strand
CCCCGCGCCCGACGCGCGCGCCGCCGTCGCCGCCGCCCGTCGCGTCGGCTTCCCCGTCGCCCTCAAGACCACCGCGGCCCGGCTGCGCCACCGCCCCGACCTCGGCGGCGTCCGGCTCGACCTGACCACCGAGGGCGAGCTGCGCCGCGCCTACGCCGAGCTCACCCGGCAGCTCGGCGACCCGGCCGAACTGCGGCCCGTCGTCCAGCGGATGGCCCCGCGCGGGGTGGACACCGTGGTGCGGGCCACCGTTGACCCGGCCGTCGGCGCGGTGCTCTCCTTCGGCCTCGCCGGGGCCCCGGCCGAACTCCTCGGCGACGTCGCCCACCGGCTGCTCCCGGTCACCGACCGGGACGTGCGCGAGCTGGTGCGCGCCATCAGGGCCGCCCCCATGCTGTTCGGCTGGCGCGGCGCCAGGCCCGTCGACACCGCCGCCCTCGAGGAGACGCTGCTGCGCCTCGGCCGGCTGCTCGACGACCGCCCCGAGATCGCCGCCGTCGAGCTCGAGCCGGTGGTCGTCGCCCCACACGGGGTCACCGTGCTCGGCGCCACGATCCGGGTGGCGTCCCCACCGCCGCGCCTCGACCTCGGACCGCGTCGGCTGCCCGCGTTCTAGGACGCCGCGCGGACGGCCGCGGGCCCGCGAGTCAGCCCCCCGAGAACAGACCGGACAACGGCCCCACCACCGTCCGAGGCGACCCGTAGGATGGACCGTATGGCGAAGACCGGTACGACGTCCCAGGGGCTGCGGGAGGCAATCGAGCGCAGCGGCTACTACCCCGCGCTGGTCGCGGAGGCGGTGGAGGCGGCCGTGGGGCGGGAGCCCGTCATCTCCTTCCTCGTCCACCAGGAGACGACCTTCGACAGCAACGAGGTGCGCCGGCACGCCACCGTGCTGGTGCTGACCGGCACCCGGTTCATCGTCAGCCACACCGACGAGCAGTCGGCCGACAGCTCGGCCCCCGCGCCCTACGCCACCACCTCGACCGAGTCCGTGAAGCTGTCCCGGATCTCCTCCGTGGTGCTCAGCCGCGTCGTCTCCGACCCCCAGTCCTACGTGCCGGGCACGCTGCCCCGTGAGGTCGTGCTCACCATCGGCTGGGGCGCCGTCTCCCGGATCGACATGGAGCCGGCCAACTGCGGCGACCCCAACTGCGAGGCTGACCACGGCTACACGGGCTCCACCACGGCCGACGACCTGTCACTGCGCATCAGCGAGGCCGGGGACGGCCCGGAGACGGTCCGTCAGACGCTGGAGTTCGCCCAGGCGCTCTCCGAGGCGACGGCGGTGGCCACCAGGTGACCCACCCCCGGCCGGGGGGCTGGGGGACGGAGCCGTCCCCAGCCGGAGAACCGGCGCCGCTCGATCCGCGCCGGGCCCCAGCGCCGGAGTACGGCACGGGATCCCTCGCCGACGTGCTGCCCGCCGCCGCGGCCGGGCTCGGCGTCCCCGGGCTCTCCTCGCGCCTCCACCTGCCGCCGGCCGACCGGGTCTGCGTCTTCCTGGTGGACGGCCTCGGCTGGGAGGCGCTGCGGGCCCATCCGGACCGGGCGCCGTTCCTCACCTCGCTGCTGCCCAGCTCACGCGCCGGCACCGGCCGCCCCATCACGGCCGGCTTCCCCGCCACCACGGCGACCTCGCTCGCCTCCGTCGGCACCGGCCTCGTGCCCGCCGCGCACGGCCTCGCCGGATACAAGGTCCGCGACCCGGCCACCGGTGAGTTGATGAACCAGCTGCGCTGGGACCCCTGGACCGACCCGGCGCTCTGGCAGCCGCACCCGACGATCTTCCAGCGGGCGCACGCGGTCGGCGTCGCCGCCGCCCAGGTCACCGCCCCACACTTTGAGCACACCCCGCTCACCCGGGTCGCGCTCTCCGGCGGCACCTTCCTCGGCCGCCGGGACGCGGGCGAGCGGATGGACCTGGCGGCCGGTCGCCTCGCCGTCGCCGACCGGGCCCTCGTCTACACCTACTACGCCGAACTGGACGGCGTGGGACACCGGTTCGGCATGGCCTCCGACGCCTGGCTGGCCGAGCTCGCCTACGTGGACGGCCTGGCCCGCCGCCTCGCCGAACAGCTGCCGCCCCGCTCGGCGCTCTACGTCACGGCCGACCACGGCATGGTGGACGTGCCACCCACCCCCGAGGCGCGCTTCGACTTCGACGAGGACTGGGAGCTGCGGGCCGGCGTCGCCCGCCTCGGCGGCGAGGGCCGGGCCCGCCACCTCTACGCGGTGCCGGGCGCGACCGCCGACGTGCACGCCGTCTGGCGTGAGGTGCTGGCCGAGCACGCCTGGGTGGTGACCAGGGACGAGGCCGTCGAGCTCGGCTGGTTCGGGCCACCGGGCGTCGACCTTGAGCCCAGGGTGCGGGAGCGCGTCGGGGACGTGGTCGTCGCCATGACCGGGAACGCCGCCGTCGTCGCGGGCGAATCCGAGCCCAGGGAGTCCGCGCTCGTCGGCATGCACGGTTCGGTCACCCCGGCCGAGCAGCTGGTGCCGCTCCTCGAAGTCCGCACCTGAAGCCGCCAGCAGCACCTACTTGGAGCAGGAACCCTTGGCTGAACTCGCCTTCTTCTCCGGCACGATGGACTGCGGGAAGTCCACCCTCGCCCTGCAGATCCAGCACAACCGCTCGGCGCGGGGGCTGCGCGGGCTGATATTCACGCGGAACGACCGAGCCGGCGAGGGCCTGCTCTCGTCGCGGCTCGGCCTGGTGACGGAGGCGACCGAGGCCGACGAGAAGTTCGACTTCCACGCCCACCTGCTCACGTGTCTCGCCGCCGGCGAGCGCGTCGACTACGTGATCGCGGACGAGGCGCAGTTCCTCTCGCCCGAGCAGGTGGACCAGTTGGCGCGGGTCGTCGACGACCTGAGCGTCGACGTCTACGCGTTCGGTATCGCCACGGACTTCCGCACCAAGCTGTTCCCCGGCTCGCAGCGGCTGATCGAACTGGCCGACCGGGTCGAGGTGTTGCAGGTCGAGGCGCTGTGCTGGTGCGGGGCGCGCGCCACGCACAACGCCCGCACGGAGGGCGGGCGCATGGTGGTCGAGGGCGCGCAGGTGGTGGTCGGCGACGTCGGCGCGGCGGCGACGGCCGAGGTCGGCTACGAGGTCCTGTGCCGGCGCCACCACCGCGACCGCCTGACGGCGGCCACTGCACCGACGGCCGCGACACTGGACTGACGCCTCGCTGGGCTTCCGCTGCGCGCTTGGCGTAGGCCATGGCGCGGTCGTGCCGCGCCCACCCACCC
>NZ_SMKC01000524.1 GCF_004348315.1 Streptomyces sp. 8K308 | reverse complement strand
CCAAACCCTTCACCTGGACAGCCACCACCAAGGAGATCCTGGCCAAAGTCCGCCTCGCCCAACGCAACGTCAAGAAACTCGTCGCCAACAACTCGAAGTAATCACAACAGAATCACGCGACACTAGGCCGCCCACCGTTTCCGTCGCCCCCGAATCCGGAATGCTCGGCGCTATCGGCGGGGCGTGCTGCCTGCGCCGATTTTTTGATGACGTGGATATGGTGTCAGAGTCGCAGATGCCTTCCGTCCTATCCGGGATATGACCGCCAAAGTGCGCAGTGTTGGCAGCGCTTCGGAGGGCGGGCGAAGCCGGCGTCAAAGGACTCGAGGTGGTTGCGGTCTATCCGTTATAGCGGACGATAGGAGGCCGGAAGTAACTGCTCGATTGAGTAGAACCTCTCGCTTGCGGATATTTCCGGGTGGTGACGCGGCCTGGCAGGACGCTCACGCCAGTGCGGGGGCGACCCGACCACCAGGACTTCGTCGCCGAGGTCGATCGGACGATCCCCGCCGGTGCGGGGGCTACCTTCAGCTGGAGACCCGCCCGCTGGTGGGGCTGGGACGATCCCCGCCTGTGCGGGGACGACGTGGTGCTGATGGTGAGCGTCGCGCGCTCGCAGGGACGATCCCCGCCTGTGCGGGGACGACGCCGGGCGGTCACAAACGCCCGTCCAGATGTCCGGACGATCCCCGCCTGTGCGGGGACGACCCCTTCGGGGAGGCTCAGTGTGGCCCGGCGGCGGGACGATCCCCGCCTGTGCGGGGACGACCTCGCGAAGCTCCTGGCCCGGTTCGAGGACGAAGGACGATCCCCGCCTGTGCGGGGACGACGCCCTTCTGGGCCACTACCAGGGTGATCGTCAGGGACGATCCCCGCCTGTGCGGGGACGACGGGGCCGCCGTCCACGCGATCATCCCCGTGATGGGACGATCCCCGCCTGTGCGGGGACGACCGCGAAGATCCCCGGGCCCGCACCTCCCGCCGGGGACGATCCCCGCCTGTGCGGGGACGACCCCGTGGCGAAAGCGTCGTTCACCACAGACGGAGGACGATCCCCGCCTGTGCGGGGACGACCGCAGACCACAATCGGGGCCATCGCCCGCGACGGGACGATCCCCGCCTGTGCGGGGACGACCACGCCCTGCCCCACCCCGATCTGCGGGCGGCGGGACGATCCCCGCCTGTGCGGGGACGACGGTGCACCGCGTTGACTAGGCTCGGAGAGCGCAGGACGATCCCCGCCTGTGCGGGGACGACACACCGTGCCGCCAGGGCCTAACGCATCGAGAGGGACGATCCCCGCCTGTGCGGGGACGACCCGCCGAGCCGCTCGATCGTCTCCGGCGTCATCGGACGATCCCCGCCTGTGCGGGGACGACGACGAGGTGTCCGGCGTCGCCGTCGGCACCCGAGGACGATCCCCGCCTGTGCGGGGACGACGAGCCGCGGTGGAACGCCTCCAGCACGCCAGCGGGACGATCCCCGCCTGTGCGGGGACGACAATCGGGCCATGTGCAGGGGGCGGCATGTGCCAGGACGATCCCCGCCTGTGCGGGGACGACCAGCACCTCGGCGTGCAGGGACACGGCCATGGCGGACGATCCCCGCCTGTGCGGGGACGACTGGCGCGGCGGCCGGCCGCTGCTCGCCTCCGGGGGACGATCCCCGCCTGTGCGGGGACGACGGTCGGCCGCGGTATCGGTGGCCTGCTCACGGAGGACGATCCCCGCCTGTGCGGGGACGACTGATGGGCCATGACCTGGGCCGTGGCCTGGCTGGGACGATCCCCGCCTGTGCGGGGACGACGGCCGCGCGGCGCTTCATGGCGCGGCGCTCGTCGGACGATCCCCGCCTGTGCGGGGACGACGACGCCCGACTTGCCTGGAAGAGTGACAGTGACGGACGATCCCCGCCTGTGCGGGGACGACCCGACCTGGATCGGGTACTTCGATGACGCCGAGGGACGATCCCCGCCTGTGCGGGGACGACGCCTCTGCGTTGGCGAGAGCGGTCTCGACCTGTGGACGATCCCCGCCTGTGCGGGGACGACATGGCGTAGATGTCCGCCATCCGCTCCTCGCGGGGACGATCCCCGCCTGTGCGGGGACGACGCGGCGATCGTCCGCATGGCGAAGCGCAAGGAGGGACGATCCCCGCCTGTGCGGGGACGACGGGCAGGCGATGTATGAGGCGGACATGGAGCCGGGACGATCCCCGCCTGTGCGGGGACGACGGTCACCCTGCTCACGCCGCCACCCCCAGCGGCGGACGATCCCCGCCTGTGCGGGGACGACACTTGCTGAGCTGGGCTTTTGTGTGGCGGGGGTGGCTTTTTCATTCAGTCGGATTCGGTCTTGGCCCCATTCTCTGCCACGCGCTGGTGGCGTTGTCAGTGGCGCGTGCCAGGGTCGCCGGTATGAGCGTAGAGGCTGAGAGACCCGCGATGGTGGGCCCTGGGGAGGACGCTTCGGCGGTTGATGTCGCGCGGCGGGCTGGCTTACCGGAGCGGGCGATTCTCCATGTCGGTGCGTTGTGGGGGAAGTCGGCCAAGTATGGCGGGGGGCGGGTCAATCTGCTGTTGAGTCACATGCTCGACACGGCGGCGGTCGCGGAGCAGATGTGGTTGGGGTATCTGGCTCCGAGTGTCCGGGAGATGTTGGACCGGATCTCTGGGGGTGACGGTCGGCGGCTGTTCATGTGGCTGTGTGGGGTCCATGACGTGGGGAAGGCGACGCCGGCGTTCCAGGCGGGCGATGAGGAGGGGGAGCGGCGTGTTCGGGCGGTGGGCCTGACATGGCGGGGGCCGGTTGTTCGGCGGAGCCGTCGGCAGTGGCGGCATGACAAGGCGGGCGGGAAGATCGTTCGCGATGTCCTGACCGACGTGTGGGGTCGTGAGGCGGTGGACTGGGTGTGGCCGCTGGTGGCGGGGCACCACGGGATCGTTCCGTCCGTGTCGGCCTATCGAGGGGGACGGGCGAGCGAGCAGGAACTTCACGGCCGTGGTGCGGACTGGCGGCAGGCCCAGGAGGCCCTGCTCGCGGTCTTCACCAGGTGCTTGGGGTATCCGGACTTCGCCGCCGTCAGGCCGGTCGCCGTTCCCACGAAGGCCGAGCAACTGTGCCTGGCTGGGCTGATCGTCAAGGCGGACTGGATCGCGAGCGACACTCGAGAGGGGCGGTTTGAGGGGCTTGGTCGGCTGGAGGAGATCAGTCTGGCCAGGGCCCGTGAGCGGGCGCGGAAGGGGTGGGCGGAGCTC
>NZ_SMKC01000523.1 GCF_004348315.1 Streptomyces sp. 8K308 | reverse complement strand
CCCGCTTGGGGGAGGCCCCTTGGCGCGCGGTAGCGTCGGGGTGGGGTGGAGAAACGAGAGGCTGTTGTGAGCGAGTTTCCGACGGTGCGGCCGAGGCGGTTGCGTGGGACGGCGGCGATGCGGCGGATGGTGGCCGAGACCCGGCTGCATCCGGCCGATCTGATCCTGCCGGCGTTCGTTCGGGAGGGCGTCGCGGAGCCGGTGCCCGTCGGGTCCATGCCCGGGGTCGTGCAGCACAGCCGTGACTCGATCCGCAAGGCCGCCGTGGAGGCGGCCGAGGCGGGGCTGAGCGGGATCATGCTGTTCGGGGTGCCCGAGGAGGGCAAGAAGGACGCGGTCGGCACGCCGGGCACTGACCCCGACGGGATCCTGCAGGTCGCGCTGCGCGACGTGCGGGCCGAGGTTGGGGACGCGCTGGTGGTGATGTCCGACCTGTGCCTGGACGAGGTCACCGACCACGGCCACTGCGGCGTCCTGGACGCGGCCGGCAACGTGGACAACGACGCCACCCTGGAGCGGTACGCCGAGATGGCCGTCGTGCAGGCGTCCGCCGGCGCACACATGCTCGGGCCGAGCGGGATGATGGACGGCCAGGTGGGGCACGTCAGGGCGGCGCTCGACGCGGCCGGGTTCCAGGACGTGGGTCTCATGGCGTACACCGTGAAGTACGCGTCGGCGTTCTACGGGCCGTTCCGCGAGGCGGTGAACTCGTCGCTCGTCGGCGACCGCAGGACGTACCAGCAGGACGCGCCCAACGCCCGTGAGGCACTCCGCGAGTTGGAGCTCGACGTGGCCGAGGGCGCGGACATCGTGCTGGTGAAGCCCGGCCTGCCGTACCTGGACGTGCTGCGGGGGATCGCGGACGCGTCGCCGGTGCCGGTGGCGGCGTACCAGATCTCCGGTGAGTACGCGATGGTCGAGGCGGCCGCCGAGCGCGGCTGGGTGGACCGGGAGCGCGCCATCGAGGAGACGCTGACGGCGTTCAAGCGGGCCGGGGCCGACCTGATCCTGACCTACTGGGCGACGGAGTTCGCCGGGCGGCTGCGCTCCGGCACCTGACGGCGGCGCCCCCGGGCGTGGCAGTCATCATGGAGGTGCCGCGCAGCGGCTGGAACGCGAGTACGAACGCAGGAGGCGCACGTGTCCACCCCCAAGCCCACCGCCGTGATCACCGGGGCGAGCAGCGGCATCGGGGCCGCCACCGCTCGACAACTGGCCGACGCCGGCTACCGGGTGGTGCTGGTGGCCCGCCGACTCGACCGGATAGACGCGTTGGCCGAGGAGCTGTCGAAGGCCGGCCACGAGGGCGTCGAGGCGCACCAGTTGGACGTGACGGACCGGGAGGCTGTGGACGCCTTCGCGGGCCTGCTTGAGCGGTGCGACGTGCTGATCAACAACGCGGGCGGCGCGCTCGGTATGGACACGGTCGCGGAGGGCGACCCGGCCGAGTGGCGCACGATGTACGAGGTCAACGTGCTGGGCGTGCTCAACATGACCCAGGCGCTGCTGCCCACGCTCACTGCCTCCGGCGCCGGCACGGTGCTCGTGGTGTCCTCGACCGCCGGCCACGGCACGTACGAGCGCGGCGCCGGCTACGTCGCGGCCAAGCACGGCGCGCACGTGCTGGCCGAGACGCTGCGTCTCGAGATCGTCGGCACGCCGGTGCGGGTGATCGAGATCGCCCCCGGCATGGTGCGGACCGACGAGTTCTCGCTGACCCGCTTCCGGGGCGACGCGGCGGCCGCCGACCAGGTGTACGCGGGGGTCGCCGAGCCGCTGACCGCGGAGGACGTGGCAGACACCATCACCTGGGCGGTGACCAGGCCGCAGCACGTGAACATCGACCTGCTCGTGGTGCGGCCGCGCGCGCAGGCCTCCAACACCAAGGTCCACCGGGAGCTGTAGGGGTGGGTCGGCTGCGGTTCGGGAGCCCGGCGGAGGCCGGGCTCGACGCGGCGCTCGCGGCCCGGATCGTGCCGGCGGCCGAGGCGTTCCTCGACGGCCCCGACGCCGCGTACCCGGGCTTCGTGCTGCTCGCGGCCCGGCACGGGGTGGTCGTGGCGCACGAGGCGCGCGGCTTCGCGGTGCGGCACGGCGGCGAGTCGGTCCCGATGCGGGCGGACACCGTCTTCGACCTGGCGTCGCTTTCCAAGCTCTACACGGCCGTGGTGGTGGTGCGGCTCGCCGAGCGCGGGCTGCTCGGGCTCGACGAACCGGTGGGGCGGTGGCTGCCGGCGTTCCGGGGCGCGGAGTTGACGGCGCGGCGGCTGCTCACCCACACGAGCGGGCTGCCTGCGTGGCTCGACCTGGAGCCGTACGCGGACGACGCGGCGCGGCTGGCGGCGATCGCGGGCCTCAGGACGACGGATGAGCCGGTGGGCGGCGAGGGCGGGTACCGGTACTCGGACCTCGGGCTCATCGTGCTTGGCGCGCTCGCGGAGCGGGCGACGGGGCGCGGGCTCGACGCGCTGGTCGCCGAGCTCGTGACCGGGCCGCTGGGGCTCGCCGACACCCGCTACAACCCGCCGGCGGCGTGGCGGGAGCGGATCGCGGCCACCGAGTACCAGCCGTGGACCGGGCGGGGCATGGTGCGCGGCTCGGTGCACGACGAGAACGCCTACCGGATGGGCGGGGTGGCAGGGCACGCGGGCGTCTTCGCGACGGCGTGGGACGTGGCGGTGCTGGCGCAGACCATGCTGGACGGCGGCCGTTACGGCGGGAAGCGGCTGCTCGGCGAGCGGTGGGTGCGGGAGATGGTGACCGACCACAACGGGGGCCTGGGCGAGGGCGCGGCGCGCGGGCTCGGGTGGCAGCTGAACCAGCCGAGCTACATGGGGCGGTTGGCGTCGCCGACGGCGTTCGGCCACACGGGCTTCACCGGCACGAGCGTGGTCGCCGACGCGGCGACCGGGGTGCTGCTCGTGCTGCTCACCAACCGGGTGCATCCTGGGCGCGACCGGGGCCGGGACGGGGCGTACCGGCTGGCGCCGGCCGCGGCGCTGGCCGCGGCGGCCGGCCTGTAGCGGCGCGGCGCGACCGGCGGCTCATTCTGTGAGTTCGCTGTGAGACTCCGGGCCGCGGCCCCGGTGCTCGGCGACGAGGCGAGGCTCCGCCAGGTCACCGCCAACCTCGTCGGCAACGCCGTCGCCCACACCCCCGCCGGCACCCCGGTCCGCATCGGCGTCGGCACGCGGGAGGGCCTCGCCGTCCTCGAGTTCCACGACGAGGGCCCCGGCATGACCCCGGACCAGGCGGCGCGGGCCTTCGACCGCTTCACCGGGGCGACAGGGCACGCACCAGGGGTGGGGG
>NZ_SMKC01000522.1 GCF_004348315.1 Streptomyces sp. 8K308 | reverse complement strand
ACGGCCGCAGGCCAGCACGGCCGCAGGCCAGCACGGCCGCAGGCCAGCACGGCCGCAGGCCAGCACGGCCGCAGGCCAGCACGGCCGCAGGCCAGCACGGCCGCAGGCCAGCACGGCCGCAGGGGCCGGCTCGTGGCGGCGAAGCCGCCGAGCCGGCCCCTGCGGGCCGCACGCACGCGCCGTGGCCTACGCCAAGCGCGCAGCGAGCGCGTAGCGGGGGGTCAGGTGCCGACCAGGCCGAGGCGGTGGGCCAGGGCGGCGGCCTGGCCGCGGCCGGTGACTTCCAGCTTGGCCAGGATGTTGGAGACGTGCACGCTCGCCGTCTTCGGCGAGATGAACAGCTCCTCGGCTATCTGCCGGTTGGTGCGGCCGGCGGCCACCAGCGTGAGTACGTCAAGCTCACGACGGGTCAGGCCGAAGGAGTCCGGCTGGTCGAGCTCGTCTTCCGAGGTCAGCGTGAGCCGGCCGCGCTGGGCGAGGCGCGCGGCCTCGGCAAGCAGCGGCCCGGCGCCGAGCCGCTCCGCGGTGGCGTGCGCCTCGGCCAGCCGCTCGGCGGCCCGCTCGCGCTCGCCCTCGGCGAGCAGCGTCTCGGCCCAGCGCAGCGCGATCCGCGCCCGCTCCCGGGGGCGGGTCAGCCCGTCGAAGGCGGCGGCGGCCGCCGCCCAGTCGGCCGGGCAGGCCGTGCCCTCGGCCCGCCGCAGCTCCGCCTCGACCAGCAGCCCGTAGGCGCGCCACACCGGGTAGGACTGGGGCAACGAGGCCGCGCCCTCCCGGACCCTGGAGATCGCCGCCGGCTGGCCGGGCTCCGCCGCCGGCACGCCGCGGGCCTCGGACTCGGCGACCGCGGCGGCGTCCAGCATTGGCCAGGTGTAGCGGCCGACGCCCGGGGCGAGGTCGACGGCCAGGGTCTCGGCGAGCAGCCGGCGGGCGTCCAGGATCCGGCCCTGCTGGGCGGCGAAGCCGATGCGCGCCTGGGCGGCCGGGTGGGCGTACTGCGGGGCCGAGACGTCGAACGTGTTGTAGTGCTCGGTCATCCGGGCCAGCTCGGTCTCGGCCGTGGCCAGGTCACCCCTGGCCACGGCGAGCAGGGCCAACCGCTTGGCCGCCAGGGCGTGCGAGACCGGCGTCTGCGCGGTGCGCCGCGAGTCGAGGACGGCGATCTCGCACTCGGCCCACCGGCCGAGCGAGAACAGCGAGTCGGCGCGGTTCCCGTGGAGCCAGGACTCGGTGTCCCGCAGCCCGTAGCGGTAGGCCAGCGGCAGCGCCTCATCGGCGACCTGGATCGCCTCCTCGGATCGGCCCATCGACTCGAGTAGCGACTCCATGTTGATATGGCTGCGGGCGAAAACGCTGACCAGCTCGGCCGCCACCACCCGCCGGGCCGCGTCACGCATCACGGTGACAGCGGCCTCGCCGTCACCCCCCTCGACCAACAAGCCGCCCCGGCTGATCAACGCGTTCATCTCCGACTCCTCGTCACCCACCTGCCGGGAGAGCTCAACGGCACGGTCGGCAACCGCGACGCCCTCGGGGCGCGGGTCGAAAACAACGAGCCAGCCGGCGGCCTCCGTCATCACGTGGGCATGCACCGGCGAGGGCGGAAAGCCGGAGAGCAGCTCCTGCGCCATGGCCAGCTCCGCCCAACCGTCGTTCCTGGCCATGTGACGGACCAGTCTGGACTTCTGAGTCCAGAACCAGGCGGCGCGCAGCGGGTGGCCACGTTCATCCATGTGCCGCAGAGCTCGATTGACGACGGACAGGCCGCGCTCGGGATCGCCTGCGCGGCGGGCCGTGACGGCCATCTCGGCCAGCAGGTCGAGGAAGCTCAGCTCCTCGTCGTCGCAGTCGCACAGCGGGTAGGACTCGACGCCCTCGGCGAGCGGCAGCCGCTTGCGGACCTCGGGCGGCGCGTCGTCCCAGACCTCGAGCGCCCGCTCGAGCAGGTGCAACTGCTCGGCGTAGGCGTGGCGGCAGCGGGCCGCGGCGGCGGCGCTCAGCGCGGCGGGCAGCGCCCTGGCCGCGTCCCGCGCGTGGTACCAGTAGCTGGCGAGCCTGGCCGGCCGCTCGTCGGCCCGCACCAGCTCAGGGTCGGCCTCCAGGGCCTCCGCGTATCTGCGGCTGAGGCGGGACCGCTCGCCGGGCAGCAGGTCGTCGTCCACGGCCTCGCGGACCAGGGCGTGCCGGAAGCCGTAGGTGTCGTCCACGTCGGCGCGCAGGATGCTGGCGCCGACCGCGGCGCGCAGCGCCTCGATCAGCTCGTCCTCGCCGAGCCCGGTGACCGCGCGCAGCAGCGAGTGCTCCACCTTGGAGCCGCCCTCGGCGAGCGTGCGGACCACGCGCTGCGCCGACTCCGGCAGGGCCTCGACCCGAACCAGCAGCAGGTCGCGCACGGAGTCGCTGAGGATGCCGGGCCCGCCGCAGTCGCTCGCGGTGGCCAGCTCCTCGACGAAGAACGCGTTCCCGTCGGAGCGCTGGTAGACCTGGTCGAGCTCGCGCGCGGACGGCGCGCTGCCGCGGATGCCGACGAGCTGGCCACGGACCTCCTCGCGGGTGAAGCGGGCGAGTTCGACGCGCAGGACGGTGCGCTGCCGGTCCAGCTCGGCCAGGAAGGGCCGCAGCGGGTGGCGGCGGTGGATGTCGTCGGAGCGGTAGGTGGCGAGGAGCAGCACCCGGCAGCGCTGGAGCGAGCGGAAGAGGTAGCCGAGGAGGCCGCGGGTGGAGCGGTCGGACCAGTGCAGGTCCTCGATGACCAGCACCAGGGTGCGGTCGGTGGCGAGGGATTCGAGCAGCCGGGCGGTGAACTCGAAGAGCCGGGCGCGCTCGTCCTCGTCGCGTCCGGCCCTGGCCGCCGCCGTTGGCTCGCCGAGCTCGGGGAGCAACCGGCCGAGCGCGCCGCCGAATCCGGCGGTGGCCTCGGCAAGCTCCTCGCCGAGCTGGCGGTTGAGCCCGCGCAGCACGGTGGAGACGGGGGCGAACGGCAGGCCCTCCACGCCGACCTCGACGCAGGCGCCCTCGGCGGTGACGGCCCCCGCCGCCCTGGCCTCGGCCAGGAACTCCGCCAGCAGTCGGCTCTTGCCGACGCCCGCCTCGCCGCCGATCAGGACCGCCTGGGGCACCCCGGCCGTGGCCGAGGCGAGGGCCTCGGCCAGGGTGGCCCGCTCGGTGGCGCGGCCGACGAAGACGGGGCTGACGGTTCTGATGTGCATGGTGGGCAGGATCGCATACGGCGCTGACAGTCGGCCGGGCAATTCCGTCATGCCCGGACTCCCCGGCGCAGGCCGAGCAGCCAGCCCCTGGCCCCGCCCTGTTGGCTCAC
>NZ_SMKC01000521.1 GCF_004348315.1 Streptomyces sp. 8K308 | reverse complement strand
GCCCCCTGCCGGCCAGGGAACACCTGCGCATGCCCCAGCGCGACCCCGTGCTCGACGTCGTCGTCCCCGTCCACAACGAGGAGCGCGACCTCGAACGGTGCGTGCGCCGGCTGCACGCGCACCTGAGCCGCACCTTCCCCTACCCCTTCGTCATCACCATCGCCGACAACGCGAGCACCGACCGCACCCAGCCCATCGCGCGGGCACTGGCGGCCGAGCTGCCCCGGGTCAGGTCCGTGCGGCTCGCCGAGAAGGGGCGCGGGCGGGCGCTGCGCACCGTCTGGTCCGCCTCCCCCGCGCCGGTGCTCGCCTACATGGACGTCGACCTGTCCACCGACCTCAACGCGCTGCTGCCGCTGGTCGCCCCCCTGATCTCGGGCCACTCCGACCTGGCGATCGGCTCCCGGCTCGACCGCTCGGCCCGGGTGGTGCGCGGCGCCAAGCGCGAGTTCGTCTCCCGCGCCTACAACCTGCTGCTGCGCCGCTCGCTCGCCGCCCGCTTCTCCGACGCGCAGTGCGGCTTCAAGGCCATCCGCAAGGACGTCGCCGAGCGGCTGCTGCCGCTGGTCGAGGACAGCGGCTGGTTCTTCGACACCGAGCTGCTCGTGCTCGCCGAGCACGCCGGCCTGCGCATCCACGAGGTGCCGGTGGACTGGGTCGACGACCCGGAAAGCAGCGTCGACATCGTGCGCACCGCGGCCGAGGACCTGAAGGGCGTGTGGCGGGTGGGCCGGGCCCTGGCCGCCGGCACCCTGCCGCTCGACCGGCTGCGCCGACCGTTCGGTGACGACCCGCGCGACCGGGCGCTCGACGTGCCGCGCGGCCTCGCCGGGCAGCTGCTCGGCTTCGCCGTGGTCGGCGTGGGCAGCACCCTGTGCTACCTGCTGCTCTACTCGCTGCTGCGGCTCGGCATGGGCGCCCAGCCGGCCAACGGCCTGGCGCTGCTGCTGTCGGCCGTCGCCAACACGGCCGCCAACCGCCGGCTGACGTTCGGCGTGCGGGGGCGGACGCACGCGGTGCGGCACCAGGCGCGCGGCCTGGTGGTCTTCGCCATCGGTCTCGCCCTGACCAGCGGCTCGCTCGCGGTGCTGCACCTGGTGACCGACCGGCCGTCGCACGGCACCGAGCTGGCGGTGCTGATCGCCGCCAACCTCGTGGCGACGGTGCTGCGCTTCCTGCTCTTCCGCGCCTGGATCTTCCGCCCCACGCGCCGCCTCCCTGACCGGCGACGGTCGGTGCCGATCGTCCCGGTCTCCCCGCTTGACACACCGCTTGACGCACCGCTTCGGCCCGATCAGAGGACCACCTCATGACCGCCTCCACCACCACCTGGCTCGCGCCGGAACACCCCGTCGGCCCGACCGCCGCGCCCCCTCGCCCGGTGGCCCGCCCCTGGCGCGGCCGCCCGGACGACCCGCGTTGGGCGCGCCCGACGCTGTTCGCGCTGCTCGCCCTGACGGCGGTGCTCTACGTCTGGAACCTCAGCGCCTCCGGCTACGCCAACTCCTTCTACTCCGCCGCCGCGCAGGCCGGCGGCAGCAGCTGGAAGGCGTTCTTCTTCGGCTCGCTCGACGCGGGCGGCGCCATCACCGTCGACAAGCCGCCGGCCGCGCTGTGGCCGATGGGGCTCTCGGTGCGGCTCTTCGGACTCAGCTCCTGGGCGATCCTGCTCCCCGAGGCGCTGATGGGCGTGGCCACGGTGGCGGTACTCCACGCGGCGGTGCGGCGCGCGTTCTCGCCGGCCGCCGGGCTGATCGCCGGCGCGGTGCTGGCCGTCACCCCGGTCGCGGCGCTGATGTTCCGGTTCAACAACCCGGACGCGCTGCTGTGCCTGCTGATGGTCACGGCCGTCTACTGCGTGCTGCGCGCGCTGGAGCACGCCGGCACCCGGTGGCTGGTGCTGGCCGGCGTCGCCTTCGGCCTGGCGTTCCTGACCAAGACGCTCCAGGCGTTCCTCATCCTGCCGCCGCTGGCCCTGGTGTACGCCGCCTGCGCGCCGACGCGCCCGCTCCGGCGCCTGCGTCAACTCTCCCTCGCCGGCCTCGCGTTGCTGGTCTCCGGCGGCTGGTGGGTGGCGATCGTCGAACTGTGGCCGGCCTCCTCGCGGCCGTACGTCGGCGGCTCCCAGAACAACAGCTTCCTGGAACTGACCTTCGGCTACAACGGCCTCGGCCGGATCACCGGCGACGAGACCGGCAGCGTCGGGGGCGGCGGCGGTTGGGGGGAGACGGGGCTGTTCCGGCTGTTCGACGACGCGATGGGCGGGCAGATCGCGTGGCTGCTGCCGGCGGCTTTCCTGCTGCTCGCGGCCGGCCTGGTGGTGACGGCGCGCGCCCCGCGCACGGACCGGCGGCGGGCGGCGTTCCTCGCCTGGGGCGGGGCGCTGTTCTTCACCTTCACCACGTTCAGCTTCATGAGCGGGATCTTCCACGAGTACTACAACGTGGCGCTCGCGCCCTACCTCGCCGCTCTGGTCGGCATGGGCGCGACGACGCTGTGGGCGCGCCGCGACCGGCCGGCGGCCGCCGCCACGCTGGCCGCGGTGATCGTGGTGACGGCCTGCTGGGCGTACGTCCTGCTCGACCGCACCCCCGAATGGCACCCGTGGCTGCGGTGGGCCGTCCTGCTGGCCGGCCTCGTCGCCGGGACGCTGCTGCTCAGGCCCGCCCAGGGCGGTCGCCCACTGACAGTCGCGGTCGCCGCGACGGCGCTGCTCGCCGCTCTCGCCGGCCCGGTCGCCTACACCCTGTACACGATCGGCCAGCCCCACACCGGCTCCGTCGTCACCGCGGGACCCGCCGTCACGACGGGCTTCGGAGGCTTCGGAGGCGGCGGAGGCCAGAACCCGGGCGGCGGCTTCCGCTTCCAACCGCCGGGCGGCGCCACCACCACCCAGCCTGGTCAGCCGGGCCAGCGGCCCGGGCAACCGCGAACGGGTGGCCTCCTCGACGGCGCCGACGTCAGCGACGAGCTGGCGGCCCTGCTGGAGGCCGACGCCGGCCAGTACCGCTGGGTGGCTGCCACCGTCGGCGCCCAGAAGGCGGCCAGCTACCAGTTGGCCACGGGCGACCCCGTGATGGCGGTCGGCGGCTTCAACGGCACCGACCCCTCGCCCACGTTGGAGCAGTTCGTCGAGTACGTCGAGCACGGCGACATTCACTACTTCATCGCCGGCGGCATGGGGATGGGACGCTCTGGCACGTCGGAAGAGATCGCCACGTGGGTGGCGGAGAACTTCACGGCGACGACGGTGGACGGCGTGACGCTGTACGACCTGACGCCCCCCCTCTGACCAACCGCCTGGGCGCCGGGCCGGGGCGAGGCACTTCGCGCCGGTGTTTCGCC
>NZ_SMKC01000520.1 GCF_004348315.1 Streptomyces sp. 8K308 | reverse complement strand
CCACTTCCGTGCCCCCACCGCCCTCCCGGTCATCGGCGCGGTGCTGTGCGCCTACCTCGCCACGCCGTTGTCCGGCCGCTCCGGCGACGACTACCGCGTCGCGGGCTGGCTGATGCTGCTCGGGGTGGCCCTGTGGGCCTGCGTGTGGCTTGCCACCAAGGCCCTGAAGACGCGTGCCAACGCCGCCGACAACCAACCGGCCGCCCGCCCCTGACAACCCGGCCAACCCGGTCCCGTGCCGGGCGCCGGGCCGTGGAGTCGGCGATTTCCGGTCGGCCGGACGGCCCCGGCAGGCCGGGGGAGACGGCCGGCCGCCGGCTGGGGCTGGCCATGCTCGGCCGGTGCCGGCCGGCTCCTGGTCGTGCCTGGCCCGTTCCGGTGGCTGGCCGCGGCGGGTGCCTGGCCGTGGGGGCGGTGACTGCTGGTCGGTTGGATGGCCCTGGCGGGCGGGGGAGCCGGCCGCCGGCTGGGCCCTGGCCGTGCCGGCCGGCGCGGCGGGTGCCGGACGCCGCCACTTCCGACCGGCCGAATGGCTCTGACCGCCGGCGCGGACAAGGCGTCACTCCAGTCCGACTGGCGCTGTCAGGGCCCGCCGGGCCGGCCGGCCCGCCCGGGCAGGGCCTAGTGGGCCAGCGCGCCGCTCAGCTCGTTCGGTACGCCTTCCAGTGTCACCGAGTTGGTGATCTCGCCTGAGGCCAGGTCGACGGCGTGCAGTTCGCGCGTCGCCGGGTCCGTCACGTAGGCCGTGCCGCCCCGGGTGAAGATCGCCGGGCGGGGCTCCTGCCATTCGAGCGGCTCGGTCCACTCCTCGTCCAGGACCTGGATGGTGCGGGTCACCTCGGCCGACTCCGGGTCCACCACGTGGATCGCGCCGTCGGTGCCGAGGACGAGCGCCTCGCCCTCGGGGCCGCGGGCCAGGGAGCGGAAGGTGTAGCTGGTGCCGAGGTCCACCCGTTCGAGACCGCCCGTCTCGGTGTCGATCAGCGCGATCTCCTCCGGCCGCTCCAACTCGGCCTCCGCGTCCTGCTTGTAGTCCGCCAGGACGATCGGCGACTCCTCGGAACCGGCCTGGTTGCCCATCCGGCCGTACTCGGTCGGGCTGTCCACCTTGGTGATCTCGCCGTCCCGGTAGATCACGGCGCCGTCCTCGCAGCCGATCACCACCGCCTCGCCGAGCGCCGTCGACTCGCCGTGCACGCCGGGGCACTCCTCGCTGCGCGCGATCTCCTCGCGGTTCTCGTCGAGCACGAGGATGCCGGTACGCTCCTCCTCGGTGCCGAGCGTGACGACCAGCTCGCCGCTTGACAGCTCGATCGCCACCCCGTGGTGCGCGTCGGCCGCCTGGTAGGTCTCGGTCTCCGGCAGTTCGGAGGAGCCGAGGTCCGCCGGGTCGAAGCTGGTCACCTCACCCGTGCCGTCCGCGAACAGCACGGTGCGGCCGGCGTGCCGCACCACGTGCCCGGGGCGCGGGGCCGCGAACTCCAGGTCGGTCAGCTCGCCGCCGGCCGCGTCCAGGACCCGGAAGCCGGTCGAGGTGGACACCAGCACGTGCCGGTCGTCGCCCGCCGGGTTGACCCGGTTGAAGCCCTCGAGCGGGATGTCCGCCGCGACCTCGAACGACTCACCGTCGATGACGTAGAGACCGCCGTCGTAGGTGACCACCAGCGGGTCGGCGACGGACACGGACGACGCCTCGGTCTCCTCCGGCGACGCCTCCGACGACGCGTCGTCGGACGACGAGCCGCCGCAGGCGGTCAGCGAGGCCGCCGCGACGGCGGCCGTGAACACCACGCCGGCCTTCCGGAGCCGGTTCCAGGCATGCTTGGTCATGATGGGAACTCCTCTTCGTTACAGGGGGGGGTTGGGCGAGCGGGGGTCACGCCGCGCCGGACAGGCCGTCGGCGATGGCGTCCGTGTTGGTGCGCATCAGCGCGAGATACGTGCCGGCCGGTCCCTCCGGCTCGGTCAGGGACTCGGAGAACAGCTCGATCACCTCGACCCGCAGGCCGGCCTCCTCGGCCAGCACCTGGGCGAGTCGGTCCGGTTGCGAGGAGTCCGCGAAGATCGCCGGCACCCCGGCCTCCTCGACCGCCGAGGCCAGCGACTCGAGGTCGGAGGCGCTGGGCGAGGCCAGCGTGGTGCCGCTCGGGACCACGGCCCCGATGACCGTGAAGTCGTAGCGGTCGGCGAGGTAGCCGAAGACGTGGTGGTTGGTGACCAGCTCGCGCCGCCCGTCCGGGATCGCCGCGAACCGGTCCGTCATCCAGGCGTCGAGCTCGTCCAGCTCGGCCGCGTACTCGGCCGCGTTGGCCCGCACGGCGGCCTCGTCCACGCCGTCGACCTCGGCCACGACCCGGTCCGCGATGGCGTCGACCGCCGTCCGCACCCGTGACGGGTCGGTCCAGAAGTGCGGATCGGGCTCGCCCGCCTCGTCCCCGGCGTCGGTGCCGAACGGCAGCGGGTCGACCTCCTCGGCCACCGCCAGCGTCGCCACGCCCGCCTCGCCCGCCGCCGAGACGTTGCGAGCCACGCCCTCCTCGAGGCCGAGCCCGTTGTGCACCAGCAGCTCGGCGTCCTCGATGGTGGCCGCCTGCTGAGCGGAGATCCCGAAGGAGTGCGGGTCGGCGCCGGGCGCCATCAGCACGGTGACCTCGGCCTCGTCGCCAACCACCCGGCGGGTGATGTCGCCCAGGATGTTGGTCGTCACCACCACGCCCGAGCCACCGCCGTCCCCGCCGCCCGGCGCGCACGCGGCCAGCGGCAGCAGGGCGAGCACCGCGGCCACCACCGCCCCGGCCCTCATCGGCCCGTCTCCACGAGGAGTTCGGGCGCGAGGCCCGGATCGAGGGTGCGCGAGACCCGCAGGTCGTCGGCGTAGTCGATCTCGTGGACGACGCCGGCCGCCGAGTCGTTGACGTAGGCGCGGCTGGTGTCCAGCTCGATGACGGCGCCGGCGCCCGGCTCGGTCAACGGCTCGGTCGCCGCCGTCTCGGCG
The DNA here is from genome assembly GCF_004348315.1 of Streptomyces sp. 8K308. Taxonomy (GTDB): domain Bacteria; phylum Actinomycetota; class Actinomycetes; order Streptomycetales; family Streptomycetaceae; genus Streptomyces. The sequence continues at coordinate 389 of NZ_SMKC01000520.1, read as the reverse complement.
CCACCGTCGAGCTCGTACGAGCGCAGCGCACCGTCCGGCGTCAGCGCGAGCAGCGTCGTCCCGTCGCCTGGCGCGGCCGCCGCGAGCACCGGTCCTGTCTCGGTCAACGTCCAGGCGCGCTCGCCGAGTTCGAGCGTCCATACGCCGCGCTCACCGGCCGGCGCGACCAGCGTGCCGCTGCCCGGCCGCTGCCCGAACGTGCGCGGACGGTCGGCCGCGTCCGTGCCCTCGGGGTAGGGGATCGGCTCGCCGGCCAACTCCGCCCTCTCCCCGTCCCCTTCGGCCCGCACCAGCAGCGCGCCGTCCGCGCAGCCGAAGACCACCCCGTAGCGGGTGGCGGCGGCGTCGGCCGGCTCGGGGCAGGGCTCCGCGACGGACCCGACCCGCCC
>NZ_SMKC01000051.1 GCF_004348315.1 Streptomyces sp. 8K308 | reverse complement strand
CCCCAGGTGCTGCCCACCCCCGCCGGCATCCTCGACCCGGCCGCAGTGGCGGACGCGCTGCTCGGGATCGACGCCCTGGCCTGCGTCCCCACCGGCCCTTCGCCCGCGCTCGTGGTGGCCACCGCCGGCACCACCGACAGCGGCGCCGTCGACCCGCTGCCCGCCCTCGCCGACGCCGTCGCCGCCGCGCGGCACGGCGGGCGGCCCGTCAGCCTGCACGTCGACGCGGCCTACGGCGGCCCCCTCCTCCTCAGCCCCACCCACCGGCACCTGCTCGCCGGCCTCGACCGCGCCGACACCGTCGGCCTCGACCTGCACAAGCTCGGCTGGCAGCCCGTCGCCGCCGGGGTGCTCACCGTGCCCGACGCGGCCGCCCTCGCCCCCCTCGGGCAGCGCGCCGACTACCTCAACGCCGAGGACGACACCGAGGCGGGGCTGCCCGACCTCCTCGGCCGCTCTCCGCGCACCACCCGGCGACCCGACGTCCTGAAGATCGCGGTGACGTTACGCGCCCTCGGCCGAGCGGGCCTGGCGGTCCTCGTCGACCGCGTCTGCGCCGCGGCGGCCGACCTCGCCGAGCTGATCGCCGCCGAGCCCCGGCTGGAGTTGCACTCCCGACCGACCATCAGCACCGTGCTGTTCCGGCCCCTCGGCGCGACCGACGCCCAGGTCGCGGCCGTCAGGCGCCGGCTGCTCGTCGACGGTCGCGCCGTCCTCGGCCGCGCCACCACCCGCCGCCCCGGCGGCGGTGCCCCGGCCCTCTGGCTCAAGGCGACCCTGCTCAACCCCCACGTCCACCACAGCGACCTGGCCGCGGTGATCAAGCTCGTTCTCGACCAGCACGACGGCACGGACGACGCGGCCCACCACTCACGGCACCAACGGCACGACCCAGAAGGACCCCGGCGATGACCACCAATGACACCGAAGCCCCGCTCGACCTCGCGGGCATCGGCATCGGCCCCGCCAACCTGTCGCTGGCCGCCCTGAGCTACCCCATCCCGGGGCTGCGCGGCGCCTGGTACGAGCGGCGCCCCGACTTCCAGTGGCACCCCGGGCTGCTGATCGAGGGCACCACCCTCCAAGTCCCGTTCCTGGCCGATCTGGTGACGCTCGCCGACCCCACCAACGCCTGGAGCTTCCTCAACTACCTGCGGCACCAACAGCGCCTCTACCCCTTCTACTTCGCCGAGCGCTTCCACAGCCACCGCACCGAGTACGACGCCTACTGCCGCTGGGTCACCCGCCAGCTCCCCGGCCTGAACTTCGGTCACCAGGTCGACGCCATCCGCTGGAACGCGGAGAACGCCGTCTTCGACCTGGACTTCACCCGCCTCGGCCCGCAGGGCGAAGCGGAGGCCGTCGGCCGGGCCCACGCCCGCAACATCGCCATCGGCGTCGGCACCGCGCCCCACATCCCCAAGCCGCTGCGCCCGTTGGCCGAGATCACCACCATCCCGGTGATCCACTCCGCCGACTACCTCGCCCACCGCGACCGCTTGCTCGCCGCCGACCACGTCACCGTCGTCGGCTCGGGGCAGTCGGGGGCCGAGGTCTTCCTCGACCTGCTGCGCCGTCGCCCGGAGGGGCGCGAGCGGCTGCACTGGCTCAGCCGCACGCCGGCGTTCGCGCCGATGGAGTACAGCCGGCTCGGGCTCGAACACTTCACGCCCGACTACGCACGCTACTTCTACGAGCTCCCGGAACCCACGCGGGACGAACTGGTGGGCCGGCAGTGGCAGTTGCACCGGGCGATCGACCACGAGACGCTCGCCGCCATCCACGACGAGCTCTACCGTCGTTCGGTGCGGGGGAGTTGGCCGGACGTCGTGCTCACCCCCGGCGTCAGCGTCCGCACCGCCGGTCGGCTCGGCACCTCCCAGATCGAGCTGCACCTGGAGCACGAGGAGCAGGGCGAGCGCTCCCGGCTCACCACCGGCGCCCTGGTGCTGGCCACTGGCTACCGGGAGCGGTCGCTCGACCCGTTGCTGCCCGCCCTCGACCAGGCGCTGCGCCGCGACGCGGCGGGCCGGCCGCGGATTCACCCCGACTACCGGCTCGACCTGGACCCCGCCATCACCGGGTCGATCTTCGTGCTCAACGCCGAGCGGCACACGCACGGCGTCGGCGCGCCGGACCTCGGGCTGCTCGCGTACCGCAGCGCCGTCATCCTGAACGCGCTGACCGGCGAGCGCTGCTACTCGTTGCCCGATCGGGCGGCGTTCACCACCTTCGGGCTGCGCGCCGACGCCGAGCGCCGGCGCACTCCGGAGTTTGCGACCCGAGGGAGAGGGCACTCTCCTTTTCGTTAGGCGAGATGAGTTACCCATAAAGCGGAGCTCAAAAGAGCGAGGTCTTGCTCATTCCGTGAGTTGTCAGTCTCCTCTTCAAAACCCGGCCGTCGCCTGGTCACTTTCGGATAGCCCTCTACTCATCGGTAACTCCTACAGTTGGCCTATGCGCCGAGCAAAAATCGTTTGCACACTTGGGCCAGCTACCGACTCATATGAGCGCATCGTGGCGCTTGTCGAGGCCGGAATGGATGTGGCGCGGCTCAACCTCAGCCATGGCGCCCATCGAGAGCACGAGCTGCGCTACCAGCGGGTCCGCCGCGCCGCTGAGGAAATGGGGCGTAGCGTCGGAATTCTCGCGGATCTCCAGGGTCCCAAGATCCGGCTCGGCAGCTTCAGGGACGGCCCCGTCCTCCTGGAGACGGGCGACGAATTCACCATCACCACGGAGGACGTGGCCGGAGGCCCCAACCGCTGCGGCACCACCTATCCCGGCCTCGCCGCCGACGTCTCCGCCGGCGAGCGCATTCTCGTCGACGACGGTCGGGTCGCGCTCGAGGTGACCGCGGTCGAGGGGCCCGAGGTGCGCACCGTCGTGGTCGAGGGGGGTCTGGTCTCGGACCACAAGGGCCTCAACCTCCCGGGTGTCGCGGTCTCCGTCCCCGCCCTCTCGGGCAAGGACGTCGAGGACCTCCGCTGGGCGCTGCGCACCGGCGTGGACGTCATCGCCCTCTCCTTCGTGCGCGGCGGCGACGACATCAAGGACGTGCACCGGGTGATGGCCGAGGAGGGGCGGTTCCTCCCCGTCATCGCCAAGATCGAGAAGCCGCAGGCCGAGGAGAACCTCAGGGACATCGTCGACGCCTTCGACGGGATCATGGTCGCCCGAGGCGACCTGGGCGTCGAAGTGCCCCTGGAGTCCGTGCCGTTGGTGCAGAAGCGGGCCGTCGCGCTGGCCCGGCGCAACGCCAAGCCGGTGATCGTCGCGACCCAGATGCTCGACTCGATGATCGAGTCCTCCCGGCCCACCCGCGCCGAGGCGTCGGACGTGGCCAACGCCGTGATGGACGGCACCGACGCGGTGATGCTCTCGGGCGAGACCAGCGTCGGCCGCTATCCGGTCGAGACGGTCCGCACCATGAGCCGCATCGTGGCCGCCGCCGAGGACGAGATGCTCTCCCGCGGCCTGCCGCCGCTGACCGAGTCCACCAAGCCGAGGACCCAGGGCGGCGCGGTGGCCCGCGCCGCCGCCGAGGTCGGCGACTTCCTCGACGCGAAGCTGCTGGTCGCCTTCACCCAGAGCGGTGACACGGCCCGCCGGCTGGCCCGCTACCGCTCGCCGATCCCCGTGGTCGCGTTCACGCCCGACCCCGCCACCTACGCCCAACTGACCCTGACCTGGGGCGTGGAGACCCATCTGGTGCCCACCGTGCAGACCACCGACGAGATGGTCGCGCAGATGGACGAGCGACTGCTCAGCAGCGGTCGCTGCCGCAAGGGCGAGATCGTGGTGATGACGGCGGGCTCCCCGCCGGCCACCCCGGGCACCACCAACCTGGTGCGGATCCACCACGTGGGCGAGGACGACGCCCCGCGCTGACGCGCGGGTGGCGTGGGCCGAGACCGTTCCCCCGGACGGGCGTGGGAGAAGAGCGGGACGAGAGGGTGCCGGGTGCGGGATTCGAACCCGCAAGCCCTTACGGGCAGAGGTGTTTGAGACCTCCGTGTATGCCGTTCCACCAACCCGGCTGGGGAGCGCCCCGCGAGTCTATCGGCTCAGCCGCCGCGGTGACGAATGGGTACTCTCATGAGTGCCCCATCAGGCAGGAAACGAGGAGCATCGTGAGCACCCCCGACGTCCCCGACGAGCCCACCACTCCGGCCACCGCCGCCGAGGCGGACACCGCTCATGTCCCGCCGAACACCACCCGCGTCGTCATCGCCGAGGACGAGGCCCTGATCCGGCTGGATCTCAAGGAGATGCTGGAGGAGGAGGGGTACACGGTCGTCGGCGAGGCCGGGGACGGCGAGCGGGCCGTGGAGCTGGCCCGTGAGCTCGGGCCCGACCTGGTGATCCTCGACGTGAAGATGCCGGTCATGGACGGCATCTCGGCGGCCGAGAAGATCGCCTCCGAGTCCATCGCGCCGGTGCTGATGCTGACCGCGTTCTCGCAGCGCGACCTCGTCGAGCGGGCGCGGGACGCGGGGGCCATGGCGTACCTGGTGAAGCCGTTCAGCAAGAGCGACGTGGTGCCGGCGATCGAGATCGCGGTCTCGCGGTTCAACGAACTCAAGAGCCTCTCCAAGGAGGTCGCCGACCTCGCCCAGCGTCTGGAGACCCGCAAGCTGGTCGACCGGGCGAAGAGCGTGCTGCAGACGCAGTACGGGCTCACCGAGCCGGCGGCCTTCCGGTGGATCCAGAAGACCTCGATGGACCGCAGGCTCTCCATGCACCAGGTGGCGGAGGCGGTCATTCAGGACGCCGAGGAGAAGCGGCAGAAGCAGCAACAGAGGTAACGGTTCGGACACGCGTTAACTTCCTGTTAATTCGCCACATTACGGGTCAGAGCGCGCCCGGGGTTTCGACCCCCGGGTGCGCTCTTTGCGTATGGGAACACTGGGTTCCAGGATGAGTGGATCTTGGGTAAAACGTCCGGTGACCGGTGAGCCGTGTTCTGTTTCCGGCATGTGCCAGAGGTCACGAGGCGATCACATCTGTCGCTGTGGTGTGTTCGTGCAGCACACGGGGCAATAGATTCCGCTGCACGCCGCACCGGTGTGCCTTGCGCATGGGAGCTGTGCGGTGACGACACACGTCTGGCTCGCTCCAGGGGGTTCTGGCAGTGCTCAACAAATCCATCGCGCGGTTCGCGATACCTGTCGTGGCCGGCGCGCTCGTGCTCACCGCCTGTGGCGATGACGGCGGCGGTGGCGGCGGCGGAACGACTTACAAGATCGCTTATCAGGGACCGCTCTCCGGGCAGAACGTGGGCCTCGGCGAGAATATGCAGAACGGCATTCAGCTCGCGATCAACGAAGCCAACGAGTCGGGCGACTACGACTTCGAGCTTGAGTACTTCGCGGCCGATGACCAGGGCTCGGAAACGCAGGCCACCGCGGCCGCGCAGAGCGCGATTGACGACACCGACGTCATGGCGGTGGTCGGCCCCGCGTTCTCCGGCCCGACCAACGTCTCCGCCCCGCTCTACGGGCAGGCCGGCCTGGCCGCCGTCTCCACCTCGGCGACCAACCCGACGCTGACTGAGCAGGACTTCGGCACCTTCCTGCGGGCCGTCCCCAACGACAACGCCCAGGGCGCGGCGATGGCGGACTTCCTGGCCGGCACCGACGGCGTGGAGAGCGTCGTGGTGATCGACGACGTCTCGCCCTACGGCGAGGGCCTCGCGGACGTCGCCGAGGCGGACCTGAACGACGCCGGCCTCTCCGTCACGCGGCAGAGCGTGCCGGCCGACACCGTCGACTACGGCAACGCGGCGCGTTCCGTGGTCGAGTCCGGCGCCGACGCCCTGATCTACGCGGGCTACTACGAGGCGCTCGCCCCGTTCGCCACCCGGCTGAGCGAGGCCGGGTACGACGGGATCGTGATCTCCGGTGACGGCTCGAACGACGACGAGCTGATCAACCTGGCCGGCGGCGCTGTCGAGGGCTACTACCTGACCTGCCCGTGCACCGACGCCACCCAGGAGGAGGGCACCCAGGCCTTCGCCGAGCGCTACGAGGCGGAGTTCGGCGTGGCGCCCGGCACCTACTCCGCCGAGTCCTACGACGCGGCGAACATGATCATCGAGCAGATCGACGCGCTGCACGCCGAGGGCGGCGTCGACCGCCAGTCGCTGTACGAGGCGCTGGCCGGCGCCGAGTACGAGGGCCTGACCAAGAGCTTCTCGTTCGACGAGAACGGTGAGTTCACCCAGCAGGCGATCTTCATGTACCAGGTCCAGGACGAAGCCATCGGCTACGTCGGCGCCGTCGAGGAACTCGTCGGCGGCTAGCTGTCGGCCGGGCCGGCGTGGAGGGTGACCCGATTCCGTCCCGCCGGCCCGATTCGCCCGCCGCTGTTTTTCCCACAAGGAAGTCCATCCATGTCCCTTTCCGATATCTGGGACGTACTTGTCCTGGGTGTGGTGCTCGGCTCGCTGTACGCCGTCATCGCCATTGGTTACACGCTCGTCTACGGCGTGCTGCAACTGCTGAACTTCGCCCACAGCGAGGTCTTCATGGCCGGCGGATTCGGGGGAGTCATCGCACTCACCCTGATCGAACCGCCCACCGATCCATCGGGCGTGCAGTCCGTCCTCTTTGTGCTGCTCGGAATCCTCGCGGGCGCCGCGTTGGGTGGCCTGGTCGCGTTCGGACTCGAAAAGGCGGCGTATCTGCCGCTGCGCAGACGGAACGCCCCACGCCTCGTCTTCCTGATCACGGCGATCGGCGCCTCGTTCTTCCTGTACAACCTGGCCGGCAAGCTGTTCGGGCGCTACCCCATGCCCATGCCGTCCATGTACGAGAACCGGAGGCTCTTCACGCTCTTCGGCGCGCCGGTCAGCGTGACGCAGTTGATCATCGTGGTCACGGGCGTCGCGATGCTGATCACGGTCGACTTCGTGGTCAACCGCACCAAGCTGGGCTCCGGCATCCGGGCGGTCGCGCAGGACCCCGAGGTCGCCTCGCTGATGGGCGTGAACATCGACAAGGTGGTCTCGCGCACCTTCGTGCTCGGCGGCCTGATGGGCGGGGTCGCCGGCTTCCTGTTCGGCACCAACCTCCAGGTGGACTACCAGATGGGCTTCCTGCCGGGCATCACCGCCTTCGCGGCGGCCGTGCTCGGCGGCATCGGTAACGTGCGCGGCGCCATGCTCGGCGGGCTGACGCTCGGCGTGGTCGAGTCGTTCACCGTCGAGCTGTGGGGCGACGCCTGGCGCTACGTCGGCGCCTTCGTCGTGCTCGTGCTGGTGCTGATGTTCCGCCCGACGGGCATTCTGGGCGAGCGTGTGGGGAGGGCGGCATGAGTGCCGATGTGAGCGTCCGCAAGCCGCTCTCGGCGGCGGCGAGGCTGCGGCAGCGTCGCTGGTACCAGCAGCCACGCTGGCAGCGCCTGTTCGCCATGGTGGTGCTCGCCGTGGTGATGGCGCAGGTGACCGGCGTCCAGGGCGAGCGGGGCGACCTGTTCCACGCCCTGCAACAGAACTTCCAGAACACCGGCATCCTGGTCTGGCTCGTGATCCTGGTTGGCGTCTGGGCCGTCCGCGAGTTCTACGGCGAGCGGGTCGGCGCCCAGAGCCGGCGCGTCGGCGGCGAGGTGGCCCGCCCGTTCCGCCGGGTCTCCGAGATGGTGCGCGGCCAGCGCGCCTACCGCTACGGCGGCCTCGGCGCGCTGCTGGTGTTCCTGATCGTCCTGCCGCTGATGGTCTCCACCTTCTGGCAGCAGGTGCTGGTCGACCAGGTCGGCATGTACGTGATGGTCGCGATCGGCCTCAACGTCGTCATCGGCTGGGCCGGCATGCTCGACCTCGGCTTCATCGCGTTCTTCGCGATCGGCGCCTACAGCGCGGCGTTCTGGACCGGCGGCCTGCCGGTCGAGCCGCCCGTCGAGCTCAACAACTTCCTGGTGATCCCGGTCGCGGTGGTCACCTGCCTGATCGCCGGCGTGCTGCTCGGCGCGCCGACGCTCCGGCTGCGCGGCGACTACCTGGCCATCGTGACGCTCGGCTTCCACGAGATCGTCTACCTGGTGGCCAGGAACTGGACAGAGTTCACCGGCGGCACCCGGGGCGCCCCCGGCCTCGACCGGTTCTCCGTCGACCTGGGCTTCTGGTCCTACGACTGGGAGCTCGACCCGCAGCCCTACTACTGGCTGCAGCTCGCCTTCGTGGTCGTCGTGCTCGTCCTTTTCATCAGGCTCGAGCACTCCCGCGTCGGCCGCGCCTGGACCGCGATCCGCGAGGACGAGGTGGCGGCGGCCGCCACCGGCGTCGACACCATCCGCTTCAAGCTGCTCGCCTTCGCTATCGGCGCCTCCACCTCGGGCGTCGCCGGCGTGATCTACGCCAGCAAGCAGGGCTTCATCAACCCCGAGCAGTTCATCGTGATGATGTCGGTGCTCGCCCTGTCGTACGTGGTGTTCGGCGGTATGGGCTCCATCCCGGGCGTGCTGCTCGGCACGGCCATCCTGGTGTGGCTGCCCGAGTACCTGCGGGACACGGTCGACCCCCAGGACCGGTTCCTCTACCTGGGCGGGCTGCTGGTCGTGATGATGATCTACCGGCCGCAGGGGCTGTGGCCCTCGCGGCGCAGGCAGCACGAATTGAAGTTGGCCGAGGAGGGCACGGGCGGCGCCGACGCCCTCGGTGGCAAGACCGGAGGTGCGCAGTCATGACCACCGAGATGCAGGATGCGGCGAAGGCCACGACGGCCGAGGGCGGCCCGACCGGCGACGTGCTGGACGCCACCGGCGTGACGCTCAGGTTCGGCGGCCTGACCAGCCTCGACGGAGTCGCGCTGCGCATGCGGCGCGGCGAGATCCTGGCGGTGATCGGGCCGAACGGCGCGGGCAAGACCTCGCTGTTCAACTCGCTCACCGGGGCGTACGTCCCCCAGGAGGGCACGATCACCTTCCGGCCTCGGGCCGGCGGCTCGCACGAGCTGCGCGGCCAGAAGCCGCACCGGGTGAGCCGCCTCGGCGTGGCCCGCACCTTCCAGAACATCCGCCTGTTCGGCGCGTTGACCGTCCTGGAGAACGTCAAGATCGCGGTCGAGACGCGGCAGCGCACCGACGCCGTCTCCATCATGCTCGGGCTGCCCAACGCCCGCAGGGACGAGCGGGAGAGCGACCGCAAGGCGCACGAGGTGCTCTCCTTCGTCGGGCTCGAAGGCCGGATCAACGAGCTGGCGTCGGCGCTCAGCTACGGCGAGCAGCGGCGCCTCGAGATCGCCAGGGCCCTGGCGACCGCCCCGGAGTTGCTGCTGCTCGACGAGCCGGCGGCCGGCACCAACCCGACCGAGAAGCGGGACCTGGAGGTGCTGATCCGCCGGATCAACGGCGAACTCGGCGTCAGCGTGCTGCTGATCGAGCACGACATGCGCCTGGTGATGTCGGTGGCTGACCGGGTGGTGGTGCTGAACTTCGGTAAGAAGATCGCCGAGGGGACGCCCGCCGAGGTACAGCAGGACCCGGCGGTGATCGAGGCGTACCTGGGCGCCTCGGCCGACGACGACGAGCAGGCCGCGGTCGCCGAGTTGGTGGCCGAGCAGGCCGAGCACGCGGCCCAGGCGGCCGCCATCCCGGAGGCGAGGACCGGCGACGCCGAGAAGCGTGCGGCGGCGGACGGCGAGGAGGAGTCGACGTGAGCACCGAGGTGGAGCAGGGGCCACGGCGGTCCGCCGAGGCCATGGATGGCGGCACCCCGCTGCTCGAACTGCGGGACCTGCACGTCTACTACGGCGCCATCGAGGCGCTCAAGGGCGTGAGCCTGACGGTCGGCGAGGGCGAGGTGGTCGCGCTGCTCGGCGCCAACGGCGCCGGCAAGTCCACCACGCTCAAGACGGCCTCCGGCATGATCCAGCCGCGCCAGGGCCAGGTGCTGCTGCGCGGCGAGCGGGTGGACGGCATCAAGTCGCATGAGCTCGTCCAGTTCGGCATCGGCCATGTGCCCGAGGGCCGGCGGGTGTTCGCGCGGATGACGGTGCTCGAGAACCTGCGGATGGGGGCCTACCGGCTCAAGCGCCCCGATCCCGCTGACCTGGACCGGGTGTTCACGCTCTTCCCGCGGCTCGCCGACCGGCGCAAGCAGATCAGCGGCACCCTGTCGGGCGGCGAGCAGCAGATGCTGGCCATCGGCCGCGCCTTGATGGGCAAGCCGGAGCTGCTGCTGCTCGACGAGCCGTCGATGGGCCTCGCGCCGCTGATCGTGCAGCAGATCTTCGACATCCTGCGGGAGATCAACGCGCAGGGCACCACGCTGCTGCTGGTCGAGCAGAACGCCTCGCAGGCGCTCCAGTTGGCCAACCGGGGCTACGTCCTCGAGACGGGCGCGGTGGTCATGTCGGACGAGGCCGAGGCGCTGCTCTCCGACCCCCGGGTGCGCGCCGCCTACCTGGGCGAGGCCATCGAGTAACGAGACCTCACCCGGACGTCGCCGGCTCCGCCGCCCCCTGCTGGGCGGCGGGCCGCAGCGCGCAGGTGAGGCGCGCGGTGCACACCCGCTTGCCCTGCTCGTCGGTGAGGACGATGTCGTAGGTGGCCGAGGTGCGGCCGGTGTGCGCGGGGGTGGCGACGCCCGTGACCAGGCCGGTGCGCACCGCCCGGTGATGGGTGCAGTTGAGGTCCACGCCGACGGCGATCTTGTTCGGCCCGGCGTGCAGCATGGCACCCACGGAGCCGAGGGTCTCGGCGAGCACGGCCGAAGCGCCGCCGTGCAGCAGCCCGTACGGCTGGGTGTTGCCCTCGACCGGCAGGGTGCCGACCACCCGCTCCGGCGCCGCGGTCAGCACCCTGACCCCCATCCGCCGGCCCAGGGCGCCGGCGGAGAACAGCGCGGGGAGATCGAGGCCGAGCCCGGCCCACTGCTCGACGATGTGGGGTGGGAACTCGGTTCCGTGATCGTTGTGTCCGTGCTCGCTGTGCTCGCCCATGGGATGCGTTCTATCAGGTGGCGTTCGGGCGTGCGGCGGCCGGGGTGAGCCTGATGACCAGCGACTTGCTGGTGGGCGTGTTGCTGACGTCGGCCGTGGAGTCGAGCGGCACCAGCACGTTGGTCTCCGGGTAGTAGGCGGCCGCGCAGCCCCTGGCCGTCGGATAGTGGACCACGCGGAAGCCGGGCGCGACGCGCTCGGTGCCGTCGGTCCACTCGCTGGTGAGGTCGGCGTAGTCGCCGTCGGCCAGGCCGAACGCGGCGGCGTCCGCGGGGTGCACCAACACGACGCGGCGCCCCCGTGAGATGCCGCGGTAGCGGTCGTCCAGGCCGTAGATCGTGGTGTTGTACTGGTCGTGCGAGCGCAGCGTCTGCAGCAGCAGCCGGCCCTCGGGGGCGGCGGGGAACTCCACGGGCGCCGCGGTGAAGTTGGCCCTGCCCGTGGCGGTGGGGAACCGCCGCTCGTCGCGCGGACCGTGCGGCAGGGCGAAGCCGCCCGGCACGGAGACCCGGGCCTCGAAGTCCTCGAAGCCGGGGATCACCCGGGAGATCCGCTCCCTGATCAGCCGGTAGTCGGCCTCGAACTCCTCCCAAGGCGTGGCGCTCTCCGGGCCGAGGACGCCGCGGGCCAGCCGGCAGACGATGGCCGGCTCCGACAACAGCCGCTCGCCGGCCGGTCTGAGTCGGCCGCGGGAGGCGTGCACGATGCCCATCGAGTCCTCGACGGTGACGAACTGGTCGCCGCCCGCCTGGGTGTCGCGCTCGGTGCGGCCCAGCGTCGGCAGGATCAGGGCCCGGGCGCCGGTGACGCAGTGCGAGCGGTTGAGCTTGGTCGACACGTGCACGGTGAGCCGGGCCCGCCGCATGGCGTCCTCGGTGACCTCGGTGTCCGGGGAAGCGGCCACGAAGTTGCCGCCCATCGCGAAGAAGACCTTGACCCGCCCGTCACGCAGCGCGCGGATCGAGTCCACCACGTCGAGACCGTGGGCGGAGGGCGGCGTGAAGCCGAACTCCCGCTCGATGGCGGCCAGGAGCTCGGGCGTCGGCCGCTCCACGATGCCCATGGTGCGGTCGCCCTGCACGTTGGAGTGGCCGCGCACGGGGCAGACGCCGGCGCCCGGCCTGCCCACGTTGCCGCGCAGCAGCAGGAAGTTGACGACCTCCCTGATGGTGGGCACCGAGTGCTTGTGCTGGGTGAGCCCCATCGCCCAGCAGACCACGACGCTCCGGGAGGCGAGCACCATCTCCAGGGCGCGCTCGATCTCGGCCCGCTCGAGTCCGGTGGCCCGCAGCGTCTCCGCCCAGTCGGCCTCGTCCGCGACCTTCACGAAGTCGTCGAAGCCGTAGGTGTGTTCACGGATGAACGCGGTGTCGACGGCCGCCGCGTCGCCGTCCGCGTGGCGCCGCAGGAGCAGCGCGTTGAGCATCCGGAACAGCGCCTGGTCGCCGCCCAGCCTGATCTGCAGGAAGAGGTCGGTCAGCGCGGTGCCGCCGCCGGCCAGGCCGCGCGGCGTCTGTGGGTTGCGGAACCGCTCCAACCCCGCCTCGGGCAGTGGGTTCACGGTGATGATCCGCGCCCCGGCCGCCTTGGCCTTCTCCAACGCGGACAGCATCCTGGGGTGGTTGGTGCCGGGGTTCTGCCCGGCGACGATGATCAGGTCGGACCGGTACAGGTCGTCGAGCAGCACGCTGCCCTTGCCGATGCCCAGGGTCTCGGTGAGTGCGAACCCGGACGACTCGTGGCACATGTTGGAACAGTCCGGCAGGTTGTTGGTGCCGAACTCCCGGGCGAACAGCTGGTAGAGGAACGCCGCCTCGTTGCTGGTGCGGCCCGAGGTGTAGAAGACCGCCTCGTCGGGCGAGTCGAGGGCGCGCAGCTCCTCGGCGATCAGCCCGAAGGCACGCTCCCAGCTGACCGGTTCGTAGTGCTCGGCGCCCTCGGCCAGGTACATGGGGTGGGTCAGCCGGCCCTGCTGGCCGAGCCAGTAGCCGGAGCGGGTGGCCAGCTCGGCCACCGGACGGGCGGCGAAGAACTCGGGCGTCACCCGGCGCACGGTGGCCTCCTCCGCCACCGCCTTGGCGCCGTTCTCGCAGAACTCGGCGGTGTGCGGCTTGTCCGGCTCCGGCCAGGCGCAGCCGGGACAGTCGAAGCCGTCGTGCTGGTTGACCCGCAGCAGGGTGAGCGCGGTGCGCCGCACCCCCATCTGCGCCCGGGCCGTCCTCAGCGCCTGCCCGATGGCCGGCAGCCCGACCGCGGAGTGCTTCGGCTCGGTCACCTCGGGTGCGTCCTGCACCGGATCGGCGGCGGGCGGCTTGGCGGCCATGGCACGACTCCTTGCTCCCGGATCTTCGCCACCGATCGTGCCACGGCGAACCTGGGCTGTCAGTGGTCCATGGGAGGATCGGCCACGTGGCTGAGAACGAGAGCTCCGGGAAGGCTGAGATGTCCGAGAAGGAGAAGGCCGAGGCGGCCCCGCCCAGTGCCCCGCGCCTGATGCTGCTTGACGGGCACTCCCTGGCGTACCGGGCCTTCTTCGCGCTGCCCGCGGAGAACTTCACCACCGCGGTCGGCCAGCCGACCAACGCGATCTACGGGTTCACCTCCATGCTGGTGAACACGCTGCGCGACGAGGCGCCCACGCACCTGGCCGTCGCGTTCGACGTCTCGCGCACCACCTGGCGCTCCGACCGTTACGCGGAGTACAAGGCCACCAGGTCCGCCACGCCAGACGAGTTCAAGGGCCAGGTCGAGCTGATCGGCGAGCTGCTCGACAGCATGCGGGTGCGGCGGTTCGCGGTCTCCGGCTACGAGGCGGACGACGTGATCGCCACGCTGGCCACCCAGGCCGCGGACGAGGGCTTCCAGGTGTCGATCGTCACCGGCGACCGAGACGCGTTCCAGCTGGTCAGCGACCGGATCACCGTGCTCTACCCGACCAGGGGCGTCTCGGAGCTGACCCGGTTCACACCCGAGAAGGTCCAGGAGAAGTACGGCCTGCCGCCCGCCCTCTACCCGGACTTCGCCGCCCTGCGCGGCGACCCCTCGGACAACCTGCCCGGCATCCCCGGGGTCGGCGAGAAGACGGCCGCCAAGTGGATCAACCAGTTCGGCTCGCTCGACGCCCTGGTGGAGCGCGCCGAGGAGGTCAAGGGCAAGGCCGGCCAGAATCTCCGCGACCACCTGGAATCGGTCAGGCTCAACCGGGTGCTGACCGAGCTCGCGCGGGACGTGGAGCTGGGCTGCGTCCCGGCCGACCTGGCCCGCCAGCCCTACGACGAGTCCGCGCTCACCGTGCTGCTCGACGCCCTCGAGTTCCGCAACCCCAGCCTCCGGGAGCGGCTGTTCGCCGTCGACCCGGGCCGCTCCGAGGAGCCCGCGGCCGCGCTCGACGAGTTCACCGTCGACGGCGTGCTGCTCGCCGCTGGCGGCCTCGCGCCCTGGCTCGCCGAGCGCGGCGCGGTCCCGCTCGGCATCGCCACCCTGGACGACTGGAAGCTGGGCGCCGGCAGCGTGCACGCCGTCGCGCTGGCCGCGGCGGACGGGCCGGCCGCCTGGTTCGACCCGACCACCGTCGACGAGGCCGACGAGCGGGCCTTCGCCGCCTGGCTCGCCGACCCCGAGCGTCCCAAGGTGGTGCACAACGCCAAGGGCGTCCGCCGGGTGTTCGCCGAGCACGGCTGGGAGCTCGCCGGCATCACCATGGACACGGCGCTCGCCGCCTACCTGGTCCAGCCGGGCCGCCGCTCGTTCGCGCTGGACGCGCTGAGCGTGGAGTTCCTCGCCCGCGAGCTGGCCAAGTCGGCCGACCAGGGCGGCCAGTTGGCCTTCGGCGCCGACGACGAGGCCGAGGCGGATTCGCTGATGCGGCAGGCGCGCACCGTGCTCGATCTGGGCGAGGCGTTCGTCGGCCGGCTGGCGGACGTGGGCGCGAGCGAGCTGCTGACCGACCTGGAGCTGCCCACATCCGAGCTGCTGGCTCGGATGGAGCGCGCCGGCATCGCCGCCGACCGCGCCTGGCTCGAGCGGCTCGAGCAGCAGTTCGCGGCGGCCGTCCAGCAGGCCGTCACCGAGGCGCACGCCTCCGTGGGCCACGAGTTCAACCTGGGCTCGCCCAAGCAGCTCCAGGAGGTGCTCTTCGGCGAGCTCGGGCTGCCCAAGACCAAGAAGACCAAGACCGGTTACACCACCGACGCGGACGCCCTCGCCTGGCTGGCCGGGCAGACCGAGCACGAGCTGCCGCTGATCATGCTGCGCCACCGGGAGCAGGCCAGGTTGCGCTCCACCGTCGAGGGCCTGATCAAGACCATCGCCTCCGACGGCCGCATCCACACCACCTTCCAGCAGACCGTGGCCGCCACCGGCCGGCTGTCCTCGACCGACCCCAACCTGCAGAACATCCCGGTCCGCACCGACGAGGGTCGGGCCATCAGGCGCGGCTTCGTGGTCGGCGAGGGCTTCGAGGCCCTGATGACCGCCGACTACAGCCAGATCGAGCTGCGCGTGATGGCGCACCTGTCCGAGGATGCCGGCCTGATCCGGGCGTTCACCTCAGGCGAGGACCTGCACGACACCGTGGCCTCGCAGGTGTTCGGCGTCGAGCGCGACCAGGTCGACCCCGAGATGCGGCGCCGGATCAAGGCCATGAGCTACGGCCTGGCGTACGGGCTCTCCGCCTTCGGCCTCTCGCAGCAGCTGACCATCACGCCCGACGAGGCGCGCGCGCTGATGGACACCTACTTCGAGCGGTTCGGCGGCGTCCGGGACTACCTGCGGCACGTGGTCGACGAGGCCAGGGCCGTCGGCTACACCCAGACCCTGCTCGGCCGCCGCCGCTACCTGCCCGACCTCACCAGCTCCAACCGGCAGCGCCGCGAGATGGCCGAGCGGATGGCGCTCAACGCGCCGATCCAGGGCACCGCCGCCGACATCGTCAAGATCGCCATGTTGCGGGTGGACGAGGCGCTGCGCCGCGAGGGCCTGGCCTCCCGCATGTTGCTCCAGGTCCACGACGAGATCGTGCTCGAGGTCGCGCCGGGGGAGCGGGAGCCGTTGGAGGAGCTGGTGCGGCGCGAGATGGCGGGGGCGGTCCAGCTGCGCGCCCCCCTGGACGTCTCCGTCGGCTGGGGCGACACCTGGGAGTCGGCGGCGCACTAGCCCCAACTCCCCCTCATTCTCAACCCGGTAGGGTCCCTGGCCCGGGAACCGGGACCTGTCGTACTGTCGTCCAGGTCACCGCACC
Organism: Streptomyces sp. 8K308; assembly: GCF_004348315.1. Taxonomy (GTDB): domain Bacteria; phylum Actinomycetota; class Actinomycetes; order Streptomycetales; family Streptomycetaceae; genus Streptomyces. Next base: position 14,407 of record NZ_SMKC01000051.1, on the reverse strand, counting down.
GAGTCGCCGAAGGGCCGATGGAGGGGAAAAGGCGTGGGGTTGCGAATCAGCAGGATCCGCAGGGGAATCTCGGGCTCCGCCGTGGCCGCCGCGGCCATGGCGGCGCTCACCGCCTCCCAGGCGTCCGACGTGCTGGGCAGCGACACGGCCGGTCCACCCGAGCCCACCCCGCGCCCGGGCATCGAGGAGCCGGCCGAGGCCGAGGAGCCCGAGGCCCGCGAACTCCCGTACCACACCGACCTGCCGCCGCTCGACACCGCCGAGGGCGGCGGGGGCGGCGAGGGTGCCGAGGCCGGCGGCGGCCGGAGCGAGGCCGGCATCCCCGCCACGGTCCTCGACGCCTACCGGCGGGCCGCGGAGACGGTGGCCGGGACCACGCCAGGCTGCGACCTGGAGTGGGAGGTGCTGGCCGGCATCGGCAAGGTCGAGTCGGGTCACGCCAGGGGCGGCGACGTGGACGCCGACGGCACCACCACGACCCCGATCCTCGGCCCGGTGCTCGACGGCAACGGCTTCGCCCAGATTCTCGACACCGACCGCGGCCAGTGGGACAGCGACTCCCGCTACGACCGGGCGGTCGGGCCCATGCAGTTCATCCCCTCCACCTGGGCCCGCTGGGGCGCCGACGGCAACGGCGACGGCGCCTCCAACCCCAACAACGTGTACGACGCGGCCCTGGCGGCGGCCAACTACCTGTGCGCGTCCGGGCGCAGCCTGGCCGACCCGGACAACCTGGACCGCGCGCTGCTGAGCTACAACCACTCGTGGGACTACGTGCGGACGGTCAGGTCCTGGATCGACTACTACCGCGACGGCGTTCACGAGGTCCCGGACGGCGAGGGCGACCTGCCCACCAGCCCCGGCCCCGGCAACCCGCGGAACCCCGGCGCCTCGGTCACGGACGGCGGCCGCACCCCCGCCGGCCGGGACACCACCGACGACCAGGAGCCCCCGGCGGCCGAGGACCGGCCGACCCCCCGGCCGCCCGTCGACTCCGACGGCTCCATCGCGCTCCCGCCGGATGAGGAGGACCCCGGGACGGAGGACCCGACGGACCCGGAGGAGCCGGGCGGCGAGGACCCGACGGAGCCGGAGGAGCCGGGCGGCGAGGACCCCACGGATCCCGAGGACCCGGGCACCGAGGACCCCACGGATCCCGAGGACCCGGGCACCGAGGACCCCACGGACCCTGAGGACCCGACCGATCCCGAGGATCCGCAGGACCCGGAGTGCCCGACCGATCCCGAGGAGCCGACCGATCCCGAGGCCCCAGGGACCGGCACGCCCGAGACCCCGGAGCAGCCGGAGGACCCGGCCACCGACCCGGAGGACCCGGGCACCGAGAACCCGACCGACCCCGAGAACCCCGATGACCCCGCGGATCCGGAGGACCCCGCTGAGTGCGGGGACGAGGACCCGGAGGACCCCACGGACCCCGAGGACCCGGCTGAGGACGGGGACGACTCGGACGAGACCACCGAGGAGCCGGCGGCCACCACGACGCGCCGGGCCGTCTGAGACACGCGGACGCCGGCCCGGGGCGGCGTGCGGGCCTTCTTCTCCCGAGCTGACCGCCCCGCCAGGCCCGTCGGTCCCGACGGGGCACGGCGGCGCCCGGGCCACACGGGGTCGATCGGGACGCGTACGGGCCCGCCCGGCCGCCCCGCCGGAGGCGCGCCGCACCGATCCGGCGGAGTGCCTTGGGCCCCCGGTCCCCGGGCTGGTCGCCCCGCCCAAGGCGCGCCGCACGGGGAACGCTCCGCCCCTCCGAGTCGTTCGCGCTGCCAGGGGCGCGCCACGCCCGGTCCTGCGGAGCGCACCGTCCCTTCGGGCCGGTCGCTCCCCCGGAGGCGCGGGCCGCCCACCCTGCCGGAGGCGCGGGCTCGTCCGCCCCGCCGGAGGCATGGGGCCGTCCGCCTCGCCCGAGGCGCGCCGCACGTGGCACCGGGAGCAGCCCCCACTCCCTTCGAGCCGCTCGCCCCGGCAGGGGCGCGGCGTACGGTTTGGCCCGTTAGGGCCCCTCGTGGGGCGAAGCGCGCATTGACCCCGCTCCGATGCCCCCGTATGCTATAAGGCGCGTCGCGGGCCTGCGCGCCTCGGACGGAGTAGGTCGCGCTCGCATCTGTTGTATGTCCCCTCGGTTGTCGAGGCGCTTCCGGTTCGAGGGCCCGTTCGGGCTCGCGGGCCTCCAGGAGAGCGCTTCTCAGGCTGTCCGGCTTCGGCAGTGCGATATGGGTCTTCGGCGTAGCAGTGCCTACGAATGTCCGTACCGGAGCCCTTTACCACATGACGAGCAGCACCGAGACAACCGTGACCACCCCGCAGGTTGCGGTCAACGACATCGGTTCCGAGGAAGCCTTCCTCGCCGCGATCGACGAGACGATCAAGTACTTCAACGACGGCGACATCGTCGACGGCGTCATCGTGAAGGTCGACCGGGACGAGGTCCTGCTCGACATCGGTTACAAGACCGAGGGCGTCATCCCCTCGCGCGAGCTGTCGATCAAGCACGATGTCGATCCCAATGAGGTCGTCGCCGTCGGTGACGAGATCGAGGCGCTTGTCCTCCAGAAGGAGGACAAGGAAGGCCGCCTGATCCTGTCCAAGAAGCGCGCCCAGTACGAGCGCGCCTGGGGCACCATCGAGAAGATCAAGGACGAGGACGGCATCGTCACCGGTACCGTCATCGAGGTCGTCAAGGGCGGCCTCATCCTCGACATCGGTCTGCGCGGCTTCCTGCCCGCCTCCCTGGTGGAGATGCGCCGGGTCCGCGACCTCCAGCCGTACGTCGGCAAGGAGCTCGAGGCCAAGATCATCGAGCTGGACAAGAACCGCAACAACGTGGTGCTCTCCCGCCGCGCCTGGCTGGAGCAGACCCAGAGCGAGGTCCGCCAGACCTTCCTCACCACCCTGCAGAAGGGCCAGGTGCGCTCCGGCGTCGTCTCCTCCATCGTCAACTTCGGTGCCTTCGTCGACCTTGGCGGCGTGGACGGCCTGGTGCACGTCTCCGAGCTCTCCTGGAAGCACATCGACCACCCCTCCGAGGTCGTCGAGGTCGGCCAGGAGGTCACCGTCGAGGTGCTCGACGTCGACATGGACCGCGAGCGGGTCTCGCTGTCGCTCAAGGCGACCCAGGAAGACCCGTGGCAGCAGTTCGCCCGCACCCACCAGATCGGGCAGGTCGTGCCCGGCAAGGTCACCAAGCTGGTGCCGTTCGGCGCGTTCGTCCGGGTGGACGAGGGCATCGAGGGTCTGGTGCACATCTCCGAGCTGGCCGAGCGTCACGTGGAGATCCCGGAGCAGGTCGTCCAGGTCAACGACGAGATCTTCGTCAAGGTCATCGACATCGACCTGGAGCGTCGTCGGATCAGCCTCTCGCTGAAGCAGGCCAACGAGAACTTCGGGCCCGACCCGCTGGCCGTGGAGTTCGACCCCACCCTGTACGGCATGGCCGCGTCCTACGACGACCAGGGCAACTACATCTACCCCGAGGGCTTCGACCCCGAGGCCAACGACTGGCTGCCCGGCTACGACAAGCAGCGTGAGGAGTGGGAGCGCCAGTACGCGGAGGCGCAGGCCCGCTTCGAGCAGCACCAGGCGCAGGTCATCAAGTCCCGCGAGGCGGACGCCCAGGCCGAGGCCGAGGCAGCCGGCTCGGGCGGCGGTGGCCAGCAGGGCGGCTCCGGCGGCGGCTCGTACTCGTCGCCGCAGGCCGAGGACTCGGGCGCCCTGGCGTCCGACGAGGCGCTGGCGGCGCTGCGCGAGAAGCTGGCCGGCGGCCAGAGCTGATCGGGGACCCGCGGGGTCCGCACGTTCGACGGCCCGAGGCCCGCACCCCCTGTGGGGTGCGGGCCTCGGCCCTTTTCTCCGGCGGGAATGCCGTGCGAGAACGGGGTGTTGTCGCGTGAGTACGCGAAACAGCGGAAGGGGAGCGGTCACGGTGCGCGATCCGCGGGAGTTGTACTCATGGGAGCCGCGCGGCCTGGCGCAGGTCGACGAGGCGACCGGCGGCTCGGACAGCGCCGGCCCGGTGCTGATCTATCACTTCGAGGGCTTCATCGACGCCGGCGAGACCGGCGGGCAGCTGATCGAGCAGCTGCTCGACGGCCGCCCCTACACGACGGTGGCGAGGTTCGACCACGACCGGCTGATCGACTACCGCGCCCGCCGGCCGACCATGACCTTCCGGCGCGACCGGTGGACCTCCTACACCACGCCCTCGCTGGAGCTGCGGCTGCTGCACGACGCCACGGGCCAGCCGTTCCTGGTGCTCTCAGGACCCGAGCCCGACGTGGAATGGGAGAGCTTCGCGCTCGCCGTGCGGCAGATCGTGGAGCGCCTCGGCGTGCGGCTCGCCGTGACCTTCCACGGCATCCCGATGGGCGTGCCGCACACCCGGCCGGTCGGGCTCACCCCGCACGGCAACCGGGCGGCCGAGCTGATGCCGGGCCACCGGAACATGTTCGACGAGGCCCAGGTGCCGGGCAGCGCCGCCGCCCTCGTCGAGCTGCGGCTCTCCGAGGCCGACCACGGGGTGCTCGGCGTGGCGGCGCACGTGCCGCACTACATCGCCCGTTCCCGTTATCCGGACGCGGCGCTCGTCGTGCTCGAGGCGGTCACCGCGGCCACCGGGCTCGTGCTGCCCGAGACGGCGCACGCGCTGCGCGGCCGCGCGCTCAAGACGCAGGACGAGATCGAGCGCGAGCTGGCCGAGGGCGACTCGGAGTTGGTGGCGGTGGTGCGCGGCCTCGAGCAGCAGTACGACGCGATCGCCGGGGTCGCGACCCGGGGCAGCCTGGTCGCCGAGCCGGTCGAGCTGCCGTCGGCGGACGAGCTGGGTGAGGTCTTCGAGCGCTTTCTGGCCGAGCGGGAGGACGGCGAGGGCGAGCGATAGCCTGCGGGCATGCGGACAGTGGGCCTGACCGGCGGCATCGGTGCCGGCAAGAGCGAGGCGGTGCGGCTGCTGGCCGCACGCGGGGCGGTGATCGTGGACGCGGACCTGATCGCCCGCGAGGTGGTCGCCCGCGGCACCCCGGGACTCGCGGCCGTGACCGCTGAGTTCGGCCCCGAGGTGCTGACGCCCGAGGGCACGCTGGACCGGGCGCGGCTCGGCGAGATCGTGTTCGCCGACGAGTCCCGCCGGCGGGCCCTGAACGCGATCGTCCACCCGCTGGTGGCCGCCCGCTCCGCCGAGCTGCAGGCCGCCGCCGGTCCGGGCGCCGTGGTGGTGCACGACGTGCCGCTGATCGCGGAGGGCGGGCTCCAGGACCGGTACGACGTGGTCGTCGTGGTGGACGCCTCGGAGGAGACCAGGCTCGACCGTCTGGTGCGCCTGCGCGGCATGACCGAGGAGGAGGCCCGCGCCCGGATGGCCGCCCAGGCCACCCGCGACGAACGGCTCGCGATCGCCGACTTCGTGCTGGACAACGACGGCACGCTGGAGGAGCTGGAGCGCCAGGTGGCGGAGCTCTGGCCCAGGCTGGCCGAGGGCGCGGGCCGCGCCTGCTGAGGCGGGTCAGCCGTTGCTGCGCGCCCGGGGGCGGACGCTCCGCAGCCGGCGCCCGACGCGGCGGGCGGTGCCGGCGACGCGGCGGAGCGTGGGGTAGCGGCGGCTCTGCTCGCGGGACATCCGGTCCAACTCCTCGGCCAGATGCGCGGAGCGCTTCTCGATGTCGAGCTCGTCGAGCATCCGGTCGACCTCGGCCAGCAGCGAGCCGTGCAACTGCCACTGCCGCGGGTGCTCCTGAATCCGGGTCAGCAGGAGTCCGGCCACGTGCTCCCGGCTCAGCCTGGCGGCGTCGAGCTCCACCGCGAGGAACTTCTCGGCCTCGTCGGCCGTGCTGCTGACCTGACTGGTGATCAGCGTGGCGAAGCTGTCGACGGCCCCGGCCAGATAGGTGAACAGCTCGCGCAGCGCCGCCGCCACGTCGGACGGGAACAGGGGCTCGTCGGTGCGGCGGGTGGCCAGGTCCGTGAGGTTGCGGGAGATGGTGCGCAGGATCACCGCGCAGGACTCCAGGGTGTCGAGGCCGGTGCGCAGCACGATCCTGGTCAGTAGCGGCTCCTTGACCCGGGGGTTGAGTCGCAGGCTCTCCTCGGCCTGGGTGAGCGTGACGTCGACCTCGGCGATGGCCTCGTCCAGGCGGCGGGCCTCCTCCATCTTCGCGGCGATCCTGGAGACCGGGGTGCGGGGCTCCTCTGCCTCCTCGCCGAGCCGGTTCAGCAACTCCCGCATGCGGCGGGCCTGCTGCTCGATATTCTCGCCGGCGGGGCGCACCCAGATCGGGGGCAGGATCACCAGGTTGAACAGCAGCCCGACCACGGCGCCGATCAGCGTCTCGAACACCCGGTCCCAGGCGGTCTCCGCGACCTGGGTCACGCCGAGCACCAGCATGGCGCTGATGGCCACCTCGGGCACGAACTCGTCGACCCGCACCAGGTGGCCGAGGGCGAGCGAGAAGAGGATCAGCAGGCCGAGGCTCCACCAGCTCAGGCCGACGAGAGCGCTGAAGCCGGTGGCGATCAGGACCCCGGCCACCACCGAGTTGACCCGGCGGATGCCGGCGGTGAGCGTGGCGAAGAGGGTGACCTGGACGACGAGCAGCGCGGTGAGCGGGGCGAGTAGTGGCGCCGAGACGTCGGTGAGCCAGAGGGCGGCGATATAGGCCAGGGTGGCGGCGGTCGTGGAGCGGAGGGTCTGCACCACCACGGGCTCGCCGCCCCGCTTGGCCAGGCCGACAAGGCTCTCCGGTACGTCCGGCACGCCCGACCCCCTTCGTGGTGAAACGTCCACCGGCTAGCTGACCGAGCTTACCTCGCCAAGACGGGCGAACAGGGGCATTGGGGGCGGTTCACCCGCCGCGGGCGGGTGTGGGTTCCCTGTGGCCGCGGAGTGGGTTCGTCTAAGGTGATCTCCGGTAATCCCCGTGTGCTTACCGACATTGATCCGCCGTTGGCGGGATGGGGGAAGACGATGGTGCCGGCCGCCTTTGTCGATCGAGTCGACTCCATGAGCAGGCTCTCGGGGGTGGCACGCGATCTCGCCGCCGGCCGGGCGCGTGCCCTCGCCGTCGAGGGTGGCTCGGGGATGGGAAAGTCGGCGCTGCTCGCCGCGTTCGCCAGGGAGGCCGAGCGGGATCCACTGCTGGCCGGCCGCTGTCGGGTCGTCTCGGTGCGCTGTCATCCCGACGGCGGTCCCGACACCTCGTTCCTCCTGGCGCTCGAGGCGCTGCTCGCCCTGCGCCCGGCGGCGGAGACCGAGAGTTTCTGGCGGCGCGTCGGGGCGGCGGCCTTCCGCTCGGTGCCCGAGCTGCTCGGCCTGGTAGTGCCGGGGCTGCAGCAACTGGTGGCGGTGGGGCGGGAGGTCACCGAGGCGGCCATGCGCACCGGGTCCCTGCCGGGGGACAGCCTGCAGCCGCAACAGGCCGCGATGGCCACCCAGGTGGCGGAGGCGCTGCGGGCCGAGGCCGCGTCCGGCAGGCCGGTGGTGCTGCTGGTGGACGACATCCAGTATGTCGACTTAACGAGTCTTCAGGTCCTCGACCTGCTGGTGGCCGCGATGCCCGGCCAGCCGCTCAGCCTGGTCCTCGGCCACCGCACGCGGGACGGCCTGGCCGGCGACAACGCGGAGGCCGTCGCGGAGGTGCTGCAGGGCTGGGAGTCCACCGGCCGACTGCAGCGTGAGCAGCTGTCCGGCCTCCCGGCCGACGCGGTCGACGAACTGGTGCGGTTGCGGGTACCGGGTGCCGGCTCGACGACGCTCTCCGCCCGGCTCAGCGAGGCCACGGGCGGCCACCCGATCTTCGTCGAGCAGCTCCTGCGGCTGCTGCGCGCCGGTGGCGCCGAGGGGTCCGTGGCGCTGCCCACCGAGCTGCCCATCGCCATCAGCCGGCGTTTCCACCGGCTCGCCGAGCCGGTCCGCGACCTGCTGCTGAGCGGCGCCGCCCTCGGACAGTCGTTTCTCTCCCGCGCGGTCGCCGAGGCCACCGGAGTGCCCCATGACGAGGCCGTCGAGTTGCTGCGCAGGACGGCCCGCGACCACGGCCTGGTCAGGGAGCGCGCCGACCGGCCCGAGTGGGTGTCGTGGCTCGCCTCCGACCTCTACGAGTTCGAGCACGCGGCCCTGCGCGAGGGCATCTACGGCGAGCTGACGGCGGCTCAACGGGAGCGCCGGCACGCCGAGCTGGCCCGGGTGCTGACCACGCTCGCCCCGCAGGCCGGCCCGGGCGAGCCGCCGTGGGCGCTGCGCCTCGACATCGCCGCGCAGCTCAAGCGTGGTGGCCCCGCCTGTCGCGCCGACTCGGCGGCCGCCCACCTCGGACTGGCGCGGGACGCGGCGCTGAACGGGCTCTTCTTCACCGACGCCGAGCGCCACTGCTCCGAGGCCATCGAGGCCGCGCGGCGGCTGCCGCCGGACGGCGGCGACCGGGACCGGCGGCTCGCCGAGGCGACCGAGCTGCTGCTCAGCCTGACCGAGGTGCGGTGGCGCGGTCAGGGCGCGCGGGCCGGGCTGTCCGACATCGACGCCTTGGCCGCCCAGGCGGAGGAGGCGGCTCGTCGGCTCGCCGACCCGCGGCTGCTGGCCCGCACCGCGCTGCAGCGCGGAAAGACCCTGATGGCCACCCAGGGCCTCGAGCCCTCGCTGGCCAAGCTGCGGGAGGCCGTGGCACTGGCGGAGCGCAGCGCCGACCCGGTCGCCCTCTTCGTCGCCACGGTCGAGTACGGGCGGCAGCTGCCGAAGAGCGACCTGCGGGCCGGCATCGAGGTGCTGTTCAGGGCGGAGGAGATGTACGCCGCCGAGCCTGACCTGGGCCGGACCGACGATCCGGTGCTCCAGCACGCCCGCAACCTGAACGAGATGCAGCTCGGCGTCAACCTCTTCGACCTCGGCCGTTTCGGTGAGGCGTACGGCAGGCTGACCCGCTGCGCGGCGCGGCTGCGGTCCGAGCCGCTCCGTGCCGAGCTGCCGATCGCGCTGAACTACCTGGCTCAGCTGCACATCGCCATGGGGGAGGACGGGGAGGCCGAGGCGGTCCTGGTCGAGGCCCGCGAGTTCGAGGAGAAGCGCGGCGGCGACAGCGGCTGGCACGCCTACAACACGGCGCTGCTCGCCACCGTCCTGACCCGGCGTGGTGCGGGCCGGGAGGCGGCGCGGGAGCTGGCCGAGGCGGGCTGGCTCGAGACCGAGCGCACCTGGCTGGCCAACCTGGTGCCGATCGTGCGCAACCTCTACGCCGAGGTGGTGCTGGAGACGGCGGCCGGGCCGGGCGACCTGGAGCAGGCGGAGCGGCTGGCGCTGGCGACCTGCGCGGAGACCGAGCGCAGCGGGATGACGCGCAGCACCATCGCGGCCCACGTGCTGCGGTCCCGGGTGCTGCTGCTGCGCGGCGCCGTCGACGAGGCGGCCGCGGTGGCGCGGGTGGCCCTGGCGATCCTGGACCGGGAGGGCGACAAGCCGGCGCTGCGCACCGAGGAGGTGCTGTGGTACGCGGCCGAGGCGATCGGGGCGGCGGGCGAGGACGCCGAGGCCGGGGCACTGCTGGAGCGGGCCAGGGCGGAGGTCCGCCGGAAGGCGGCCAGCATCGACGACCCGGAGCGGCGGCGGCGCTTCCTGGCCGAGGTACCGCTGAACCGCTGGATCCTGGAGGGGACGGACGGGGACTGACGGGCTACAGTGCGACGAGAGCAGGAAGCGGGGATCGGCATGTTCACGATCACCAAGGAATTCCACTTCTCGGCCAGCCACGTCCTCGACCGGCTGCCCTCGTGGCATCCCTGCGCCCGCGTGCACGGGCACAACTACGTGGTGGTGCTCGAACTGTCGGCCGGGGCCGACCAGCTCTCCGAGGCCGGCTTCGTGCGCGACTACCGGGACCTGGACGACGTCAGGAAGTGGCTGGACGATACCCTCGACCACCGGCACCTCAACGACGCCATGGGCCCGGACACCTCCCCCTCGGCCGAACTGCTCGCCAGTGGATCTTCGACATGTGGACCGACCGGATCCCCGAGCTGACGGCCGTGAGCGTCTCCGAGACGCCCAAGACCTGGGCCCACTACCGGCCCGGACCCTAGGCCTCCCCCTCGGGCAACATCCCGCTGGCCCGCGCGATCGCGTCGACCTCCAGGCTGTCGGTCGCCCGCTGCTCCTTGCGGAGGCGCTCGCCCTCGTCCAGCCGACGGCGCATCTCGGCCAGCCGCTCCGGGTCCTCCGCGACCTCCCGTGGCACCAGCGACCTGGCGCCCTTGACGTGCTCGCCGTCGCCAAGATCCACCACCACGTGGTCCGCGCGGTCCTCATGGCCCGGGGACAGCGCGCCGACCAGGCCCATGAGGGTCAGCATCTCGCCTTGCACCTCGGGCGTGAACAGCTCCTGCTCCCCGGACTCCAGGTGCAGCCGCATCATGCCGCCCCCGCCGGTCAGCCAGGCGTTGAAGGCGCGCATCAGCAGGATGAACTGACTGGCGGGCATCCGGGCGCGCAGCGCCTCCACGTACAACTCGAGCCGCGCCCGGCCCGTCTCCTTGTCCATGGCTCTATCGTGCGACCGCCGGGACGCGGAGGGAAGGACGCCTTGACCTGCGCGAACCCGCTACGGATGGCTGGTGTCGATCACGCAGAAGCGATTACCCTCCGTGTCGGCGAGGACCACGAAGTCCGCGTCCTCCGGGTAGCGGTCCCAGTCGACCTGCTCGGCGCCCAGCGCGATCAGCCGCTCCACCTCGGCCGCCTGGTCCGCCGCGTCGCCCGCGTAGAGGTCGAGGTGGACCCGGGGGTGCCGCTGCACCGGCGTCTCGCTCAGGCCGAGCGCGATCCCCGGGCCCGAGCGGTCCGGTGGCACCAGCACCGCCCAGTCGTCCTCGACCTCGTCCCGCGGCACGTATCCGAGGGCCGCACTCCAGAAGGCCACGGCGCGGCGGACGTCCGCCGCACCCAGCACAATTGTTCCGATACTCAGCATGCGGTCGATGGTAGGAGGAGCCACTGACATGCGGCTTGCGGCGATCACCTGGGAGCGGCTGGCGGGCGAGCTCGCGGTGGGGGTACCTCCCAGGCCCCCAGGGGCCTGGGGGAGGGTCGACGAGGCGCCGGCCGGCGACGGCGGCCCCTGGCGGCGCGTGCTGATCGACGGCGCGCCGGCGGCCGAGCCGGGGGCGCTGGCCGACAAGGTGGCGCGCGAGCTCCGGGTGCGCGGGCGCGCGGCGCTCGTGGTGGGCGCCGCCGGCTTCCTGCGCCCCGCGTCGTTGCGCTTCGAGTTCGGGCGCCATGATCCGGACGCCTACTACGAACGGTGGCTGGACACCGGCGCGTTGTGGCGCGAGGTCCTGACGCCGCTCGATCCGGACGGCACCGGCCGGGTGCTGCCGGACCTGTGGGACGCCGAGCGCGACCGCGCCACCCGCAGCGACTACGTCACGCTGCCACCCGGCGGAGTGCTGCTGCTCCACGGGGCCTTCCTGCTCGGCCAGTGGTTTCCGGCCGACCTCGCCGTGCACCTCGCCCTGAGCCCCGCCGCGCTCGCCCGCCGCACCGCGGAGCGACTGCGGTGGACGCTGCCCGCCTTCGCCCGCTACGAGGCTGAGGTGCGCCCGGCCGACGCGGCCGACGTCGTGGTCAGGGCTGACGATCCGCGCCGACCCGCCTGGGGCACCAGGCCCGCCTGACCGGAATCGGCTCCCGAGGTTCTCCCGAGGTTGATGAACCGGGGCGAACCGGCTCCAGCCAGTCCCGGACCTGCCACACTGGGTACTCGCCCGATAGGCGGACGGTAGTTGGGGGAGGCGGATGAACGGCGAAGTGAGGCCGTACACCAAGGACGAGGTGCTGCACGCGGTGGCGCTGATCCAGGCGCACCTCGCGGAGGACGAGGAGGCCGTGCGGGCGCTGCAGGACGAGTCGGAGGAGAGCGCGCGGCAGTGCGCACGGGCGATGTTCGCGCTCGCGCACATCATCGTCTTCGGCCAGATCATCCCGGAGATGTGGGTGATCAAGAAGAACCTGGACTTCGGGCACACGAGCCACGTGCCCGAGCTCAACCTCGCCATCCACGTGCTGAAGCGGATGGAGGAGCGGGTCGGCCTGGCCCACGTGCACCCCGTGGTCGGCGCCCTCTCGGCGGGGGACGTGATGGACCTGATCGTGCAGTGCACCGGGACCAGGATGGAGGAGGTGCCAGGCTTCCTCGACTCGGTGCGCGAACGCACGCTGCGCTCGGCCGAGTTCTGAGTTCTGAGTGCCGAGTGCCGAGTGCCGAGTGCCGAGTGCAGCGTGCCCAGTGCCCAGTGCCGAGCGCCGAGCCGCCTCAGTCCGCGGCCGGCATGGTGAGCACCGCCGCGCCGTTGACGCGGTCGGCCGCGAGGTCGTCGAGCGCCCGGTCCGCCTCCTCGAAGGGGTAGGGCACCACCGTGGTCCTGATCCGGTGTTCGGCCGCGGACGCCAGGAACTCCCGCCCGTCCTCCCGGGTGTTGGCCGTCACGCTGCGCAGCGTGCGCTCCCGGAACAGGTGGCGCTCGTAGTCCAGCGGCGGGATGGCGGAGAGGTAGATGCCCGCGACGCTGAGGGTGCCTCCGCTGCCCAGCGCGGTCAGTGCCACCGGCACCAGATCGCCCACCGGTGCGAACAGGATGGCCGCGTCCAGCGGTTCCGGCGGCTCGGCGTGGGAGTCGGCGGCCGAGGCCGCGCCGAGTTCGAGTGCGAGCGCGCGGGCGGCGGGGGCTCGGGTGAACACGTGCACCATGGCGCCCCTGGCGATGGCCACCTGCGCCGTGAGGTGGGCCGAGCCGCCGAATCCGTAGATGCCGAGGCGGCCGCCGGGCGGCAACTCCGCCCGACGCAGCGCCCGGTAGCCGATGATGCCGGCGCACAGCAGCGGGGCGAGCTCCAGGTCCGAGTAACCTTCGGGAAGCTTGTAGGCGTAGGCCGCGGGCACGGTCAGGTACTCGGCGTAGCCGCCGTCCTCATCCCAGCCGGTGTAGCGCGAGGAGGGACACAGGTTCTCCTGGCCGCGCCGGCAGTTGCGGCAGGTGCCGCAGGTTCGGCGCAGCCAGGGCACGCCGACCCGCGATCCCAGGCGGTGCCCGACCGCGTCCCGGCCGGCGGCCACCACCTCGCCGACGGCCTCGTGCCCGGGCACGACGGGGGACCTGTGCGGCGGGAGGTCCCCGTCGCGGACGTGCAGATCGGTGCGGCACACCCCGCAGGTCCGGACGCGGACCAGCAGCTCGTCGGGGGCCGGGATCGGCACCGGCAGCTCCACCGGGTCGAGGCGGCCGGGGGTGCGGACCACCCAGGCGCGCATGGTGGCGGGGATCGCGCCCACATTCTCGTCCATGCCGCACAACGTACCGGCGAGGCGCCGGCTGACGGTGTTTCGGGACGGTCAGCGCCGTATGGCAGAGGCCACCGGTGACCAGGGCCTGGGCGGCCCCGTCCCCTCGGTCCTGTGGGCCCGCGGTCGGCGATAGCGTGTGCGCATGGATCGCAGTGACATCGCCATAGACGAGATCCCCGGCCGGAGCGGCCCCGGCGCGACGGTGGAGGTGGAGCCCCGCGCCGTGGGCACGGTGCGCACCGCGTACGCGCCGGAGCCGGACGGCGACCCCGATCCGGGGGAGATCGTGTGGACCTGGGTGCCCTACGAGGAGAACGACGGGCGCGGGAAGGACCGGCCGGTGCTCGTGGTGGCCAGGGAGCGGGACGCCGAGACCCTGCTCGCGGTCCAGCTCTCCAGCCAGGACCGCGACCACGACCGCGAGTGGATGCCACTCGGTTCGGGCCCCTGGGACCGCTCGGGGCGGGAGTCCTGGGTGCACCTCGACCGGGTGCTGCGGGTGCATCCGGACGGGATGCGACGCGAAGCGTGCGCCCTGGACCGGGCCAGGTTCCAGCAGGTCGTCCACAACCTTCAGCTGCGCCACGGCTGGCGCTGAACCCGATCGACGAGGAGCAGAGGAGTCGAGGACCGTGCACCACCCGTCCGACATTGTGCCCCTGGAACCCATGCCCCTGGACTGGCGGCGGGCGCTCGCCATCGTCGCCCACCCCGACGACGTGGAGTACGGCACGGCCGGAGCCGTCGCCGAGTGGACCGCGGCGGGCAAGGAGGTGGCCTATGTGCTGGTCACCAGGGGCGAGGCGGGGATCGACGGCATCGACCCGGCCGAGTCCGCGAGGATCAGGCAGAGCGAGCAGCTGGCCAGCGCGGCGGCGGTGGGGGTGCGCGAGGTGGAGTTCCTCGACCACCGGGACGGGGTGATCGAGGAGGGTCCCGCGCTGCGTGCCGACCTGGCCGCGGCCATCCGGCGCCACCGCCCCGAGCTGCTGATCACCATCAACCATCGGGAGACCTGGGGCGGCCGGGCCTGGAACACCCCGGACCACCGGGTCGTGGGCCGGGCCGTGCTTGAC
>NZ_SMKC01000519.1 GCF_004348315.1 Streptomyces sp. 8K308 | reverse complement strand
AGCCTGCTCACCCCGCCCCCCGGCTGCCCCTTCGAGCCGCGCTGCGCCTTCCCGGACGAGGTGGCCGGATCCCCCTCCGGACCCCACCGCTGCGGCGCCGAGCGGCCCGCGCTGCCCGAGGGCCGCGGCGCCGCCTGCCACCTGACGGGCGAGCAGCGCCGCGCCCTGTTCACGACGCGGATCCGCCCCCGACTGCGCTGAAGGACCCACTCACCGATGAGCGACGAGAGCACCACAGAACTGATGACCGTGCGCGGTCTGACCAAGTACTTCCCGGTCCGGGGCGGCTTCCCGATCCGGCGGACCGTGGGCGCCGTCCGGGCCGTGGACGGTCTCGACTTCACCGTGCACGCCGGGGAGAGCTTCGGCCTGGTCGGCGAGTCCGGCTGCGGCAAGTCCACCACGGGCCGGCTGCTCGCCCGGCTGATCGACCCCACCGCCGGCAGCATCGTCTACCGCGGCCGGGACATCACCGCCGCGGGGCGGCGGGCCATGGCACCGATCCGCTCCGAGATCCAGATGATCTTCCAGGACCCCTACTCGTCGCTCAACCCCCGGCAGACCGTGGGCACCATCATCGGCGGCCCGATGGAGATCAACGGCATCGATCCGCCCGGCGGTCGCGAACAGCGGGTGCGGGAACTGCTGCACACCGTGGGCCTCAACCCCGAGCACTACAACCGCTTCCCGCACGAGTTCTCCGGCGGCCAGCGCCAACGCATCGGCGTGGCACGGGCGTTGGCCCTCGAACCCAAGCTGATCATCGCCGACGAACCCGTCTCGGCGCTCGACGTCTCCATCCAGGCCCAGGTGGTCAACCTGCTGCGCCGGGTGCAGCGCGACCTCGGTATCGCCTTCCTCTTCATCGCCCACGACCTCGCCGTGGTGCGGCACTTCTCCCAGCGGATCGCCGTGATGTACCTCGGCAAGATCGTCGAGGTCGGCGACCGCGAGGCGATCTACGAGCGCCCCAGGCACCCGTACACCCACGCCCTGCTCTCCGCCGTGCCCGAGGTGGACCTCGAAGACCCGGACGAGGACGAGGACGAGGACGAGGGCGCGGGCGCGCGGGCGCCGGCCAGGGAACGCATCAGGCTGGAGGGCGACGTGCCCTCGCCGACCGCCCCGCCCTCCGGCTGCCGGTTCCGCACCCGGTGCTGGAAGGCGCGGGAGAAGTGCGCCACCGAGGAGCCGCCGTTGGTCGCTCTCTCCGCGCGGGCACCCGGCCACCTCACCGCCTGCCACTTCCCCGAGGAGGGCACGACGCTGGCCTCCCAGGACCCGGCCGCCCCGGCCGTCACACCCTGAGCAGGGGACGATCACCGCCACGCCGGGGGCGTGCGCCCCTCCTCTGCTCCCATGCACCGAGACATGCTCAGGGAGATGATCGTTATGATCCATCGCGCGTGGTGGGTAAGACACTTCCAAGCAAGAACGGAAGCGTCCGTCGGCCTGCCCTGAACCGGGCACGACTACATGGAGGTGATCTTGGGTGGCGCTCTCCGTCTCCGCGGTGTTGCTGCTCGCGGTCATTGTCGTACTGCTGGTCAGGAGGGCCGGCCTGAACATCATGCACGCCATCGTGTGCATGCTGTTCGGCTTCTACCTCGCGAGCTCCAACATGGCTCCGACCATCAACGACTTCAGCAACGGCATCGCGGACATGATCAGCTCCCTCAGCTTCTGAGGCGTCCGGAGCGCGCACCGGCCGACGGCCGACCCCCTGGGGGTTCCGGTCGCCGCCGGCCGGCGACGTAAGCTCGCCCGCATGAGTTCCGGCCAGGCGGGTGTGCTTCTGGTCCACGCGCACCCCGACGACGAGTCGATCAACAACGGCGTGACCATGGCCGCCTGCGCCGCAGCCGGCGTCCGGGTCACGCTCGTCACCTGCACGCTCGGCGAGGAGGGCGAGGTCATCCCGCCCACCCTCTCCCACCTCGCCGCCGACCGGGACGACGCGCTCGGCCCGCACCGGGCGGCCGAGCTCGCCGCCGCCATGCGCGCCCTCGGCGTCCACGACCACCGCCTCCTCGGTGGCGCGGGCCGCTGGCGCGACTCGGGAATGCTCGGCCTCCCGCAGAACGACCGTCCCGACGCCTTCTGGCGCGCCGACCCCGCCGAGGCGGCCGCCGCCCTCGCCGCCGTCATCGACGAGGTGTGCCCCCGGGTCCTCATCACCTACGACGAGAACGGCGGTTACGGTCACCCCGACCACATCCAGGCCCACCGCGTCGCCATGCGCGGCGTGGAGATCGCCGGCCACCGCGTCGAGCGCGTGCTGTGGAACTGCGTGCCGCGCGGCGAGGCCGAGGCCCGGCTCGCCGAGCTGCGCGACACAGGTCCCGGACGCTTCGCCGGCGTCGCCGAGGTCGCGGACATCCCCGGCGTGGTGGCCGACGACCAGGTGGCGCTCGCCGTCCCGCCCACGCTCGCGGCCCTGGCCGCCAAGCGGGCCGCGATGGCCGCGCACGCCACCCAGATCGAGATCGAGGGCGACGTCTTCGCGCTCTCCAACGGCCTGGCCCAGCCGCTGTGGTCGACCGAGTACTACCGACTGGCCGGTGGCACGCCCCTGCCGCCGGGCGCCACCGACGTCCTCGACGGACTCGACGGACTCGACGGGGAGGCGGCATGAGGATCCTGGCCTACCTCGGGCTCGGAGTGCTCGGCGCGCTGGCCGGCGTGGCCGGATCGCTGCTCCAGGGCGGTTGGACGCCCCTCGGCCTGCTGCTCGCCCTCGGCGGGGCGGCCGGCCTCTTCTGGGGCGGCGCCATGCTCACCCGCACCAGGGCCGGCGCCGGCGCCCCGGCCGCCGGCTGGGCCATCGTGGTCCTGCTGCTGACCGTGAACCGCCCGCAGGGCGACTTCGTCTTCGCGGCCGGCGCCGGCAGCTACCTCTTCCTGCTCGGCGGCATGACCCTGGCCGTGGCCTCGGCCGCCCTCGTGCCCTCCGAGCGGCCGATGCTGTTCTTCTCGCCCGATGCCATGGCCCGCCCGTGGCCCCGGAACACCGGGCGCGACGGAGACAAGTCGCCACGAAGGTAGCCTCGTTGGGCCTCGCGCGAGGGAGGCGACGGTGCACCGTCCGGCCCGCCATCACGTGTACGCATGTGCCAATCCTGTGGTGGGGCCGTCCCGCGGCTCCGTCCCCAGTATCGTGGGGCCAGTCGTCCGCGCCCGGTCCGCCCGGGACGGTCGGCGATGGCCAACCGGGAGATCCTGCCTTGAGTCGAGAAACTGACAGCCCATCCCCCAGTCCCCTGGGGGGGGATGGTGATGCCCGCCCGGGAGCCCCGCAGGCGGAGGAGAAGAAGACCGAGACCACGCTGACGACCCGCGCCAGGATCAACATCCCAGGATCCCGGCCCATTCCGCCCATCGTGGTGCGGGAACCCGTCAACGAGGCGGCCATGCGCGCCGCCACCCCGAGCCCGCCC
>NZ_SMKC01000518.1 GCF_004348315.1 Streptomyces sp. 8K308 | reverse complement strand
GACGGCGACCGGCCGGCCTCCGGGCTCTGGGTGGACGAGGTGCTGGCCATCGCGCGCGCCCAGGGGCTGTCCAACCCGGTGGAGCTGGTGCCGCCGGCCGACGAGGGGTCGGCCTACGTGGTGCGCCAGATCCAGCGCAGCTGGCCCGAGAAGCAGGACGCCGTGGCGATCGACCCCAACGGCGGCGAGGTCCTCGACGTGGTGCGGTGGGACGACTTCCCGCTGCTCGCCAAGCTCAGCCGGTGGGGCATCGACCTGCACACCGGGGTGCTCTTCGGCCTGGTCAACCAACTGGCCCTGGCGGCGCTCGCGCTGTCGCTCGTGGTGCTGATCGTCCTCGGCTACCGCATGTGGTGGCAGCGCGGCCGCGCCGGCGCCTTCGGCCGCCCGCTGCCGCGCGGCGCCTGGCGCCGGGTCCCGCCGGCCCTGCTGGTGCCGCTCGCCGCCTGCGTGGCGCTGGTCGGCTGGTTCCTGCCGGTGTTCGGCGTCACGCTGCTGGCCTTCCTGCTGGTCGACACCGTGCTCGGCCGGGTCGAGGGGGCGCCGCCCAGGGTGGGCGAGGGGCGCTGAACGAGGCGGCGGCCGGCACCCGGGACGTCCCCGGGTGCCGGCCGCCGTCACTCAGGAGTCACAGGAGCCCTCATCGCTCGGCGAGTTGGGAGATCAGCGTCTGTCTGGCCCGCGCCACCCGGGAGCGGACCGTGCCGACCGGGCAGCCGGTGGCGCGGGCCGCCTCCGCGTAGGGCAGGCCGAGGATCTGGGTGAGGGTGAACGCGGTGGAGCGGTCGGAGGGGAGCTCGGCGAGCAGTTCGGCGAGGGCGACGCCCTCCTCGAAGCCCGGCTGCGCCCGGCACTGGGCGCCCTCAACCGCCGTCAACCAGTCGGCTGTGTCGGCGAGTCGGGGCCGGGACCGCTCGTAGCGGATCCGGTCGATCACCGTGCGGCGGGCGATGGAGAGCAGCCAGGTGCGGGCCGAGGAGCGTCCCTCGAAGGCCGGCAGGGCGCGCAGCGCGCGCAGCAGCGTCTCCTGGGTCAGGTCCTCGGCGGCCTGCGCGTCTCCGCTCAGCCGCGTCACATAGCGCTGGACGTCGGGGCGCACCGCGCGGATGAAGTGCTCCACGGCGTGCCGGTCGCCGGCCCTGGCGGCCAGCGCCCACTCGGTGACGGAGCGGTCGTCGAGGTCGGTACCCCGCGGGCGTGGCGAGGTGAGTGTGGTCGTGGTCAACGTCCCTGTCGCCTTTCTGAGGGGCCATGCCGTCCCGAGGCATGGCGAGGGAAGGCCGGGAACCCGAAAGGGGGTTGGGGATCAGACGGGCGCGACCCGGCCGTGGCACGGAGCGAGGACCTGACCGGTCGGGCCGTCACCTAGGCCCTGTCCGGGCGCCACGGCGGCGTCGGCGGTGGCCCGCCGTGCGACCGGGGCGCGGGGCACGCGCCGAGGGCGCCCCTGCGGTCGCGTCGCGTGGCGCGACCTGGGGCGGCACCCGGCCGATGGCGGGGGAGTACCGCGGCTACCGACATGGGCGGAACGGTGCGGGCCGCCCGGGCAGGACGGTCCACGGCGGGCCCCGGGACGAGAGCGCGTACACCAGAGGCGCCCGGCGCGGCGCCCGTTCGGGTCCGACCGGGCGCGGGGGCGCGGGCGACTCGGGTGTCGAAGGACGTGGCGGGCACAGCACGGGCCGCAGCACGCGCCACGCGGCCGAGCGCAGCAGGCGGAACGCGGCGCGTTCGCCGCGCCACAGCCACACCGCGCTCAGCAGCGCGAGCACCACGTGCACGGCGGACATGCCGCTCGTGACATGCAACTCCGCCACGGGCGCGGCGTGTTCCGCGTGCACGGTGTGGGCGGGGGGCAGCGGCGCGGCGGGCTCGGGCGCGGCGGCGGGGAAGAGCGAGAACACGCGGTGCAGCAGGGCCTGCGCGGCCAGGCTCGCGCCCATCACGGTCAGCGGCCCGCGCTCGCGGCCGGCGAACAGCCAGGCGCCGGCGCCGACCCCGCCCAGCGCGAGGAGCATCGCCCAGCCGGCGACCGGGACCCCGGACATCGCCACGTGGCCCCAGGCGGCGAGCAGCACGCAGAGCGCGGCGAACACGGCCGCCCGCGCTGCTCGCAATGCCAGGCCCGCTCTCATGACATCCACATCGTGGCAGCGGGGGGTGAGGCCCGCAGCGGGGCGGACGCGAATTTATCCTCGACCGAGCAAACCGCGCGCCATCCGGGAACCACGGGGGCGCCGTGGCCGACTGCTCAAGTGGGCCATTTTGACCCGTGGTTGACCGATCCGAGGAACTCCCGCAACGCAAACGCAACGTGCGACAGCGTAAAGAACCTAGGCCCGGGGGTGTACCGCTGGCCGTCGTTGGAGTAGACCTGGCACCAACGCACCGTCAGACAGCCACCGTTCACCCCACCCACCCCGTGAGGCACCGTATCGATGCCGAAGCAACAACCCCAGCGATTCGTCGACGCCTTCGCAGACCGACCCGCCCTGGCCCGGCGCGGACTCCTGCCGGGAAGGCGGGTGTTCACCTCGCTCGGCTGGGCGGTGGCGGTGGCCACCGTGGTGTCGGTCACCGGCTGGTCGATGGGGACCTTCCTGGCCGGCGACGACGGCGCGCCGGAGACCGTGGCCGCCGACGTCCCCCAGCAGCCGTCCCCTGAGCCGGAACCGGAGCCGACCACCGAGGAGCCGGAGCCCGAGGAGGAGCGGGAGGAACAGCCCGAGGAACAGCCCGAGGAGGAGCCGGAGCAGACCCAGGAGCAGCCGCCGCCCCGGCCGCAGCAGCAGGAGGAGCAGCCGGAGGTCGAGGAGGAGGAGCCGGAACCGGAGCGGGAGGAGGAGCCGGAGCCGGAGACCGAGGAGGCCGATACCGTTAGGCAGGAGAACGTGGTGCCCGACGGCGTCTACCGGTTGATGCCGGGCACCACGGACGACCGCTGCCTCGACGTGGACAGCAGCGGCACGGACGCCGGCACCAACGTCCGCCAGTGGGAGTGCAACGAGACCTCGGCCCAGAACTTCGCGCTGCAGTCGACCGGGACCCGGAACACGTACCGACTTATCGGTCTCGGGGGCAACTGCGTGGACGTCGAGAACGGTTCGCTCGACGCGGGTGCGAACATTCGCATGTGGGGATGCAACGGTGCCCCGGCCCAGCAGTTCCGCCTCGAGCCTAACCTCAACGGCTACGTCCTGGTCTCGGCCCGCAGCGGCCACTGCATGGACGTCATGGACGCAAGCGTCGACTGGGGTGCCAACGTCCGCCAGTGGGAGTGCAACCGCACCCCCGCGCAGACCTGGAGACTCGAACTCCGGTGACACGCCACCGAGTTGACGAGACCTCGTTGCCACCTTCCGGTAACGTCGCGGTCATTCACAGTGGCGTAGCCTCGAAAGCCGCCCCGTCCGAGCGCTGTTGGAGCAGAGCGATGCCTGACGCTCATCCGCCTCACCTCATGGCCCGGCCGGCCGCCCCGTCAGCTCCGGCCCCCGCCGCTCCGCCGGTTTCCACGCC
>NZ_SMKC01000517.1 GCF_004348315.1 Streptomyces sp. 8K308 | reverse complement strand
GGTGAGTGGGGAGAACCGGCCGTCAGTAGACCGGCTTCTCGGGTTCGATCTGGTTGACCCAGCCGATGACGCCGCCGCCGACGTGGACCGCGTCGGCGAAGCCGGCGTTCTTCAGCACCGCGAGCACCTCCGCCGACCGCACGCCCGTCTTGCAGTGCAGCACGATCCGCCGGTCCTGCGGCAGGTCGCTCAGCGCGTTGCCCAGCAGGAACTCGTTCTTCGGGATCAGCCGCGCGCCCGGGATGGAGACGATCTCGTACTCGTTCGGCTCGCGGACGTCGATGATGTCGATCTTCTCGTCGGCGTCGATCCACTCCTTCAGCTGCCGCGGCGTGATCGTCGAGTCCCGCGCGGCGGCCTGCGCCTCGTCGGAGACGACGCCGCAGAACGCCTCGTAGTCGATGAGCTCGGTGACCGTCGGGTTCTCGCCGCAGACCGCGCAGTTGGGGTCCTTGCGGACCTTGACCTGGCGGTAGGTCATCTCCAGGGCGTCGTAGATCATCAGTCGGCCGACCAGCGGTTCGCCCGTGCCGGTCAGCACCTTGATGGCCTCGGTCACCTGGATCGAGCCGATCGACGCGCAGAGCACGCCGAGCACCCCGCCCTCGGCGCAGCTCGGCACCATGCCGGGCGGCGGCGGCTCGGGGTAGAGGCAGCGGTAGCAGGGGCCGTGCTCGGACCAGAAGACGGAGGCCTGGCCGTCGAAGCGGTAGATGGAGCCCCAGACGTACGGCTTGTTCAGCAGCACGCAGGCGTCGTTGACGAGGTACCGCGTGGCGAAGTTGTCCGTGCCGTCCACGATCAGGTCGTACTGGGCGAAGAGCTCGAGCACGTTGGACGAGTCGAGCCGCTCCTCGTGGATGTTGACCTGGACGTAGGGGTTGATGCCCTGCACCGTCTCCTTGGCCGACAGCGCCTTGGACTTGCCGATGTCCGCCTGGCTGTGGATGATCTGCCGCTGCAGGTTCGACTCGTCGACGACGTCGAACTCCACGATGCCCAGGGTGCCGACCCCGGCCGCCGCCAGGTACATCAGCGCCGGTGAGCCGAGACCGCCCGCGCCGACGGCGAGTACCTTGGCGTTCTTCAGCCGCTTCTGCCCGTCCATCCCGACGTCGGGGATGATCAGGTGGCGGGAGTACCTGCGGACCTCATCGACGGTGAGCTCGGCGGCCGGCTCTACCAGGGGTGGCAGCGACACGGGGACTCCGTAGGTCTAGGGACACGGTCTTTCGTCCCTCAACACTGCCACGCCCCAGTTGATTCCGAGACACCGATTCCACACTCCGGGCACCGGGGCGCCGGGCACCGCCACCGTCCGTCCGCTCACATCCGGCAGGCCGCCTCCATCCAGATGTCGGCCAGCGACTCCTCCAGGCTGATCCTGGCCCGCCAGCCGAGCCGGTCGCGGGCCGTGCGCACGTCCGCCTGCTGCCAGGGGCCGCAGCCGTCCGGGTAGGGGCCGACGGCCGGCAGCGGGTGGTGGCCGCCCACGGTCTCCGGGGACTGCCGGGGCGGCGGCGGGCCCTCGAGCTCGTGCAGGGTGCCTGCGTAGCCGGAGATCCTGGCCAGCGCCGCCGCCGCCTCGCGCAGCCGGACCGCGTGCCCGGTGCCAATGTTGATCACCCCCTGGGCGGCGGAGAGCGTGGCGGCGTGCACGGCACGTGCCACGTCGCGGACGTCGACGAAGTCGCGCTGTACGGCGAGGCCGCCGAGCTTGAGCTCGCTGTCGCCGTGCTGCATGGCGCGCCGCAGCGAGTCGGCGAGCCGGCCGAGCGGCGAGCCGGCGGGGGTGCCGGGGCCGGTGGGCGAGAAGACCCGCAGCACGATGGCGTCGAGCCCGGAGCCGAGCACCAGCTCGGTGGCGGCGAGCTTGCTGACGCCGTAGGGGCCACCGGGGCGGGCGACGGCGTCCTCGGCGATGGACGAGCCGTTCTGCGAGGGTCCGTACTCGGCGGCGCAGCCGATGTGGACCAGGCGCGCCCGACAGCCACTGCGCCGCAGCGACTCGCAGAGGGTGGCGGTGGCGACCGTGTTGTGCCTGGTCAGCTCGCTCGCGGTGCCGCGGATCGCGCCCGCGCAGTTGATCACGACCCCGGGGTGCACGGCGTCCAGGAAACGGGTGAGCGCGCCCGGGCTGCCGGTGGACAGGTCGAATCGGACGTCCGCGTCGTCGCTGCGTCCCAGGGCTGTCAGCTGCACGGCGGGGTCGGCGAGCAGCCGGTCGGCGACGAACCGGCCCAGGTACCCACCCGCGCCGAGAAGCAGCACTCTCATCGGTCTGTGCTCCTTGCGTGTGAACATGATCTTGGTGGGCCGGGACGGAACGGGGGTGGCGAAACGGTCCGCCTGGCCCCACGCGCGGCGTGCACCGGTGCACCCCCATCTCCCGTCGGTCCCATGACGAAGAGACGGTATGTCTACTTGTGCACCTCACGACGGACGGATGTCCGCCGCACCATCAGAAGGGGTGAAGTTTCGTGACGTCGCGCGGAGTGGCGTCGTTACACCACAACGGCGAACGACGGAGACGGGCCGGGGGAAAGGGGTCAGCGCTCCGGGTGCGGCCACGGGTTGGGCCGGCAGGTCACGCCGTCCGTCTCGAGGAACTTGGTCTGCTGCATCATCACCGGGGCGAGCTCGCCCTCGCCCGGGCAGAGCACGTGGCCGTAGCCGAGCCGGTGCCCCACCTCGTGGTTGACCAGCATCCGCCGGTAGGCGGCGATGTCCTCGCCGTAGGTCTCCGAGCCCTGCGCCCAGCGCCAGGCGTTGATGATCACGCGCTCGGTGTTGGACGAGTTGCAGGAGACGTTGTCCTCGGTGATGTCGAGGCCGGAGAGCGCGCACCACTCGGCGGCGGTGCCGGGACTGGCCAGGGTGATCACGAAGTCGTACTCGCCGGCCGACACCCGGGCGAACGAGCGCTCGCCGTCGTTGCCCCAGCCGCGCGGGTCGTTGAGGGTGCGGTGGACCACGTCGGCGAAGAACTCCGGGTCGAGGCCCAGGCCTTCCTCGACGTCCACCCGGTAGCGCACCTGGGTGGCGGCGGTCGGGTCGCCCGCCGGGGCGCTGCCGCCCACCGGGACCAGCTCCCCTGAGCCGGTCAGCTCCGGGTCGAACTCGATCATGGTGGCGAGCTGTTCCTCGAAGCTCGGCTCGGCC
This sequence comes from Streptomyces sp. 8K308, assembly GCF_004348315.1. GTDB lineage: Bacteria > Actinomycetota > Actinomycetes > Streptomycetales > Streptomycetaceae > Streptomyces. The sequence goes on along the minus strand of NZ_SMKC01000517.1, from coordinate 358 downwards.
GGCTCCTCCTCGACCGAGCCCGAGGGCGACTCGCCGCGCGGATCGGGGTCGGCCGAGTCGTCCTCGCCGGCGCCAGGGCCCGCGTCCGGCCGCGCCGAGTCGGGGTCGGTGTCGAGCCGTCCCGCGGTGTCGGGCCGGTCGGAGCCGCGGTCGGCGAGATCGCCGCCGACGACGACGGTGAGGACGGTCACGACGGCGGCGGCCGCCACGCCGGTGAGGGTGCGCCCCCAGCCCGCCCGACGGTCGCCCCGGTTATCCCCGAGCCCACGCCGCCGCTCGCGCGGCCGGCCATGGCGCCCGGACGACGACGTGCGCCGCGCCGGCCCGCCCTGCCGCGACTCATCGGGCCCGTCGGCCC
>NZ_SMKC01000516.1 GCF_004348315.1 Streptomyces sp. 8K308 | reverse complement strand
GGGTTGCGCGGGTCGAGGCCGAGCACCGGCGCCACCACCTCGAGCTCCCGCAGCAGGCCGTGGCTCGATCCCAGCGGCCCGCCGCCGGCCAGCAGCGTCTCGTTGACCAGCGGGCGCGGGAAGTCGACCGGCAGGTAGCAGCCGGCGTGGTCGAAGTGCCAGACGAGGTGGGCCTGTTGGGCCGCCGACTCGAACATCTCGAGCAGCTGCTGGTAGTCGCCGTCGAGTTGCTCGGCCGGCGTCACCGGCAGGCCGCTGAGCTGGAGCAGGTAGGCGCGCCGCAGCAGGTGCAGCGCCGCGTAGTCGAAGCCGGCGACCGGCGCGACGTCGCCCGACGTGCCGGGCACATAGCCCTGCACGGGCACCGGCGGCAGCCCGGCCTCGGCCAACGCCCGGTCGTACTCGGCGAGTTCTTCCGCGAAGGGGTTGTCGGGGCTGTGGCACAGCACATCGACGAGGGGGACCAGCCACAGGTCACAGGCCACGTATGGGCTCACTCTCGGTCCGGGTGACGCGGTACGGCAAGGGTAGTGAGTTCGGCCGCGAGCGCCAGCGCGTGGTCCCGGTAGTCGCCGAGCAGTCGTTCCGTCTCCTCGACCTCGCCGCGCTCGACGGCGTCCGCCAGGTCCGGGTGGCCGGCCCACAGCCGGCCGGCGAGTACCCGTTGGCGCCGCAGGTGGGGGACGGTGAAGGCCCAGCAGCGCACCCGGAGCCGGTCCAGGAACTCGCCGATGTGTGGGTTGCCGAGCAGCGCGTCGAGCTCGCGCCAGAAGCGGAGGTCGTAGGCGATGAGGATGTCCAAATCGCCGGCGATGGCGGCCTGCCGGGCGGCGGTGGCGCGGCGGCGGATGGAGGTGAAGGCCTCGGGCAGCGCGTCCCACCGGTTTAAAGGAGGTCGGCGGTGGAGTATGCCGTCGTTCACCAGCGCCTGCGCCTCGATCATGTGCCGGAAGTCGGCCAACGAGAACTGTTTGATCCGGAAGCCCCGGTGCTGTTCCACCTCGAGCAGCCCCTGGGCCGCGAGGTCGACCAGGGCCTCGCGCACCGGAGTCGCCGAGACCCCGTAGTGCTCGGCGATCTCGCGCACGGTGAACTCGCCGTCCGGGCCGAGCCGACCGGCCAGGATCTCCTCCCGCAGGGCGTCGGCGAGTTGCTCCCGCAAGGTGCTGCGTCGAATCACGGCAGCCCAGCCTACCGCTGCGCCGCCAATTTGACAGCATCTTGTCGTTATGACAGTCTGCTGCCATGAACGAGACACGCGGAACCGTCCACATCGCCGTCTATGACACCCTCGCCGACTGGGAGCCGGGCCACGCCATCGCCGAGCTCGCCCGGCGCGGCTTCACGGTCCGGGCCGTGGGCTCCGGGCCTGCCCCGGTGACCACGGTCGGGGGCCTGCGGATCCTGCCCGAGCTCACCCTCGACGAACTGCGGCCCGCCGACAGCGAGCTGCTGATCCTGCCCGGCGCCGACGGCTGGCTGACCGGCGACGAGCTGGCGCCGTTCGCCCGCGCCGCGCGCGACTTCCTCGCCGCCGGCGTGCCGGTCGCCGCGATCTGCGGCGCGACGGTCGGCCTGGCCAAGGAGGGCCTGCTCGACGACCGCGACCACACCGGTGCCGCGGCCGAGGTGCTGGCCCTCAGCGGCTACGCGGGCGCCGCCCACTACCGGGAGGCGGACGCGGTCACCGACCGGGACGTGATCACGGCCGGGCCCACCGACCAGGTCGCGTTCGGCCGGGAGATACTCGCCCGGCTCGGCGCCCTCGAACCGGACGTCCTCGACGCCTGGTTCCGGCTCTACGAGCACTCCGACGCCAGCGCCTACCCGATCGTGGCGGCCGCCGGATGAGCCGGGCCGGCGAGCGGCCGACCCCGCCGACCCCGCCGGCGTTGCTCTCCGGCGCCGCGATCACCTCGTTCCGGCTGAACGGGCAGTTCCTGGCCGTCGCCGACCGGCTCGCCGCGCCGGCCGGCCTCACCGCTGCCTGGTGGCAGGTGCTCGGCGCGGTGCTGACCGAGCCGCTGCCGGTGTCCGGCGTCGCCCGGGTCATGGGCATCACCCGGCAGAGCGTGCAGCGCGTCGCCGACCTGCTGGTCGAGCGCGGGCTCGCGGCCTACGAGCCCAACCCGGCGCACCGCAGGGCCAAGCTGCTGGCCGCGACCGACGAGGGCCGGGCCGCGATCGCCCGGATCGGCCCCGGGCACACGGCGTTCGCCGAGCGACTGACCGAGGCGCTCGGCGGTCCAGCGGAGTTCGCCGCCTCGCTCGCCGCCCTGACCAGGCTCTCCGAGGCCCTGGAGACGCTGGCGGACGAGGCGGCGGCGCACGCCGAGGCGCGGCCGACCCCCCGGTGACAGGCCCGGCACCGACGTCGGTCGACCAGCGGGTGCGGGGCCGAGCCGTCACGGCCCCGCACCGCCGCACCTCGTCCCAGCGCCGTCGCCTCGCGCCCGTGCGCGTGTGACCGCCATGGGCGGAGCGGGTGTTCGCCTCTATCCTCGGTTGGGCAACCAGAGTCATCTTCGGGGGGATCTGCTCCACATGGATCGGCTGACGGCACAGGATCCTCGACGGATCGGCCAGTACCGGCTGCTCGGCCGGCTCGGCCAGGGCGGCATGGGCCAGGTGTACCTGGCCCGTTCCGAGCGTGGCCGCACGGTGGCCGTCAAGACGATCAAGCCCGACCTCGCCCAGGAGCCGGACTTCCGGCGGCGCTTCGCGCTGGAGATCGCCGCCGCCCAGCGCGTCGGCGGGCAGTGGACGGCGCCCGTGCTCGACTCCGACACCCAGGCGTCAAGCCCCTGGGTCGCCACCGGCTACGTCGCCGGCCCCTCCCTCCACGAGGTGGTCTCGCGCGACTTCGGCACGCTGCCCGAGCGCAGCGTCAGCCTGCTGGCCAACGGCCTCGCCCGCGCCCTCACCGACATCCACGCCGCCGACCTGGTGCACCGCGACCTCAAGCCGTCCAACGTGCTGCTGACCATCGACGGCCCCCGCGTCATCGACTTCGGCATCGCCCGCGCCCTCGACGCCAACCACGGGGGCCTCACCCGCACCGGCGCCACCATCGGCTCCCCCGGCTTCATGTCCCCCGAGCAGGTGCGGGGCGAGCGCGTCACCCCGGCCAGCGACATCTTCTGCCTCGGCTCGCTCCTCGCCTACGCAAGCACCGGGCGGACGCCGTTCGGCACGCTCGACACCAGCGTGCACCTGCTGCTGTACCGCGTCGCCGAGGAGGAGCCCGACCTCGCGGGCATACCCGAGGGGCTGCGCCATCTGATCTCCGGCTGCCTGCACCAGGACCCCGAGCGGCGGTTCGGCCTGCCGGAGTTGCTCAGCCTCACCACCCCCGACGGCTCCCGCGAGCCCTGGCTGCCCGGGCCGCTGATCGCCCAGTTGGGCCGGCACGCCGTCGAACTCCTCGACTCCGAGGGCCCGGAGAGCCGCACCGACCGCCGCGCCGTCGGCGCGCCCGGCCAGGCCGCGCCCGCCTCGTGGGCCGGCGCCACCCCGGCGTCGCCCGCCGCGCCGGCCCCCGTCTGGCCCGGCGTGCACCCCTCCGCCCAGCAG
>NZ_SMKC01000515.1 GCF_004348315.1 Streptomyces sp. 8K308 | reverse complement strand
CTCTCCGTGAATGCTTCAAAGAAGATCATCCACGAGAACAATTTGATTCTCGCATTGATCAATCAAAAATCTGGCATTGACTTCTTGGCACACTGTTGAGTTCTCAAGGAACGGACGCTACCTTCAGGCCCCTCTCGAGGCCCCCCGGGCTTCCCTTCGGTGTTCACTACTTTAGAACCATCTCCCGCCGGATTCCAAATCCGGCCCCGGAGAAGCTATTTCAGGCAACCCGCAGCTACACTGCGGGCAAGCCAAATAGACCCTCACGGGCAGAGCGTTCAAAGAAGTGGATTGGCGCCCTTAACGAGCGCCTGGGCAACGTTACGCCCTCACCCCAACGGCGTCAACTTGAGGTCAACTCGCCCCAGGAAGGGCGAACTCGGCCCACACCGCCTTGCCGCCCTCCGGCAGCCGGCGGGCGCCCCACTCGGCCGCGATGGTGGCCACCACGGCGATGCCGCGCCCCGCCTCGTCGGCGGGGGCGGCCTGTTGGCGGCGCGGCAGGTGTTCGTCCCCGTCCGTCACCTCGACGATGAGCCGGCGGTCGGTGCGCCGCAGCCGCAGGCCCATCGGGGCGCGGCCGTGTTTGAGGGAGTTGGCGACCAGTTCGCTGGCCGCCAGCACGCCGAGCTCGCGCAGTTCCTCGGGGAAGCGCCAGCTGGCGAGCACGCCGTCGGCGAAGGCGCGGGCGCGCGGGGCCGCCTCGACGCCGCCGAGCAGGTCGAGTGCGGCGCCCCGGAAGAGGTCCGCCTCCTCGCCGTGCCGCTCGGGGCAGCTGAGGACGAGCACGGCCACGTCGTCGTCGTGTTCCTCGGTGATGCCGAGGCCGCGCAGCAGCCGGCCGCAGATGATCTCGGGGCCGCCGCCGCTGCCGGTGCCGGTCAGGGCGCGCTCCAGGGCGTCGATCCCCTCGTCGATGTCGGCGTCCCTGCGCTCGACGAGACCGTCGGTGTAGAGGACGGCGGTGGCGCCCGGGCCGAAGGGGACGGTGCCGGAGCTGTGGATCCAGCCGCCGGTGCCGAGCGGCGGGCCGGTCGGCTCGGTGACCCGGGTGATGGCGCCGTCCGGCTCCTGGATGAGGATCGGCAGGTGGCCGGCCGAGGCGTAGCTGAGCGTGCCCTCGTTGGGGTCGTAGACGGCGTAGACGCAGGTGGCGATCTGGCTCGGGTCGATGTCCGCGGCCAGGCCGTCGAGGAGCTGGAGCACCTCGTGCGGCGGGAGGTCGAGCCGCGCGTAGGCGCGGACGGCGGTGCGCAGCTGGCCCATGATCGCGGCGGCGCGCATGCCGCGGCCCATGACGTCGCCGATGACGACGGCGGTGCGGCCCGCGCCCAGGGTGATCACGTCGTACCAGTCGCCGCCGACGGCCGCGTCGATGCCGCCCGGCTGGTAGGTGGCGGCGACGCGGAGGTCGTCCGGCTGTTCGAGCTCCTGGGGGAGGAGGCTGCGCTGGAGGGTGACGGCGGCGGCGCGCTGCTGGCTCTCGCTCTCGCGCAGCCGCTCGGCCGAGACGACCTGGTCGGTGACGTCGGACGCGAAGACGAGCACGCCGCGGGCGGCCGGGCCCTCGGGGGTGGCGAGCTGGACGGGGGTGCAGGTGAAGGTGAGGTAGCTGTCGCGGCTGGGGCCCGGGACACGGCGTGACTTGAGGGTGCGCGGGGTGCCGCTGCGTCTGACCTGGTCCATGAGGGGGAGCAGGCCGAGCTCGACGAGCTCGGTGAGGGACTCCCGGGCGGGCGCGCCGGGGGTGCGGCGGCCGAAGTGCGCGGCATATGCCTCGTTGACGTAGGCGACGCGGTGGTCGCCGCCCTGGACGACGGCGACGGGGGCCGGGACCTGGCCGAGCAGCTCGTGGACGGCGAGGGCGTCGACGCCGTGTCCGGCGTTCCCCGGTCTGCCGTGTGGGGTGGTGCTCTGCTGCTCGCCGCGGGCGGCCGGTACGCCGCCGGTGGAGCCGGGCTCGGTTCCGGTGGGGGCGTGGCGCCGCTGTGCTCCGGGCAGCCGGATACCCCAGCGCGTCAAATTCACAGCGTTCCGATCCGATTCGTTCTGCTCTGTGCGTTCCGTGGTGTGCGGTGCGTTCGTTGGTGTCGGTGCGGTGTCGATCTCTACAGGGCGCTGAGCGGGAGCACACCCATGGTCACATGTGGGAGGCGGTTCAGGTGTCCTCGGGGTGGCGTCCGGTGCCCGCGGCGAGCTCGAACTCGGCCCTGGGGTGTTCCAGGGAGCCGAGGGAGACGATCTCACGTTTGAACAGCCCGGCGAGGGTCCATTCGGCGAGGACGCGTGCCTTCCGGTTGGTCGTGGGGACGCGGCTGAGGTGGTAGACGCGGTGCGTGAACCAGGCGGGATAGCCCCTGAGCTTCCTCCCGTAGACGCGCGCGACGCCCTTGTGCAGGCCGAGCGAGGCGACGGATCCGGCGTAGCGGTGACGGTAGGCGGTGAGGGGCTCGCCGCGCAGGCTGGCGACGATGTTCTCGGCGAGCCGGCGCGCCTGGCGGACGGCGTGCTGGGCGTTGGGCGCGCAGGGGGCGGGGGGCTCGGCGGTGAGGTCGGGGACGGCGGCGGCGTCGCCCGCGGACCAGACGTGGTCGAGTCCTTCGACACGGAGGGTGGCGGCGCAGCGGACGCGGCCGCGTTCGTCGAGGGGGACGCCGAACTCGCGGAGCACGGGGTTGGGTTTGGCGCCGGCGGTCCAGACGAGCGTGCGGGTGGGGTGGCGGGTGCCGTCGCTGAGGGTGGCCACGCGGTCGGCGCAGGACTCGAGGCGGGTGGAGAGGCGCACGTCGATGTTGCGTCCGCGCAGCTCGCGCAGGGCGTAGGCGCCCATCTGCTCACCCACCTCGGGGAGGATCTTCTCCGTTGCCTCCACCAGGATCCACTTCTGCTCCTCCGGCCGGATGTTGTGGTAGTAACGGCACGCGTAACGTCCCATGTCCTCCAGCTCGGCGAGGGCCTCGACGCCGGCGTAGCCGCCACCGACGAAGACGAAGGTGAGGGCGGCGTCGCGGATCGCGGTGTCGCGGGTGGAGGACGCGATGTCGAGCTGTTCGAGGACGTGGTTACGCAGGCCGATGGCCTCCTCGACGGTCTTGAAGCCGATGCCGTGCTCGGCGAGGCCGGGGACGGGAAGTGTGCGGGAGATGGAACCGGGGGCGACGACGAGTTCGTCGTAGGTCAATTGGAGTGGCTCTCCGTCGGACTCGCGCGTCGCGAGCGTGCGCACGGTGACCGTGCGGCGCGTGGGGTCGACGGCGATGGCCTCTCCTGGGACAAAGCGGCAGCGGGCGAGGACGCGGCGCAGGGGGACGACGACGTGTCGCGGCGAGATCGAGCCGGCGGCCGCTTCGGGAAGGAAGGGCTGGTAGGTCATGTACGGCTCGGGGCTGACCATGGTGATCACGACGTCGCCGCGCCTGAGCTCGCGCCGGAGCCTGCGTTGGAGGCGATGCGCGGTGTAGAGACCGACATAGCCGCCACCGATCACGACGATGTGCGCGGGTTGCTTCGTCACCCGTCCATGAGGCACCCGGGGGACCGCTTTTGTCCACAGGTTGGTACGGGGTGGTGCTCCGTTC
>NZ_SMKC01000514.1 GCF_004348315.1 Streptomyces sp. 8K308 | reverse complement strand
GGGCGAGACCCCGAGCCTGACCGAGATCCTGGAGAACCCGGCGCTCTGGTGCGACCTCGCGTTCGAGGCGGAGGACGAGGCGGTGCTCGACCTCTGCCGCACGCTGCTGGACGGGTGAGCGGGCGTCGCCGCCGCACCGCCGTCGGTCAGCCCCTGCCCTCCGCCAGGGCAACGCAACTCGGGTGGTCCTGAAACTCGTGGCAGGGCTGGAAGGTCGGCATGTCCTCGGTGATCGGAAGCCCGGGGAACATGGCGCTGGCCAACCAGTACTGCTCGGGATCGGCGGGCACCGCCTCGGCGGAGAACGGCCGGTCGCCGTCGCGGAGGATCACCTCGCCCTCGTCCCCTCGGGCGTCGCGATAGCTGGCCCGCAGCTCCCACTCGCACGACTGGTCGCGCACCAGCGCCTCAACCCGCAGCCCGCCAGGATCGAGCCCACCCCCGAGATCGATCCGGCGGCGGCTGAAGTACGGCTGTCCCTGGTCGGGTCCCTCGTCGGAGATCCACAGGGTGGGGTCGTCCGCGGTGAGATCGACCAGCACGCCGGGATAGAAGCCCTCGCCCTGCGGCGGCACCTCCACCACCGTCCTGGCCGAGGGCTCGCGGCACGAGACGTTGACCGGTGCCATGTCCACGATGCTGAGCTGGGACTCCCGGGAGGACAGGAAGTTCATGGTGAACACGGTCGTGTCCCCCCGCCCGGGGTCGTACCCCGGCGGAAGCTGCGACAGCGTCACCGGGTAGCGGATCAGTCGGCCGCCCAGGGGGCGGAGGAAGTCCCACACCTGGGTGGAGGGCAGATACCGCAGCGTCTCCTGTTCCTCGGGCGTCAGCGGCCGGTCGAGGACGATCTTGTAGTGGTAGGGAACGGACGTGTCGTAGCTGATGGAGCTGGTGAACGGCACCCTGGCCTCGTCCATATCCTCCGTCGCCTCCCGCTCGGCGGCGACCCGGGAGTCGGTCGTCCACAGATCGAGGCCGTAACCGACGGCGAAGCCGCCGAGGGTGGCCAGCACGCCGAGCACCACGATGATCGCCAGCGCGAGGCGACGGGTGCGGGGCGAGGCACCCCTGGCCTCGGGAATGAACCGCTCCTCCAGGACGTCGCGCACGGAAGGACCGGGAGCCGGCGGCGGCGCGGGTGGCGACGGTGGTGAAGACCTCGGCGGCCGCGGCGGTCGCGGTGGTAAGGACGACGGATCCGGCATGACCTCAGAGACACCCCCCGTGTCGAGTCGTCATCCACTGTACGGCGGGCGCGCGCACGTTTCGAGGTGCTGCGCCGGGTAACCCGGTGGTGGATCGAAGGGACGATTCTGCCATGTTTCGAGCCATAGCGGACGTGCTCCGCGCGATCGGCGGGGCGCTCGCCACCGTTGTCTCCCTGCCGTTCCGGGCCGTTGCCCGACTGTTCGGCGAGGTGTCCGACACGGTACGCGGCCGACACTGACCCCGTGGGGGTGGCGGCCGGCGCTTCCGAGCGTGCCGGCCGCCGCTCCGCGTCCCGTCGGGCGCCTCAGGCGGTCATGCCCAACTCCCGGGCAATCAGCATGCGTTGGACCTCACTCGTGCCCTCGCCGATCTCCAGGATCTTGGCGTCGCGCCACATCCGCGCCACCGGATACTCGTTCATGAAGCCGTAGCCGCCGTGGATCTGGGTGGCCTCGCGGGCGTTGGTGACGGCGGCCTCCGAGCAGTGCAGCTTGGCGACGGCGGCGGCCTTCTTGAACGACTCGTCGGCCCGCATCCGGGAGGCGGCGTCGCGCCAGGCGAGCCGGGAGGTGTGGGCGCGGGCGTCCATGTCGGCCAGCTTGAACTGGATGGCCTGGTTGGCGCCGATCGGACGGCCGAACGCCTCGCGGGTGCGGGCGTAGGTGGTGGACTGGTCGACGCAGCCCTGGGCCAGGCCGGTGGCCAGGGCCGCGAAGGCGATCCGGCCCTCGTCGAGCACGGTGAGGAACTGCGCGTAGCCCCTGCCCTCCTCGCCCAGCAGGTTGTCGACGGGGACCCGGCAGTCGGTGAAGGACAGCTCGTGGGTGTCCGAGGCGTTCCACCCGACCTTGGAGTAGCCGGGGGCGACGGTGAGGCCCGGGGTGCCGGCGGGGACGAGGATGGTGGAGATGGCGCCGTCAGGGCCGGTGCGGGCGGTGATGGTGATCAGCCCGGTGATGTCGGTGCCCGAGTTGGTGATGAAGCTCTTGCTGCCGTTGATGACCCACTGGTCGCCGTCCCGCACGGCGGTGGTGCGGGTGCCGCCGGCGTCCGAGCCGCAGCCGGGCTCGGTGAGGCCGAACGCGGCCAGCTGCTCGCCGGCGCAGAGGCGCGGCAGCCACTCCCGCCGCTGGGCCTCGGTGCCGAAGCGGAAGACGGGCATGACGCCGAGCGAGACGCCGGCCTCCAGGGTGACGGCGACCGAGGAGTCGACGCGGGCCAGTTCCTCGATGGCCAGGCAGAGGGCGAGGAAGTCGCCACCCATGCCGCCGTACTCCTCGGGGAACGGCAGGCCGAACAGGCCCATCTTGCCCATCTCGCGGACGATCTCGTACGGGAAGGTGTGCGCCTCGTAGTGCTCGGCGATGCGCGGCGCCACGACATCGTTGGCGAACTGCTCGACGGTGCGCCGCAGTTCCTCGTGTTCCGGGGTCAGCCTGTGGTCCAGGGACATGGTCGTCACTCCTCGTGGGAGTCGGGGGCGCCGGGGTTGAGCGCCCGCACGGTGCGGGAGGGGCTGGGGCGGCCGAGGTAGTCGGCGAGCCAGACGCTGGTGGCGGCGAGCCGGTCGAGGTCGACGCCGGTCTCGATGCCGAGGCCATTGAGCATCCACAGCAGGTCCTCGGTGGCGAGGTTGCCGGTGGCGCTCCTGGCGAAGGGGCAGCCGCCGAGGCCGCCGGCCGAGGCGTCGACGGTGGTCACGCCGTGGCGCAGGGCGGTCAGGGTGTTGGAGAGCGCCTGGCCGTAGGTGTCGTGGAAGTGGACCGCGATCCGCTCGACGGGGACGCCGGCCCCGTCGAGCGCGGCGAGCAGGGCCGTCACCTGTCCCGGGGTGGCGACGCCGATGGTGTCGCCGAGGCTGAGCTCGGAGACGCCGAGCTCGATCAGCCGGCGGACCACGGCGACGACCTGGGCCACCGGCACCTCCCCCTCCCAGGGGTCGCCGAAGCACATCGAGACGTAGCCGCGCACGGGGATGTCCTCGACGACGGCGTGCGCCACGACGGGCGCGAACATCCGGAGGGACTCCTCGACGGTGCGGTTGAGATTGGCCTTGGCGAAGGACTCGGTGGCGCTGGCGAAGACGGCGACCTCGCGGGCACCGAGGGCCAACGCCCGGTCCAGGCCGCGCTCGTTGGGGACGAGGACGGGCAGCCGGCGGTCGCGGAGGTCGTCGAGGAGCGGGAAGAGGCGCTCGGCGTCGGCGAGTTGGGGCACCCAGGCGGGGTGCACGAAGCTGGTCGCCTCGATGGTGGTGAGGCCGGCGTCGGCGAGCCGGTGGATGAACTCGGCCTTGACCTCGACGGGGACGACCGCCTTCTCGTTCTGCAGGCCGTCGCGCGGCCCCACCTCGTGGATACGGACCCGGGC
>NZ_SMKC01000513.1 GCF_004348315.1 Streptomyces sp. 8K308 | reverse complement strand
GCACCCCCTCCCCCGCCCTCGTCGAGTACAAGAAGGTCATCGAACCGGTCCACATCACCGGCGACACCACCGCCGGAGAGATCACGATCACCAACGGCCATGACTTCGCCGACACCTCCCACCTCGCCTTCACCTGGACCTACGACGTCGAGGGCGAGGCGGTGGCCAGCGGCCGGCTGACCGTCCCGCCGCTCGCCCCCGGCGCCGCCACGGACGTCAAACTGCCGTCGCCGCCCGGCGGTGACCTGGCCGGCGAGGCCGTGTGGACCATCGGCGCCGAGCTCGCCGCCGACACCACCTGGGCCCAGCGCGGCCACCTCGTCGCCTGGGCCCAGCTCACCGCCGTGCCGCGACGCCTCCCCGAGCCGCCCGCCGCCCGCTTCGCGCCGCGCCGCGAGGGCGACGCCCTGCGTCTCGGCCCGGCCGTGTTCGACGCCGCGACCGGCACGCTCACCGCGCTCGGCGGCCTCGCCCTCCACCAGGGCCCGCGCCTTGACGTGTGGCGGGCCACGACCGACAACGACAGGGGCGGCCCCTGGCTCGCCGAGGAGCCCCTGGGCGCGACCTGGCGGAGGATCGGCCTCCACCGGATGCAGCACCGCGTCGACGCGGTCGACGTCGACGGTGAGAGCCTGACGGTCCGCACCCGGGTCGCCCCGGCCGCCACCGACCTCGGCCTGTACACGGACTACCGATGGACGGCCGGCGACGACGAGCTCCTGCTCGAGGTCGCCGTCACGCCCGACGGCGAGTGGCCCTGCCCGCTGCCTCGCCTGGGCCTGCTGCTCGGCCTGCCGGCGGAGTACGACCGCGCCGCCTGGTACGGCGGCGGCCCGGGAGAGGCGTACCCCGACTCCTGCGCCGCCTCCCGCCTCGGCCGCTACGCGATGACCGTCGACGACCTGGGAACCCCCTACGTCCGCCCCCAGGAGAACGGCGCCCGCTCCGACGTCCGGTGGGCCGAACTCCGCGACGCGGGCGGCGACGGGCTGCGCGTCACCGCCCTGACCGACTCCTTCTGGTTCACCGCCCGCCGCTGGACCAGCCATCAGCTGGACGCCGCCGAGCACACCACGGACCTGGTTCCGGGCGGCACCGTCTGGGTCAACATCGACGACGCCCAGCAGGGCCTCGGCTCCGAGCCGTGGGACGACGGCCCGCTCCCGCAGTATGAGCTCACGGTGGCACCGACGGAGTTCCGCCTCGCGTTCACCGCGCTGGGCCGGCACTGAGGCCACGCCCATGCCCACGCCCACCCGGGCGTGGGCATGGGCGTGTGGCGTGTGGCGTCGAAGCGCTTCGATGATCGACGATAGCCATGCTTCCGTCAAGGTGCCCCGGCAGCAACAACCCGACGCACCCGCCGCCTTCCGCCGGCAACGTAGCCAACTCCCCCCCATAGGACTTCTGCCGCAGGGCTTGTGCGACCCGCCGAGGGCTCCTAACCTCAGCCAACGTTGAAGCGCTTCGACCATGCATCACACATCTGACGGATCGTGCGATGAGGCAGAGCCGCGAAGGGGCTGACGTCATGCCGACCCCACACCCTGGACAGAGCCGGAGAGAGTTACCCCGCCCTCAGCGCGATCGCCCCCAGCGCGATCGCCCCCGTCCGATCACCTCCGCCGCGGCCGGTGGCATGCCGCCGCCCTCCGCCGCCGGGCACGCCGACGCGACCTGGGGGCGGTTGCTCCTCGTCAACCTCGCTGGGGCACGAGCCGCCCTGACCCCCCACCCCCGTAGAAAGGGACGACGGTGAAGCACCGAAGGCACAGTCTCCTGGCCGCCCTCGTGGTGGCCCTGCTCGGCCTGTCGGCCATGCAGGCCACCGCGCTGACCACCGGCCCGGGCGAGGACCCGGCGGCCGAGCGAGAGCGAGAGCGTCCACGCCGGGCCTCCACCGCGGAGGAGACGGTCGCGGCCATGCAGCCGGGCTGGAACGTGGGCAACACCCTGGACGCCATCCCCGACGAGACGTCGTGGGGGAATCCGCGGATCACCCGCGAACTGCTCGCCGCCATCCACGACCAGGGCTTCAACAGCATCCGGCTCCCCGTGACCTGGACCGACCACCAGGGCGGTGCCCCGAACCACACGATCGACGCGGCCTGGATGGACCGGGTCGAGGAGGTCGTGGACATGGCCCTGGACGAGGGCCTGTACGTGCTGCTGAACACCCACCACGACTCCTGGCAGTGGATCAGGGACATGCCGACCCAGCACGACGCGGTGCTGGACCGCTACACCGCGACCTGGACGCAGATCGCCGAACGCTTCCGCGACGCGCCCCCCGAGCTGCTGCTGGAGAGCGTCAACGAGCCGCAGTTCACCGGCAGCACGGGTGAGGCCCAGGAGTTCGAGCTGTTGGACGAGCTCAACACCACCTTCCACTCCATCGTCCGCGGCACCGGCGGCAACAACGCCGACCGCGTGCTCGTCCTGCCGACCCTGCACACCAACTCCGAGCAGGCCAGGCTCGACCCGCTGGTCGACACCATCGCCTCGCTCAACGACCCCAACCTCGCGGCCACCGTCCACTACTACGGCTTCTGGCCGTTCAGCACGAACATCGCCGGCTACACCCGGTTCAACGACGAGGTGCGGCAGGACGTGACCGCCAACTTCGACCGCGTGTACAACACGTTCGTCTCCCAGGGCATCCCGGTCATCGTCGGCGAGTACGGCCTGCTCGGCTTCGACCGGAGCCTCGGCACCGTCCAACACGGCGAGACGCTGAAGTTCTTCGAGTACTTCGGCTCCTACGCCCGCCAGCGGCAGCTGACCACGATGTGGTGGGACAACGGCCAGCACTTCGACCGTGCCGCGCTCACCTGGCGGGACCCGAGCCTGTACCGGCAGATCCGGTCCAGCTGGACCACGGACTCGGCGACGGCCTCCAGCGACCAGATCTTCGTGCGCGCCGGCCAGGCCCCGGCGGACGCGACGCTCACGCTGAACCTCAACGGCAACAGCCTGACCTCCGTGCTCAACGGCTCGGCGGAGCTGGTGCGCGGCCAGGACTACACCGTCGACGGCGACCGGCTCACCGTCACCGGCGCCACCCTGGCGCGCCTCACGGAGGGCCAGGGGCACGGCGTCAACGCGACGCTCTCACTCCGCTTCGACAGCGGGGCGCCGTGGGACGTGCACGTCATCACCTACGCCACCCCGGTGCTGCAGAACGCCACCGGCACCACCGGCGGCCTGACCATCCCGACCGCGTTCAACGGCGACCAACTCGCCACCATGGAGGCGGTCTACGCCGACGGCGGCAACGCGGGGCCGCATGACTGGACCTCCTACAAGGAGTTCGGCATCGCCTTCTCGCCCGACTACGGAGCAGGCCGGATCACGCTGCCCCAGGCGTTCTTCGACGCGGTCAATGACAACTCCACGGTGCGGCTCACGTTCCACTTCTGGAGCGGTGAGACCGTCACCTACACGCTGACCAGGTCGGGGACCACTGTCACCGGCACGGCCGGCTGACAGCCCCGGCGCTTTCCACCGAGCGGCCGGTCGCCGGCGGGCACCTGAGCGCGGCAACGCGCCCCGCCCGGCGGCCGGCCGCCGGGCGGGGCGCGTTGCCG
>NZ_SMKC01000512.1 GCF_004348315.1 Streptomyces sp. 8K308 | reverse complement strand
GGCCCGGCACCCGCGGCTTCGTCGGCGGCATCACCGACAACACCGGCCTCACCCACCTCCAAGCCCGCGAATACGACCCCGCCCTCGGCAGGTTCATCTCCCTCGACCCACTGATGGACCTCACCGACCCCCAACAACTCCACGGCTACACCTACGCCAACAACAACCCCACCACCTACACCGACCCCACCGGCCTGGCTCCCTGGAAGAAGAACCTGGGACCATCCAAGGCCACCAAGCCCACCACCGGCAGGGCCAGCTCCACCAAGAACATCGGCTTCAGAGCCAAGGGACACGCCGGCAGCCGCACCGGATACGGCTACCGCCCCAGCTACAGCGGCGGCGGATCCACCACCCTCACCCAGATCGGCTACCAAACCTCCAACGACCCAGACGACGAACCATCAGCCCCCGGGATCTTCGGATTCACAAACCCTATCGGTGGCCTCGACAGGATGTTCGGGAGCATGGACAACTACTGGGACAGGGTGCTCGATGGCTTCGTCGATACATTTTCGCCAGAGATCCCCGGGGCCGCATGTGTCGAATCCGGGCTCGGCAGTGCTGAGTGCCTTTCAGGCCTGACGGAACTGCTGCCCTGGGGCAGGGCGGCGAATAGGCTCAAGGATGCCATCAAGAGGCTTCGGCGTGCCGATACGGACTGCAACAGCTTTGTTCCAGCAACGCGTGTGGTGATGGCGGACGGAACATCTCGGCCGATTGAGGAAGTCGAGATCGGCGATGAGGTTCTGGCGACCGATCCGGAGACGGGTGAGACGAGTGCGCGTACTGTCACGGCTGAAATATCCGGAAGCGGTCAAAAAGACCTGGTGACGTTGACCATCGCCACCGAACAGGGCACCACCAGCACCGTCACTGCAACTGAGGGGCATCCCTTCTGGGTTCCAAAACTCGATGCTTGGATCGATGCCAGCCAGCTCACGCCAGGTGCCAGGCTCCGCACCAGCACCGGAACCAACGTGCAGATATCAGCAGTCCAGGCCAGAACCGTTGAAGCGGCGGTCTACAATCTCACTGTCGAAGGCTCCCACACGTACTATGTGCTTGCGGGTGGCACACCGGTCCTTGTGCACAACGCGTCATCGTGTACAAGTGGAAATAACTCGGCTGCTGCGACAGGTCGGTCGGTGCACCGAGACTTCAGTGACCTGTTGGATAGCCGTTCGCAAGTCGGATATGAGGGTGAGTTCACCTTGCCGAGCGGCTTGCGTCCGGACGGAGGCTACACTGATCCTGCTACCGGCGTTCGAGTGCCGATCGAACTGAAGCCGGACACGCGTGCTCAAATCCGGCGAGGACGAAATGAGCTGAGGGAATACGAACAGGAAATGGGAGTCCCGACTGGTTCAGGTCAGTTGTGGGTCTACCGGATCGGCGCCAGTGGCACTATTTCTTATCAGCGAGTTCAGTAAGGTGGGATTTGGGTGAATGGTGACATGAGGCAGTTGATTGCGAAGGTCGCATCTCTGATGAAGGGGGAGTACGGTTTCAGCAAGAAGGGGCGACTCCTCATTCGTGAGGATAAGCTTCTTCGTGTAGTTGCCTTCCAGCCTGAGAAGACTGCGATGGAAGGCTGCTACAGGTTCGATGTCACCCTCAGTCTCGGCCTGCCCGGTTTGAGTTCGGTTACCTCATCGCGTAGGGAATGGGTGGTGTCAGCTTCCTTGAGTAAGTTGTACCGTCTCAGAAATCCTGGGGTGGGGCGGTTTGAGTTGACGGGAGATAGGTCGGGGGATGAAGAAGTTGAGGCGGCTGTTCTGGCACTGCTTTCTGACCTCTGTGACGAATTCTTCCTCTCGGTTGGTGAACCAGTCGATCTGTTGGCCCTCATTACCGACGATCTAGCGGAGTCCAAGCGCCTAGATTTGTGGCCGTGGAACGAACTGCCTCGGCTGGAATTGGCGAGCGCATATTCTGCCTTTCTGGGGCTGGGGGATCGAGCCCGCGCGCTGCAGGATCAGGCAATTCGAGGTGCTATTGATGGGGGCATGGAATATGCTGTTGAGCGTGTGCAGAAAGGTGTGAAGCACGCACTGGCTGCCCGTGAAAGGGTGTGTGGTTCCACATAGAGTGGATCATGAGATTCGTCGGGGCCATGGAATCCCCAAGGCAGCGCCACTCAGCCAGGATCCACCATGTGGTGTGGCAATTGATTCGGGTAGCCTTGGATGCAGCGAGGTGCCCGCTAACCAGGCATGTTTAGAACTCTTGGTATCATCAGCCCTTCATGGCAAGGAACCTCCTAATACTCCAGCCGTAGATCGTGATCTGGCTGCCGTCTCTCGGTGGAGTGTCCGTGTGGGGGATTGTGTCGACAGAGCGCACTGCGTGCTGCGGCGCGCTCTGCCGGGGTCGGCTACTGCGCGGATGGCGGCTGCGCGAACCTCAGGACATTGCCGTACGGGTCGATGACTTGCAGCGTCGGCCCTCCGGGCGCGTCCGGGTCGATTCCGGGACGTACCGGCGCGTTCGGTCGGGCAAGCAATTCCTTGTGGAGCGCGGACACGTCGCGCACCGGGATCCAGGCCACGCTGTTGGGGGCGCCATCGCCGTGGTGTTCGGAGAGGTGTAGCACGGCTGCCGAGCGCGATACCTGCACGTACAGTGGCAACCCGGGCTCGAACCGGTGCTCCCAGTCCAGGGCGAAGCCAAGGAAGTCACGGTAGAACGGCAGTGCCTGTGCGACGGACATGACGCGCAGGACCGGCACGCCCGGGCTGATCTCCGGTGTGGCAGGGCTCCCAGCCCGGCTCGCCAGGGCGGCGAGTACGTTCCAGTCCTTGGTGCCGAGCTGGTGGGCGATCAGTTCGAGCGCGAGGCTGTGCGGGATCGCGATCCCCGCTGTGGCAAGGTCCTCGCGCAGGAGTTTGGCGAGTTTCTTGGCGTGGTCAGTGGTAGGGGACGTCATCGCGTCGGCTTTCCACGCGGCCCATCCTGCCGATGCTCGCGTTGTCGGCTGGCGCCGCGTTCAGGGAGCCGAGGCGAGGCGACCCACGGTGCATTCACCCAACCTTGAAAGGCGCGAGCGGCCGGCTGCACCAAGCCGCTGCCGATGCTACCGGTTGGCCTGAGCGGCGCGCACTACGGCGCCGCGCTCACTCCGGGCGCCGTTCACGCGATGGCACCGCTGCCGCAGCGCCTGGCCCCCACCGCATGACTCTGCGTCAGATCATAGCTGAGCGGTTGCTTGTCGTCGGTAGTGGAAGGCGCGGGCGCGGGCCTGGTGGCGCCGTCGCCACCGCGACCAGCGGAGTCGGTGCGCGAGGTCGTGGACCGGGCTGATCAGCGCCGCGAACAGATGCTGGAGCTCGTTGCCGGTCAGCGGGATCAGGTCTTCGGGCACTGGGTGGTCTCGTCGTTCGGCGGCTGCGGTGACGGCGAGGAAGGCGTGGGCGAGCATGGCGAGGGTGACCCAACGGTGCCAGGAAGTCCAGCGGCGAACCTAGCCTCGCGCTTTCACAGGGTGGGTGTCCGAGGCTTGGTCAAATAAGCGGAGAGTGCTCCTGACCTGCAACGATGGGACTTGTCGAGGGTCCTGTTGGTTGCACGGAAAGAAGCACTCTCCAGGTGAGG
>NZ_SMKC01000511.1 GCF_004348315.1 Streptomyces sp. 8K308 | reverse complement strand
CTCCCCGCCCCGAGCGGGGAGGGCGGACGCGCCCCCACGCGCCGTCACGTCGCACCTCCGCCAACGGGTGAGGCGTGTGCCACGGAAGTCGGGTCGGCGCCTCGGACCCTGGCCAGTGCGAGCACCGCCGCGCTCGCCGCGAAGAGCGAGGCGGCCAGGGCCACGGTGTTCCCCGCCCCCATCGCTCCCGAGACCCCGGCCAGGCTGGACGCGCAGACGATCTCACCGACGTACTCGGCCTGTGCCATGAAGGAATGGGTCGTGGCCCGGATGTCGTTCGCTGTGCGGCGGTTGACCCAGATCGTGGTGATCGTCCGAATCAGGGGCATGGCGATGCCGTTCGCGATGACCACGCCCACGATGGCGTAGGTGAGGTTCGGCGCCAGCCCGACCAGCACGAAGCTGATCAGCCCTGTGGCGCATGAGAGGGCCAGGGCCGCGCGGGCCCCGTGATCGTCGTGGAGCCGATTCTGGGCGACGGCGAGCGCGAGAACCGCGAACGCGTAGCCGGCCAGGGAGATGGCGGTGAACCACACCGTGCCGGACATGCCCGAGGGGAGACCGAGGCCGGACAGCTGCACCGGATAGACACGGGCAAAGGAGTCACCCGCGCCGTTCACCAGGACCGTGACGATGACCAGAACGCACACGGTGCGGTCGGTGACCACGAGCCGTGCGCCTCTGCGGGCGATGCCAAGCGCGACGCGGAGGTGGTCCTTGCGCACCCGGACGAAGTTGTCCTCGGGAAAAGCCACGGTGAACCATGCCCCCAGTACGAGCATCAGAACGCCCGCGCCGGCGATGGCCGCCGGTCGGTTGAGGATCGTCGCGAGCGCGCCGAAGACGACGATGCCGGCTCCTGAGCCGATCATCTGCCACCGTCCCTGAGCGGCGATCAGCAGATGCATGCGCTCGGGCTGGTCGATCTCGTCCGTTGCCCACGCCACGTCGGATCCGCTGGCGAACGTGCCGGCGATTCCCCACAGCACCTGCGCCACCATCAGCGGCAGGAAGTCGGAGGACAATCCGGTCGTGATCATGGCGGCGGCCATCAGGGCGTGAGAGGTGACGATCGCCGCCTTGCGGCCGATGGTGTCGGACACGACCCCGGCCGGGATCTCGAAGACGCTGCTCGCCACGCCCTGTACGGCGGCGATGACAAGAAGTTGCGCGGGGGACAGGCCCGCATCGACCACCATGTACAAGCTGGTGACGAGCCACCAGCCGTTCTGCAGCACGGCCCGAAGGAAGTTCCAGACCAGGAAGCGGCGTGCGAGCTGTCGCGGACGGCGCGGAGCGGAACCCGGGCGCGCCGGGGGCCTCATCGCTGCCCGCCGCAGGTGGTTCGCACGGGTTGGTAGTGGTCAGGGGCGGTTTCGAGGACACCCTCGCCGTGAGCCGCGCTGTGCAACCCCGCACGTACCGCGTTCGCCTCTGCTTTCCGAAGGGTTCCGGTGATCACCGCGACAGGCCCGGCGGTCCGGAGCGTCTCAGGGACGGCACCGTGGCGGCCCAGCAGGGCGAGCACAGGGGCCAGCTCGTCCGCCGGCGCTTCGAGCACGAACCGGTCGACGGGCTCGCAGACAACCGTGCCGGCCCGCCTGAGTGCTTCGCGGACGACCGCGTCGGTCGTGCGCCGGACCTCCGCGGCGCGCGGGCCCGCCGGGGGGTAGCCGCTGTCGGTGACCGTGATCCGTGTGTCGACCACCCGCCACCCGTGCGGGCCGACCGCCAGGGGCTCATGGAGGTACTCCAGGATCGCGGCCTGGTATCCGCCGACGTTGCCGTAGACGTGCAGGGGTAGTTGTGCCCGGTCCGCGGCGATGACGAGCTCGACGCCGGAGCCGGGCGCGGCCGGTTCGACGGTCACCGCCAGGGCGTAGTTGTACACGTGGCCGGCTTCGCCCAGGCGCAGCGCGGCGCTGCCGGTTCCCGACGGTCGTTCGACGCAGACCACGCCGGTGTCGCGGAAGTCGACATCGATGCCGTATTCGGCTACCAGCGTGTCGGCCAGGACCTCCTGCTGCACCTCGCCGTAGATGCGAATCCGTGCGGCACCCCGCTCGGGCCGCAGGGCGATCAGCGGATCGATGTCGGCGAGTTCGGTCAGGGCCTGGTGTACCTCACCCTGCCGAGCGGGATCACGGGCAACCACCCTGGTCTCAAAGCCAGGTTCCGGCAGCGCCGCTGCCGCGGTGGTGCCGGCCGGGCGGCAGCCGATCCAGTCTCCGATCCGAGCGCCATCGAGGCCCCGGACGCGCGTGATCTGGCCGGCCGCCGCACGAGGGCGCTGGACGGCACCGCCGGGTTCGAAGACCTCCACGGCCGTCACGGTCGCCCACCGGTCACCGCCGAGCGACACCCGATCGCGGACGCCGAGTGTCCCGGCACGCATCCGCACCGTGCAGACCCGCTGCCCTCCTGGTGACCGTTCGACCTTGAACACCTGCGCCGCCACCGGTGCGTGATCGTCGCCGGGTGCCACGGGCAGCAATTCGGTGACGGAGCCGATCAGAGACCGGATGCCAGCACCGGTCCTGGCCGACCCGAACAGGACCGGATGGACGTCACCGGCACGCGTGAGGCGTCCCAGGGCGGTGCGCAGCCGCTGCGGTCCGACGGGGCGATCCCGGGCGAGCCAGTCCTCGAGCAGATCCTCGTCATGGTCCGCGATCAGCCCCGTCAGACGCTCGGCCTCGATGGGGTCCTCCCACGCGCACGGAACGGCCTCGGCCGCCGCCGTACCGGGGTTGTGCACGTGACCAAGCGGCACGAGAGCCGTGCTCAGGCGGCTTCGCATTCCCTCAAGGACCGTCTCGGGCGCGGCGCCCGCCCTGTCGATCTTGTTGACGAAGAAGACCACGGGGATGCCCAGGCGGTGCAGCGCCCGATACAGCACGATGGTCTGGGCCTGCACGCCCTCCACGGCGGACAGCACCAGGACCGCGCCATCGAGGACCGCCAGTGAGCGGTCGACCTCGGCGATGAAGTCGGGATGGCCGGGGGTGTCGACGAGGTTGACGGTGACGTCGTCGATCTCGAATGTCGCGACGGCGGAGCGGATCGTGATTCCCCGTCGCCGCTCCAGGGACATGGTGTCGGTCTGAGTCGTGCCGTCATCCACCCGGCCGGCCTGTTCGATGGCACCGCCGACGTGCAGCAGCGCCTCGGTCAGACTGGTCTTGCCGGCGTCGACGTGGGCCACCACGCCCAGGTTGAGCCGCCGGGCACCGGGCGCCGCGCCGGTAGTAGCGGTGTCATGGCGTGCGGGGGCTGGAGAGTGCGGACGGTTCATGGCTCCTCGTGTGCAGGTCTGCGACGGCGGCGGGGCACACGAGTTGGCGCATGAGGGGATCCGTTTCTCTCATTGGTCACGGAGCAACTGGTCGGACGATGGTCCAAGAGGCCGTCCAGCGCTGTCAACGCAATTCCGTGCGACCGTGTGCCGCGGTTCACCCGCCGAGGTGGGGCGTGCCGCCGCGAAGCGCGCGGGCGTCAGGCGTGGCGTGGCAGCAGCAGGCGAACGTTCGTGCCCGCCCCCGGCGTCGTGTGGATCTCGACGCGGCCGCCATGCGCCCGCACGGGGGAGTCGACGATGGCCAGCCCCAGGCCCGCTCCCCCACCC
>NZ_SMKC01000510.1 GCF_004348315.1 Streptomyces sp. 8K308 | reverse complement strand
CGCCCGTTCCGCGCTTCGCGCGTGGACGTGGCTTCGCCGCCGGGCTCGCGCTGTCGCGCGGGGTTCTGGGGCCCTCGGTCTTCGCGGTGCGCGCGGCTCGGCGTTTCGGGGTGTTTCCCCCGCCCGCCCGCCGGTTTCCGCTTCGCGGAGGTGTCGGCCACCCGCCGCGCGAAGCGGGCCGGCAAGTCCTGCGGATGCCGAGCCGGGCGGGCGGTGAGACGCTGAGGTGGCAGGCAACCTCAGCGGAGCGTGGACGCATGGCCAGGATCGCGGTCTTCGGAGCGAACGGCAGCATCGGGCATCGGGTGGTCAGCGAGGCCCTGGATCGTGGGCACGTCGTGACCGCCGTGGTGCGGGATCCGTCGAAGGTCGGCAGAGAGCACGAGAACCTGACGGTCGCCACCGGCGACGTCCTCGACCCGGCGGACGTCAGCTCCGTGGCGCACGGCCAGGACGTGCTGGTCAGTGCGGTCGGCGGCGGTGACGGCCCGGGGCACCGGGCGTTGATCGAGCCGTCCGCCGAGTCCCTGGTCGCCGGGCTGCACGCGCTGGGTGAGGGCGCGCCGCGGCTGATCATGGTCGGCGGCGCCGGCTCGCTCAGGACCCCGGACGGCGGCCAGGTCTGGGACGCGCCTGGGCTGCCCGAGTCGGTGCTGGAGATCATGCACGCGCACGGCGACGCGCTCGCCTATCTGCGGGCCACCGAGCAGGCCATCCACTGGACCAGCTTCAGCCCGGCCGCCACCATCGAGCCGGGCACCCGCACCGGGAGTTTCCGTACCGCGCTGGAGGACCTCGTCGTGGACGAGAAGGGCGAGAGCCGGATCTCCACCGAGGACTACGCCGTCGCGCTGGTCGACGAGATCGAGAACCCGCGGCACGTCGGCGAGCGCTTCACCGTCGGCTACTAGGGCGAGCGTCCTGGCCCCGGCGACGCGGGCGCCGTGGGCCGGGGCCAGGAGGGGGGACGGCACGGTCAGCGGGTGGCCGGGCCGATGATCCAGTTCTGCCGGAACAGCAGCGAGTGGACGTAGCGGGGGTTGGTGAAGTTCGCGTAGTCGGCCAGCACCTTGGCCTGGTCAGGGCCGGCCTCGGCGGCGTCCACGGCCTCGACGTCGTCGAACCACAGGTGGTAGGCGGCATCGAAGGGCGGCTCGCTGACGCTGTACCAGGAGTCCCTGGTGTAGGACTGGTCGTAGCGTCGGAGCCCCGGGATACCGGCGACCAGCGGCGCGTGCAGCTCGCGGCTGTAGCTGCGGAACTCCTCCACCGTCATGCCCTCACGCCGCTTGACGAGCACGATCAGCTTGACGCCGGGCTGGCCCTGGTCGTCCGGCTCACCCGGCACCACGGTCTCGGTCTCGGTGTCCAGCACCAGGGAGCGCCAGAACGCGGCCCACCGGGGCTCGTCGAGCCGCGCGCCCTCCAGGAACTCGGGCGTCTGGAGCGACGCGAGCTGTTCCTCGTCGTTCTCCAGCCAGATCTCGGCCACCCCGCTCCACAGCGGCTCGGTGGTCTCGCCCTTGCGCGGGATGCGGGTGTCCACGGAGTAGCGCTTGATCTGCGGGATCTTGCTCGCGTAGCGGACGGCGTGTTCCTCGGTCCAGTACTGGTGGAACGCCTCCTCGCTCATTCCCGGCCGCGGGAAGGCGAAGATGAGCTGGTGAATCATCCGTTGTCCTCCATCGACGTGTTGGGGTTCTCTTCAAACGTGGTAGCGCGCCTTCACGTCCTCGGCGAATCCGAGATAGTCGCGCAGTGGCCAGACGGCCTCGAATTCCAGGTACTCCCGCATCGGGAGTCGGCCGAGCGCGGTGCGGTCGAGTTCCTCGGCGTCGGGTGAGTCGATGATGGCGATGACGCGTTTCTGCGCGGCCACCTTCCAGATTCCGACGCAGAATCCGGAGTCCAGGGTTTCCTGCGCGTGTTCGGCCTCCTCGGCCTCGACCTCCCACAGTTCGTCGAGCGAGATGCGGCCCTCGTGGTTCCACTTCATCTGGACGTAGAACAGCATGGCGCGAATTCCTTTCCGGTAGGCCGTGGTTCAGCTGGCGCCTTCGGTGGCGAGGTGCCTGGAGAGTGGGTGGTCGGCGCCGAAGCTGTCGACCGCCACGTCGTGGGCCGTCCTGCCGTCGTGGCCCACCAGGTCGGTGCGGGCGCCGGCGCTCAGCAGGACCCGGGCGCAGTCCTCGTAGCCGTGCCACAGCGCGTCGTGCAGGGCGGTGTAGCCGTTGGTGGCGCCCTGGTAGTCCAGGTCGACGCCCGGGCTTCGCACGAGGAGCCTGGTGATCTCGGCGTGGCCGTTGTAGACGGCCTTGTGCAGTGGGGAGGCGCCGAACGTCGGCTCCGTGGCGTTGACGTCGGCGCCGGCGGCGAGCAGGGCCGACACGATCTGGACGTGGCCGTCGCGGGCGGCGACGAGGAGCGGGGTGTGCTGGTCGTTGAAGCCGTTGACCACGGGGTAACGGGCCTCCAGGTCGGCGCCCGAGGCGATCAGGGCACGCACCCGGGCCGCGTCGCCCGCGGTCACGGCGGCCATCAGGCGTTGTGCCTCGGCGGCCGCCGCGTCCGAGCGGCGCCGCTCGTCGAGCAGCCGCTCGGCCTCGAGCAGCCGCTCCTTGCCCCGGGTGTTGACGTTCAGCTCGTACTCGAAGTGTTCCTGGAGGGAGAAGCCGTAGTGGGTGTGCAGGCCGAGTCCCGCGCCCTGGTCGAGCAGGTAGGCGGTGATGTCCGGCCACTTGTACCAGAGGGCGTCCATCAGGGGCGTGTGGCCGGTGGTGGGCGCCACCGCGTCCACGAAGGCGCCCGCTTCGACCAGCAACCGCACCGTGGCGAGGTCGCCGCGCTGGACCGCCTTGTGCAGGGCGGTGGTCCCGGCCCGGCGATCGGTGCCGTGGACGTCGCCGCCGGCGTCCAGGAGGAGCCTGACGATGGCGGCGTCGCCGCGCCCCGCGGCCGTCTGGAACACGGTCAGGCCTGAGGCGGCGTCGCGGTGGTTGGGGTCGGCGCCCTCCCGCAGCAGCGCGGGGAGCGCGCTGGCGTCGCCGCCGACGACGGCCGCGAGCAGGCGGTCGTTCACGTCCGAACGGAACATGGCGACCTCGCCGGAGGCGTCGAAGAACGCCTTCCAGTGCCGCACCAGCTCGTCGTCCCCGAGGGTCAGCACCATGGAGAACTCGAACTCGACCTCGAAGCCGGTGGTCCTGTGCCGGATCCGCTGGAAGTTGATGACGAAGGCCCGGTTGCCTTCCACCACCATGTCGCGCTGTTCGAAGGCGGTGACATCGGTCCTTTCACCGCGGAGCCGGAAGGCCTCGATGACTCCCTCACGTCCGAGCCACCGGCCGGTGTTGGGAATGGCGATGTTGTAGTCAGTCCTCGGCAGGTCGAAGACGATGTTGGGGGAGAGGGCCGAGATGACTCCCTCCACATTCCCCGAGGCGACGTCGGCGAACAGTTTGGTGACTATCTCACGTGTGCGTGCCGCATCGACCACGCGATTCTCCATTCCTCGGATTCCTGGGATCGGAAAAAGGCTGCTGATACGAGTGAAGCGGTGCGGTGCGGTGCCTGAAAAGGAATGCCGGTGATCCGGCTGGCATTAGCCGAACTGCACGTAGTGCGGTTGGCGGCGGAGGCGCGAGGCCCCCCGCCGGGG
>NZ_SMKC01000050.1 GCF_004348315.1 Streptomyces sp. 8K308 | reverse complement strand
ATGCGTATAAGAGACAGGGTGGGTGGGGACACACCCCCCGCGGAGCGCCCGGCGGCCACCGGCCGCCAGGCCGGCCAGCACGGCCAGCACGGCCAGCACGGCCCGCGCGCAGCGCGGGGCGCGTGGGGAGATGGCGTGCGGGAGAGCGCACCGGTGTCACCGGCGGGCGGCTTTCTCCCGATTACCCATCGGAGGCCATCGCAGGGCAGGATGGTTCGTTACAACTTACAACCGAGTGACAGCTGAGACGTTTCCACGGAATAAGCGCCGCGCCTCCCGCGCTGGACGCTTCGGGAAACGGCTAGTGAGGCGGTAGGGGGACCATGGAACGCGAGAGCAGACTCCCTCGGTGGTTGCGTCGCGGAGCGCGGGAGGCGGCCGCGGGGGCGGCCGCGGCCCGGGCCAGGGAGGAGCTGCTGCTCGCCGCCGCCGAGGCCGGCTTCCCGTTGGCGCCCGCCGCGCACCCCCACGACTACGGCTGTTCCTGCGAGCGCATCGGCTGTCCCACGCCCGGTCGGCACCCCGTGTCCCTCGCCTGGCAGACGCAGGCCACCACCGATCGGGACCAGGTGCTCCGCTGGCTGCACGGCGCGCCCGAGGCGAACTTCGTCACCGCCACCGGCCGCGCCCACGACGTGCTCGACGTGCCGGCGGCCGCCGGCCGGGCCGCGCTCGAGCGGCTCGCGGCCGAGGGGACGGAGGTGGGCCCGGTCGCCCTCGTGGACGACCGGATGCTGTTCTTCACGGCCACCCGCGGCACCCCGGACGACGAGGACGAGTGGTGGCCGTGCGAGCTCGACTGCCATCCCGAGACCGTGGACGAGCACCCGGGCCTCCGCTGGCACTGCCGCGGCAGCTACGTGCTGGTGCCGCCCTCCCGCACCCCGGGCGCCACGGCGGCGACCGGGGTGCGCTGGTTGCACGGCCCGGAGCGGCCGCTGCCCGAGCCGCTGACGCTGCTCGAGGCGCTGACCGACGCTTCGGCCGGGCTGCCGGCCGAGGACGACGAGGAGGAGCCGGCCGGCACCCCTGCCTGGCCTACTCGCCGGTGACCGAGGTCGCGCCCCTGCTCTGGCCGAGGATCTCCACCTGGCCCTCGCCCGCCGGCACGTAGGCGACCTGGTAGGCGACCCGCTGCCAGGTGACGGCGCGCCGCGCCTCGCCCTCCATCAGCGCCAGCGACGCCGGGTCGAGGCGCAGCACCTCGGCCGGGTTCTCGCCCTCGGCGACCGTCTGCTTGCTGTTGTGCAGCGTGGTGAAGAAGACCAGCGCCCCGCCGTCGGCGGTGCGGATGGCGACCGGCGCGTACTCCGGGTCCTCGGCCGGCTCGTCGATGTAGTCGGTGCGGAAGGCCGCGTTGTTGTTGGCCTCCTCCCGGCTGGCGAGCGCGTCGGTGGTGTACGGACCGGCCGTGAACGTCGGGTCGACCCCGCCGGCCGACAGGTACTCGGCGTAGGCCGCGCTCAACTCGGCGGGCGGCACCGCGAGGTCGTCCCCGTCCGTCCCGGTGAGCGGGACGTCCACCAGGGCGCCGTCCTCCTCGGCGAGCTCGGGCAACTGGGCGGCCGGCACCTGGCCCAGGTAGGAGGCGCGCCAGTCCTCGTCGATCGAGTCGCGTGTGAAGACCAGCAGCCAACGGTTCTCGGTCAGGTTCGACCGGGCCTCGGCGACGAAGAACTTGGGCCAGCCGGCCTGCTCCGGTATGTGGTACCGGACGTCGTCGAGCTCCAGGGGCGTGAACGAGTCGGGCCCGTACGCCTCGTTGATCTGGTCGATGATCTGCTGGTCGCCCTGCTCCTCGGCGTCGGCGATGGCGCCGGCACGCGCGTCGAGCACGGCACCGTTGATGGCGCCGAGGCCGCCGGACTCGACCGTCGCGTTGAGCTCCGAGTCGTTGGCGGGCTTGGCCTCGTTGTAGACCTCGACGTAGTGCCGGAGGACCTCCTCCGCCTCCTCGGTGTCGGTGGCGGGCACGATGGCCTCCTCGCCGTGCACCGTCATGCACCCCGAAAGGCTCGTCGTCAGCGCTAGGACCGCGGTCAGCCCAGCCACGGTCGTCGACAGCCGAGCTCGCAGCCGCATCGTTCGGTCCTCCCCGTCATCCCTTGGGCGCAGTGGCCCCCGCATGCTATCCGCCCATGCGATGATGCCACGCATCGCGGGGAGCCGGATCCGGTGTGTGAGCAGGTGGGGACCAGGTGATGGATGGTGGCTGAGCTGAGCTACGGTGCGGCGCTCGACCGGCTGCGCGGGGCGCAGAAGACCGCCAAGGGGGTGTCGCTCTACTCGCGCTACGTCAACCGCCCGCTCGGCCGCCGGCTGGCGGCCGCGGCCTACCGGCTGCGCCTGACGCCCAACCAGGTCACCCTGGTCAGCGCGGTGTTCAGCTTCGCCGGGGTGGCCGCGGTGGCGGCGCTGCCGCCGTCCTGGCCGCTGGCCCTTGGCGTCTACGCGACCCTCGTGCTCGGCTTCGCGCTGGACTCGGCGGACGGCCAACTCGCCAGGCTGCGCGGCCGGTCGAGCCCGGCGGGGGAGTGGCTCGACCACGCCGTGGACTGCGCCAAGATCACCGCGCTGCACGGCGCCGTGCTGATCGCCTTCTACCGGCACTTCGAACTGCCCGCGGAGGGCTGGCTGCTGGTGCCGCTGGTCTTCCAACTCGCCGCCGTCCTCGTCTTCTTCGGCGGCCTGCTCACCGACAAGCTCAGGCCGCGCCCCGCCGCCCGGGGGGCCGGCGCGCCGCAGGCCCCGCCGTCCCGGCTGCGCGCCGTGGCGCTGCTGCCCGTCGACTACGGGGTGATGTGCGCGGTGTTCCTGCTGCTGGCCGACGAGCGGGCGTTCCGCCTCGGGTACGCGGCGCTGTGCTGCGCCTACGTCGCGTTCTGCGCCGCGTTCTCCGTCAAGTGGTTCCGCGAGCTGTCCGCCGTCAACGCGGAGAGCGCGGCCCGCAGCTGAGTGCTGGACGTGTGCACCGTGTAGGGGAAGTAGACGACCTCGACGCCGACGGTGGCGAAGTCGCGTTCCAGCCTGTCGCCGCGCGGCGTGCCGCGCCAGTCGTCGCCCTTGAACAGCACGTCGAACCTGACCTGTTGCCAGGTCTCCAGCTTGTCGGGCACGGTCTCCACGAACGCCGCGTCCACGAACCGGATGCTCCGCACGATCTCCAGACGCTCCACCAGCGGTATCACCGGCGGGCGGCCCTTGGCCAGCTCCGCCATCTCGTCCGAGACCACCCCGGCGACGAGGTAGTCGCAACGGCTCCTGGCGTGCCGGAGAATGTTGAGGTGCCCGACGTGGAAGAGGTCGTAGACCCCGGGTGCGTAGCCCACGGTATGGCGAACGGCATGTTGCATACGCCCGAACCCCCCACTGGCCCGTCGCGAAAGAGGATCTCCCACCTTAGCTCCAAGTCCTCACGGAACAGGACCGGATGCTGACATCGTGTGCAAACTTTGGGGATAGGCTGAGCACCCGTCACTCACGGGGGAGGGCGATCGGGGAGGGGCATTACCATGAGTGATGATGTGGTGGCGCATGAGCGGTTACTGCTCGTGTCGACCAACTACGCACCGGAGCAGGCCGGTATCGGTCCCTACGCCGCGCAGCTCGCCGAGCACTGGGCGGCCGAGCGCCAGGCGGAGGTGCACGTGCTGGCCGGCATGCCGCACTACCCTTCCTGGCGCGTCGATCCGGCCTATCGCGGGAAGTGGCGCGGCGTGGACAGTCGGGCGGGAGTCCTGATACACCGCAGGCGGCACACGGTGCCGCCGCGTCAGACCGCCGCGCGCCGCGCCCTCTACGAGGCGACGATCCTCGCGCACGGCGTGCTCGCCCCGCCCCGGATGGGCCGCCCCGACCTCGTGGTCGCGCAGGTGCCGAGCCTTGCCGGCGGGCTGCTCGCGGCCCGGATCGCCAGGCGCCACGGCGTGCCCTATCTGCCCATCGTCCAGGACCTGATGGGCGCCGCCGCGGAGCAGAGCGGGATCAGCGGCGGGGGCCTCGTGGCCGGCGCCACGGCCGCTGTCGAGCGCCGGATGCTGCGCGATGCCACCCTCGTCGGCGTCATCCACGAGAGCTTCCGCGACCGGGTCACCGCCCTCGGGGTGCCCGAGGACCGCATCCGGCTCGTGCCCAACTGGTCGCATGTCGCGGGACCTTCGGCCCCGCGCAGCAAGACCAGGGCCGGGCTCGGCTGGCCCGAGGAACAGACGGTGCTGCTGCACTCCGGCAACATGGGCCTCAAGCAGGGCCTCGAGGTGCTCATCGAGACCGCCCGCCACGCTCCCGAGTTGCGCGTCGTGCTGATGGGCGACGGCAGTCAGCGCGACCGCCTCGTCGAGCTGGCCGCCGGGCTGCCCAACGTGGACTTCCTGCCGCCCGCGCCCGACGCCGAGTTCCCCGACGTGCTGGCCGCCGCCGACGCCCTCGTCGTCACCCAGCGTGCCACCGTCCTCGACATGAGCCTGCCGTCCAAGCTCACCTCCTACTTCGTCGCCGGCCGGCCGGTGATCGCCTCGGTCGCCGCCCGGGGCGGCACGGCCCAGGAGATCCGCAGGTCGGCGGCCGGCACGCTGGTCCCACCCGAGGACCCGGCCGCGCTGGCCGAGGCGGCGCGGGAGCTGGCCGCCGACCCGGCGGCCGCCGACGCCATGGGCGCCCGCGGCGCCGACTACGCCCGCACCCACCTGTCCCGTGCCGCCGGGCTCGGCCGCGTCACCGCGCTGCTCGACGAGGCACGCGCCGCCCACCCGAGAAGAGGAAGAACCGCATGAGCGCAGTGCGCGATGACGGTCGCGGCATCCCGGGCCACCACCCGTACGACGAACCCGACCTGCTGCGCGACCAGTTCCGCCAACTGCTGCGCTACCGGCTGCTGATCGTCTGTGGCATCCTGCTCGGCCTCGCCGGCGGCGCGTGGCTCGGGCTCTCGAGCAACGAGACGTACATCGCCACCAGCGAGATCACCGTGCGGGTGCCCACCGCCGACCCGTTCGCACCCACCGCCGTCGACCGCGTCGTGATGGGCTCCGAGCGCCGCACCGCCGTCAGCGATGTCGTGGCCCAGCGCGCCGCCGAGGCACTCGGCCGGCCGAACGCCGCCGGCTCGCTCAAGCGCGGGCTCACCGTCACCAACCCGCCCAACACCGAGGTGCTGCGGTTCGCCTACTCGGCCGACGACCCCCGGGTCGCCGCCGAGCGGGCCAACGCCTTCGTCGACGCCTACCTCGAACACCGGCAGGCCGCCGCCGACGAGACGATCGCCCACAACGTCGCCGCGCTCGAGGAGCAGCGCGCCCCGCTGCTCGAGCGCCGCGACCAGCTCCAACTCGACCTGGACCAGAACCTCGTCGAGGGCACCACCGCCTACGACAACGCGGTCGCCGACCTGTCCACCGTCACCGCGGAGCTCTCCGAGCTCACCTCGAGCATCGCCGGCCTCCGGGCCCTCGACACCAGCGGCGGTCGGGTCATCACCGAGGCCAGCGCGCCAACCAGCCCGGCAGGGCCGGGACTTCCGCTGCTGCTCGGCCTCGGCTACGTCGTCGGCATCGGCCTCGGACTGCTCGCCGCCTGGATCCGGCTGGTCTTCGACCCCACCGTGCGCTCGGCCGGCGACGTCACCCGCGCCCTGCGCGCGCCCGTCCTCGGCGTGCTGCCGCGCACCGGGCGCGGCCACCCCGACCAGCTGCTCGCCGAGGGGCGGCTGGCCGAGGAGTACCGCTCGGTCGCGTTCCGCCTCGCCTACGACGAGACGTTCGCGCAGCGCCGCCGGCTGCTGGTGGTCGCGCCGCGCGGCAGCATCGAGACGCCGCTCGCCACCTCGGTCAACCTCACCGCGGCCTTCGCCGAGATGGGCATGGACGCGCTGCTCGTCGAGGCCGACCTGCGCACCCCGACCCTCTCCGACCAGCTCAGGCACGCCGACGGCGCACGCCCCGGCTGGGCGGGCAACGGCGCCCGGCGCGGCCAGGACAGCGGCTGGCCCGGCGGCCGGGTGCCCATCGACGGCGGCGAGTCCGGCATCTTCGACCTCGTGCCGGGGCGCCGGGTGCGGAACGTGCCGCGGGCGCTCACCTCGCCGGCGGCCACCACGCTGATCGGCCACGCCGACGCCAAGGGCGCCGTCGTCGTGGTGCTGGCCCCCGCCGTCCTCTCCTATGCCGACGCGATCGCGCTCACCGACCGGGTCGACGGCGTGCTCGTCGTCTGCGACCCGAGCCAGGTGCGGCGCGACGACCTGGCCAGGGTCAGGGAGTTGGTGGTCGGCGCCGGCGGCATACTGCTGGGGGCGGTGCTGCACTCGTGGGGCGGCGGCAGCGACTCGGACCGGGCCTCGCTCGCCGACGGCGCCGAGCCGGTCCCGGCGGAGCCGCTGCCGCGGCCCCAGCCGCCGGCGCAGGCGCGGCCACGGACCAACCGGCCGCCCGTCACCCGGCAGCAACCGCCGCCGGACCACCGCGACGTGGGCTCGGAGACCCTCGGCCTGCGCGTCCTCGACCCCGCCGATCTCGAAGACGGTTCCCCACAGCAGTGAGCGAAGAGAGCGGACCCTCCACGCGGCGCGCCACGGTCGCGGCCATAGCGGACCAGGGCGTGGCCGCGCTGACCAACATCGCCGTGGTGGTGTGCGCGGCGCGGCAGTCGACGGCGGCGGACTTCGCCTCGTTCGCCGTCGTCTACACGGTGTTCGCGCTGCTGCTCGGCGCGGCCACCGCCTATGTCGGGCAGGCGTTGGTGCTGCGCCGCGGCGCGGCGGCCGACCTGCACGGCCACTGCCGGGCCGCGGCGCTCTTCACGCTCGCCGCGTCGACGGCGCTCGGCGCGGCCACGGCCCTGGTGACCCTCGCCGTCCCAGGCGGCATCGCGGACGGCCTCACCGCGCTCGGCCTCGTGCTCCCGCTGGTCCTCACCCAGGACGGGCTGCGCTACGCCTTCTCGCTCCTCGGCCGGCCGCAACTCGCCCTGGTCGCCGACGTGTCACGGCTCGCCGTGGCCGTTCCCGCGCTGGCGCTCCAGCCGTACGGCACGGGTCCTGGCCGGATGGTGCTGGCCTGGGGCCTCTCCTCGCTCCCCGCGCTGCTCCTTGGCGGAGCGCTGCTGCTCCTCCTCACCCGGGGCGCCACGCCCGTCGACCCCCGCACCCTCCTCGACCGGCGCCACCTCGGCCGGCGCTTCGTCGTCGAGTTCGGCGTCGGCAACGCGGCCTCCCAGCTGGCGATCGTCCTCCTCGGCCTGCTCGCCAACCCGCTCGCCGTCGGCGCACTGCGGGGCGCGAGCACTCTCTTCGGCCCGCTGAACGTGCTGTTCAACGCGGCCACCGGTTTCGGCCCGCCGCTGCTCGGCCGTCGGCCGAACGGCCACCTCCGGGCCCGCGCCGCCGCCACGGCCGGCGGCGCGTTGGCCGGCGTCGCGGCCTGCTGGGCGGTGACGCTCGCCCTCCTCCCGGACGCCGCCGGCCGTGCCCTGCTCGGCGACACCTGGGACGCGGCCGTCTCCCTGCTGCCCGCCACCGGCACCCAGTACGCGGTGATGGCCCTCGGCACCTGCGGGCTGCTCCTGCTCCGCGTCCTGAGCCCGCGCGCCACGCTCCCCGTGCAGCTCACCTTCTCGCTCTTCTCGGTCCTGTGCCTGCTCCTCGGCTACGCCCTCGGCGGCATCCCGGGCGCGGCGTGGGGCCTGGCGGTCGGCTCGGCCGCGAAGGCCGCCGCCAGCTGGCTCCGGGCCTCCTTCGAGCTGCGCCTGCTGGCCGCCTGAGCGCTCCGCTGGTCAAGTCCGGGCGGTGGCATGGCGGTTGACACCGCCAAGGGAGCGTGCGGTTAGGTTTGCCTAGCCTAACTCATGGTGATCGGGGGGCCGTCGTGGTCGCCCGTCCGACACCCGGAAAGGCATCGCCACGCCATGCGCCTCGTTCCGTCCTCCGCCCGCGCCCTCGCCCGCGCCGGGATCGCCGTCGCCGCCATCGCCGCCCTGACGCTGGGGCTCGCCGGTCCGCGTCGGCGGCCACCGCGACGCGCACCGTCACGGTCACGTTCACGGTGTCGATCAATGTCCGGGCCGACCTCGGCGACGGGAACATCTGCGGCGAGACCGTCGAGTGCGCCATCGTGACCCGCGCCGACTTCACCAACATCTACAGCCGCTCGTACGACGTCCACGTCCCGGTCACCTTCCAGTAGGCACGGAGAGAGACCGGACCACGCGATGAGACACGGACGAAGACTCGGCGCCTTCCTCGCCGGCGCCGCGCTGCTGCTCGCCGGCACCACGCTGACCCAGGCGTGGGCCGACGAGGCGCCACCCACGGACGGGGGGCGAAGGCGTCGACGTGCCGCCCGGAACGGTGGGCCACCACCAGGCGGCCGCGATCACCTCGATCGGCCGACCCCTCGACCTGCTGTGGCACTTCGACTCGGAGAAGCTGTACGTCGCCTCGGACGACTCGCCGACTACCGCCGACGTCGACGAACGCGGCCTCTACGCGCTCGACCCGGCCGACGGCACGGTCCGTTCCTGGATCTCCCAGGCGCCGGGCTCCACCGGAGCGCTCCGGCAGGTGGCCGTCTCCCGCATCGCCGCGCCGCTCCCCGGCGACGGGATGGTCTTCGGCTACCCGGTGCGCGGGCTCGGGACCGCCGCGGACGGGGACGGGGCCGCGCGCGGCGTCTGGCTCGCCGGCGCCACGATCCCCGACGGGCGGGGAGGACCGCCGAGACCGTGCTGGTGGCCCAGGGGCCGACGCTCTCCGAGGTCGAGACGGCGACTGGCGCCGTGCGCCGCACCGCCACCGTGGAGGGGACCTCGCGACTGGCCTCGGACCCGGCCCGCGGCACGGTCTGGTCGGCGGGGTCGTCGGGGTCGGTCGGCGGCAACCTGCTCCGCCGGGTCGAGGCGGGAGCGGACGCCGCCTCGTCCGGCGTCTGCGCGGGCACCCGACTGCCGGACGGGACGCTCGGCTTCCTCGAGGTCGACCCGGCCACCGGCGAACTGTGGGTCGGCGTCGGCTCGTCGGTCGTCATCCACGACGCCGGCGCGACGCCGCTGGCAGGATCGCGAGAACACCGCCGATGAACAGGGCGCTCCCCCCAACGAAGACGACGCGCCTGCTGATCACCGCGAACCGTTCGTCCCGCGAGGGGCCCTGCCCGCCGATCACCGGTACACCGGCTCCGCGCCGTCCTGGAGGGCCCGGACGGCCTGCCGGATCTCCTTGGCCTGGGCTCCCGGGTGGGTGCGGTGTTCCCCACGACGTCACGCGTCCCGTCATGGTCGACGACCGCCGTGCGGAGCACCTGGGCCTTCGTGCTGTCGGAGCGAAGGGCGAAGGGCGAAGAGCGAGGACGCGACAGCGGTCGCGTGACGGGTTCCGCGTCACAAGAGGGGTCCCCCGGAGGGTGGTCGAACGAGACAGTCCGTAGGCTAGGTCGACGCGCCTGCGCGTTGTTGTCGGTCGTTCGCACCACAGGTCAGGCCACACTCCGGCGCAGACTGTCGGGACCTGTCGGACGGGCCAGGTGACGGGTCGACCTGTGTATCGGTTTGCCACCTGTGCGGTGGGGTCATCTGACAGATCTTGAGTGCGTGCGACTGGAGCCGGCCCCTGCCCAAACACGAAGGAGCACGTCAGGTGGGCAATGTACTGACCATGAGAACCTTGCGAAACAGAGTCCGCGAGGGCTCTCCGGCGCCCTTCATGGACGTGGTCTACCTCTCCGACGAATCGGGAACGACCCAGGTGGTCGCCTACGTGGAGCGTGAGCTGCCGCCGGGCGGCATACCGGCATACCGCGCGGCCCGCAGGAGCGGCGCTCGTTCCTTCGTCCTGTGGGCCGACGAGGACCGCCGGGAGCGGTTGGCCACCGTGGTGACCCTGTCGGCCAGCGGCGGTGTTGCGACGTTTCAGGCGCTGGGTGCGCACGGCGAGCTCATCGGCACGTTCGTGCGTAAGAAGGCGCTCCGTGGTCGGGGCCTGCGCACTCGCTGGACCGTGACTCAGCCAGGCGGCCCTAAGGCGGTGGGCTTCAAGGGCCGGATCCTCTGGTGGTGCGTGTGGTGGCTGTCGTTGCCCATGCAGGTGCTGATCCTCGTGATCTCCGTTTTCGACGGTGTCCCCGGCAACGAGGGTGGTGTCGGGCGCGGCCCCCGGCGCATCAGGTGGCGCGCGGGTGGTCAGATGCCGCTGGAGTTCAGGTCCGGAGGTGACAAGCTGCATGTGCACGCGCCGGGAATGGACTGGCGGCTTGGGGCCGCGCTGGTCGTCCTGCTGCGCACCTTCAGTGCTGGCGCGTGGGACGCGAGGAAGAAGTGACCGGTTGGTCCCGCCCAGGCAGCCGGGCTACGACAGGCGCCTGCGCGAGGCCGTCGAGCTGCCGCGTCGGGTCACCCGGCCGCTGGCCACCGGCACATTCCTGTGGAGCGACGACGTGTGGATCGTGGACTCCACGCCGGTGGAGTGCGGCCCGCTCATGCGAGACCGTCACGTGCTCCGACCTGGCCGGACACGCCGAGCACTGGCTACAGAACGCCTTGGTGCGGCGTGCGCCGCGGCGGTGGGGGTGGGGTTTCGGGGGCCCCGGACAGGAGAAGTGGACCTCATGACTGACCAACGGCCAGCTCCTCACCCAGCCCAGACGCCTGGTGCGCCCACGGCGTACGCGCCGCCGCAAGTTCGGGGGGTCAGCGCCGGCTACCGGCGATGGGCCAGCATTCTCACGTGGCTCGCGATCACCATCGGGGGTTTCGTGGTGGTCGCGTTCGTGGTGAGCCTCGTCCTCCTCGCACTGGCGGACGTGGACGACAGAAAGGCCGCCTACGGTTACCTCGCCCTCGTTCTCTGGGTGATGATCGCCGCCGCGATCCCAGTCCTGCTCGCTGTCGCCATCCCCGGTGTCGTCATGACGCGGCAGGTGCGGCAGCGGCGGTAGGCGTGGATCACACCTTCGTGAGGTGTCGCCAGGCGTGCACGGCGGCGTCCGTTCCGTCCATGCCTGTCCACAGGGATGGGTGGGGCCAGCCCGGCTCAGTACAGCCGGCTGCGCTGGCCTGGCCGGAAGGTGGTGACCAGCAGCAGGCACAGCACCGCGATCCCGATCCGGCCCGAGGCCTGGAGCAGGGAGCCGCGCAGCAGGATAAAGCTGTAGCCGGCGAGCACCGGGGCCACCACGGCGAGCACGTTGCCGGGCGACGGGTCGTCCAGCGTGCGCCGCACATAGCCCCGGTCGGTGCGCGCCGCCAGGTAGCCGATGGCGAGGAAGCCTCCCGTCATGCCCAACGGGCCGAAGTCCAGCCAGAGTTCGGCCCACAGCGGGGAGGAGAGGTTGGCGCTGTTGGTGCCCATCCAGCCGCCCACGAGGAAACCGGTGTCCTGCGGCTTGGCCGGCCACACGTTGCGCGGCACGAAGAACAGCGCCGCGCCGGCGACCTGCCGGCCGTAGGTGTGGCCGTTGCCGTCGGCCGCGTAGGTGATGGTGTTGGCGAACATGCCGACCTGGTCGTAGTCCTTGATGACCAGCGGCTCCATGAACGACTGCGCCTCGACCGGCTGCCGACCGTTCTCGTCGTAGCGGAAGCGGTCGGTGAACGGGAAGACCAGCAGCGCGATCACCACGCCGAGCGCGAGCGCCGCCCGGTACATGACGGTGCTGCGCGGGAAGACGGTGAAAAGCAGGGCGAACAGCACCGTCAGGAACCAGTAACGGGGATTGGAGATCGGGTTGTTGACGATGGCGTTGATGACGACCAGGCCGGCCCACGGCAGCACCACGGACGGCTGACGGCGGGCCCGCGGGGACGTCACCATCCAGCGGGTGAGGAACAGCAGCGCCAGCATCGCCGGCACCGTGCCGAAGCCGCGCAGCAGCGCGTTGCCCGCCTCGCCGCCGCTCGCCTCGGCGCCCGTGGCCTCGCTGAGGCTGGCGCTGATCTCCTGCCGGCTGGCGAAGAACACGGCGGGGCCGCCGAGTTGGACGATCAGCAGCGCACTGGCGAGGTAGGCGAAGGCCACCAGCACATAGAGCCGGGTGCGGTGCACGGTGGCCGGCGGGCGCCGGCTGCCGCGCATGGCCGGCCGGTGCCTGGCCAACAGCGCGCCGACATCGAAGGCGACCATCCCGCAGAGCACCAGCACGGTGGCCAACTGGGTGTCGCCGCGCGGCCCGAGGACCGGCGTCGGGTCCCGGCCGAGCACGGACTGGGCCAGCGGCGCGATGCCCATCGCCAGGTAGCAGAACAGCCAGAACGCGCCCTGCACCAGCCGCCGTCGACCCGAGAGCACCATCGCCGAGAGCCGCACGCCCGCGTAGCAGGCGACCACCAACTGGAGCCAGAACGTGGTGTCCCTGACCCCCTCGCCCGGCTGCGCGGCCACCGCGAGCGGCAGTATCCCCACCAGGCCGCCGATCAGCGGCACGGAGAGCGGCCGCGACAACACCGCGCGACCCGGCACCCCGCGCGTCCGCCCCGTGACCTCGACCGCCACCGGCACCCACCCCTCGACTCGGCGGCTCAGTCTAGGGTGTGTCGGCCGACGGGCAGGGACCGGCAGGATGGGGGCATGACGGTCAGCCACTATGTCGAGGCCCCGGACCAGTACCGCCCCGATCCCGGCGATCCGCCGTCGGTGTTCCTGGCCGGCGGGATCAGCCACTGCCCCGACTGGCAGCGCGAGGCGGCCAGGGCGCTGCGGGACCTGACGGTGTTCAACCCGCGCCGGGCGGGGTTCGACGTCGACGACCTGGCGGCGAGCGAGTACCAGATCGCCTGGGAGTTCCACCATCTGCGGGTCGCCGACGTCACGCTGTTCTGGTTCCCGGCCTGCGATCCGGCGCTGACCGTGCAGCCCATCACGCTGTACGAGCTCGGCGCGGCGGCCGCGACGCCCGAGCGGCTGATCGCCGTCGGCGCCGACCCCGGCTATCCGCGCGCGGCCGACGTGCGCCTCCAACTCGGGCACGTCAGGCCCGGGTTGACCGTGCACGACACGCTGGCCGCGACGGTGGCGGCCGTCCGGGCCGCGGTCAGGCGGTGAGCGTGGCCGCCCGGGCGGCGCGACGGTCGCGGCGCAGCGAGCGCAGGGCGACGGCGATGCCGGCCAGGGCGAGCAGGGCACCGGCGAGCGGAGGAAGCGGCGCCCCGGTCCTTCGTCGATCAGGCGCCCGCCGAGCCAGCCGGCGCTGGCGGCGGCGAGCTGGTAGCCGGAGGCGTCGACCGCGACGGCCAGGGTGGGGGGCTGTGGCGGCCGTGGCCATCACCCGGGCCTGCGTGCCGGGGATGACGGCGTAGGCCAGCACGCCGAGCAGGAAGGTCAGGGCCGCGCCGGCGCGCCGTCACCGTGGACCAGCAGGAGCACCGGCACCGCGTCGGCGGCGAACCGCTCACGCCGGTCAGCAGCGGGGCGATGTGGGTGAAGACCATGACGGCGCCGGCGCTCGCCACCGCGGTCAGGGCGATCGCCGGCCACACGTCCCCGCTGACGAGCGCCCGCAGCTCGCCGAGCGCGGAGCCGGCGGTGGGCGCTGGCGGTGGTCGCGCTGCGCGCGCTCCTCGCGGCGCTGGTGGCGGACAGGTCCTAACGGATGCCGGGGGCCGTCCGGCGGCGGTGGACGAGCAGCTGGCCGAAGCCGGCGTGTTCGACGCGGAGCGACAGCTGCTCGGCGGTGATGCCGAGCGCCACCGCCGTGTTCGCCAGGTGCCAGTCGTGGGCGGCCAGCGAGGACAGCAGATGGCCGCGCCTCACCTGCGCCTCCGACAGCCGGAACGTCTTCAGGTAGGCCAGCCGCCCCGCGCTGTCCAGGACGCACTCGCCGATGTGGTTCTCGACCCGCCGCCGGAACGGCGGCAGGAACCGCCACAGGCTGAACCGGCCCAGGCGGTACACCCGTTGGAAGGAGTACTCCGCGTCGAGCAGCCCGCCGGCCATCGTCTGGTCGTGGAACGCGGCCCACTCGGCCCGCTGCCCGGCCACCGCGGCGCGCAGGTCGGCCAGCGTCCGCACGGCGGAGTCGTCGAGGCGGGCGCGGAACTCCTGGACCGGCGCCGAGAGCAGCGCGTACTGGTGGACCAGCTCGCCGTAGAGGTCCCTGATCAGGGTCGGGTGCAGCACGCGGTAGTCGTCGGGGTGCGGCACCACCAGCGCGCCGGCCAGCGCGTCCGCGACATAGATCAGCGTCCCGCACTGGCCTGGGTGGACCTCGAAGACCCGCAGCGCGTCCGCGAGCCCCGGCACCTCGGCGCCCACGTACGCGCGCTCGACGCGCGGCGAGAGGCCGCGGTTGACCGCGCGCCTGGCCCACTCGTCCCAGACGATCGTCGGGCCGCCGAAGTGCAGCGCCAGATAGCCCTCCAGGGCCAGGTGCAGCGGCAGGAAGCGGAGCCGGTTCCGGTTCTCCCGGCGGGCCATCCGGCGGTGGAAGTGCAGCCGCAGGTGCTCGACGGGCGCCGCCCGCTCGGTCCCCGCGGTGCGGCCGTCCGTCAACTGGGTGCCGTAGGCGGCGGCGGGCCCGCCGCCGGTCCAGCTCGCCACATAGCCGTGCGGGATGTAGGCGGCGTAGACCGAGCGCCCGTCCAGGTCGACGAGGCCGATCGACTCCCCGTAGGCGCGCGGGTGCAACCGCAGGTCGACGATGGGCGCCTCGCGCAGCAGCGGCACCAGGCGCACCCCGCCCCACACCTGCGGCGGGCCGGTGGTGAGGCCCGCGAGGTCGATCCCGGAGGGCGTGTACGTGGTCACGCGTCCTCCCCGATGAAGTCCGCGACTCGGGCCGCGAGATGGGCGCGGAGCGCCGCCAACTCGGTCCGGCCGTGCGCGAAGCGCGCCAACTCGACCAGCGCGGGCAGGTCCTCGGCGTCCCTGACGCCCACCGTGGGCACCGAGGGGGCCAGCGCGCGGACGGCGAAGTCATCGGCGTCGTACACCGGGTTGAGGTGGACGATCTCCACACGGCCCGCTGGGTCGAACCGCGCCGACCACACCCGCAGCACCTCGGCGGCGAGCCCGACCGGCGCGTTGTCCCAGCCGTCCGAGACGATCAGCAGCCGCTCAGGGGCGAGTTCGAGCGCGTCCAGGATCCGCTCGCCGAGCGGCGTCGGGCCCAGCGGGCGGCTGAGCAGCGAATCGGTGCGCCCGGAGGTCCACAGCCCGGTGTAGCCGTCGCCGGCCAGTGCCTCGAGCAGGAAGTGGGCGGCCAGCGCCACCGCGAGCGGCCGGCGCCGCTTCTCGCCCGAGCCGTGCGCCGAGTAGCTGTCGTCGAGCACGGCCACCGTGCGCCCCCAGGCGCCGGCGCGCCGGCCGGCCGTCCGGGCCGCGGCCGCGCGCAGCGCGTCCGTCAACTCGCCGCGCCGCGCCGACCGTTCCGCCAGCGGGAGGGAGAGCGCGTAGCCGGCGACCCTGGTCAGCGACGCGCCGGCCAGCGTGGCCTGGTCCCGGTCGCCGGTGGTCTCGCGCAGCCGCAGCTTCTCGAGGCGCGTCATGCGGGGCTCTATCCCGGCGAGGAACGCCGCCCGGTCCATGCCGTGCCGGGCGGCGAGGCCCTCGGCGACGGTGTAGGGCAGCTCGAACACCTGGGAGCGGTCGTAGTGCGCCCGCCGCCATGTCTCGAAGAGCGGGGTCGCGAAGGTCCGCCGGTCGTGCGGCGCGAACAGGAAGGCCCCCAACTCCCCATCCCCGTCAAGGCGGAGGTGCGCGTGTCGCGCGGCGGCCCGCAGCTGCCCCCGGTACTTGACCGCGTCGAAGGCCAGATCGGGGCGGGCCGCCAGCCAGTCCCGGACGATCGCCCGGGTGCGGCGGTTGTTGACGCCCGCGGCCCGCAGCGCCGCGAACAGCCGGTACACCCGCTGCGGCGGCAGCGCGCGCAGCGCCCGCCCGATCAACCGCCCCTCGGCGCGCCGCCGTTCGGCCGAGCCGGCGTCGGCCGCCGTCTCCAGGAGGCGGCGCGCGATCAGCGCCGTGTTGTGGTGGTTGATGCCGAGCGCCAGCGTCGCGGCGTACAGGTCGCGGTAGTTCACCAGCATGTACTCGTGGAGGAAGTCGAGGGAGAGCCGCTGCCGCTCGCCGTCGGAGTGGAACTCGCGCTGTCCGGTCGCGGTGATGGCCGCGTTGACGAAGAGCAGCACGTCCTCGGCGGCGACGACGTCCCCCTGGCTCCCCACGATCCCGCACCCCTCCCCAGGCAGTGACGCCGGCCGGGGAATGGGGGCACGAACAGCGAATAGCGCTTCACATACGGTTTCCGGAA
The DNA here is from genome assembly GCF_004348315.1 of Streptomyces sp. 8K308. Classification (GTDB taxonomy): domain Bacteria; phylum Actinomycetota; class Actinomycetes; order Streptomycetales; family Streptomycetaceae; genus Streptomyces. Next base: position 15,196 of record NZ_SMKC01000050.1, on the reverse strand, counting down.
GTCGCGCCGAAGTCCCACGGCCGGCGACCCGAAGGTAGCACTGGGACCTCCGAACGTTCCCCCCATATTTCACCCCCGCTGCTTAGGTTGGCCTTACCGAAATCTTCTGTGGGTGGCTCGGTGACGGAATACGGGAGGGCGCGGTGACCGGTCGGGACGTGCTACGGCGCGCGGTGCTCGGCCAGCGGCGGCGGTTGGTCGTCAGCTCGCTGCTCGGCGCCGGCCACCAGGCCGGCGAGGCCCTGACCCCGCTGCTGATCGGCGTCACCGTGGACCGCGCCATCGCCGGCGAGGACGCCGGCGCGCTGGTCCTGCTCCTGACCGCGCTCGGCGGCGTCTACCTCGTGCTGTCCTTCAGCTTCCGGTTCGCCGCCCGCCTCGGCGAACAAGCCGCCGAGACCGCCGCCCACGAACTCCGCCTCGACCTGGTCCGCCGGGTGCTGCACCCGGCCGGCGGCGCCGAACGCGGCCGGCTGCCAGGCGCCCTGGCCAGCGTCGCCACCGAGGACGCCCGCCGCGTCGGCATCGTGCTGAAGGCGCTCGGCTTCGCCTTCGCCGCGCTGACGGGCCTGCTGGTGGGGGCCGTCGCCCTGCTGCGGACCTCGCTGCCGCTCGGGCTGCTCGTGCTGCTCGGCACCCCCGTGCTGCTCTGGCTCGGCCACCTGCTGAGCAAGCCGCTCGAACGCCGCTCCACCGCCGAACAGGAGGCCGCCGCCCGGGCCTCAGGCGTCGCCGCCGACCTCGTCGACGGGCTGCGGGTGCTCAAGGGCCTGGGCGCCGAGCGGGCCGCCGTCGACCGCTACCGCCGGATCAGCCAGGACTCGCTCGCCGCCACCCTCCGCGCGGCCCGCGCGGAGGCCGGCCAGCAGGGCGTCACGCTTGCCGTCACCGGCCTCTTCGTCGCCGTGATCGCCCTGGTCGGCGGCCGGTTCGCGGCGAGCGGCGACATCAGCCTCGGCGAGCTGGTCTCCGCCCTCGGCCTTGCCCTCTTCCTGCTCACCCCGCTCGACACCCTCGCCTGGGTCAACACCGAGCTCGCCCAGGCCCGCGCCTCGGCCGCCCGCGTCGCCGACGTGCTCGCCACCCCCTGGGCCGTGCCCCCGGGCGGTGCCGCGCCCACCCGGCCGGCGCGCGGCGAGGTCGAGGTGCGCGACCTCGACCACGAAGGACTCGAGGGACTGCACCTGACCGCGCGCCCCGGCGAACTGCTCGGCCTGGCCGTCACGGAACCGGCCCACGCCGACGCCCTGCTGCGCTGCCTTGGCCGCGAAGCCGACCCGGCCGGCGGCACGGCCCGGCTCGACGGCACCCCGCTGACCGAGCTCGACCCGGCCGAGCTCCGCGCCGAGCTGCTGGCCGCGCCGCACGACGCCCACCTGTTCTCCGGCACCGTCGCCGACAACGTGCCGGGCGCCGCCCAGGCCGCGGCCCTGGCCGCCGCCGGCGCCGACGCGCTCGGCACCGAGACCGAGGCCGGCGAGGCGGGCCGCGCGCTCTCCGGCGGCCAGCGGCAACGCGCCTGGCTCGCCATGGCCGTCGCCCAGGACACCCCGGTGCTGCTGCTCGACGAGCCCACCACCTACCTGGACCTCACCCACCAGATCGACGTCCTCGACCTCGTCACCGACCTCAACCGGGACCGGAAGCGGACCGTCGTCATGGTGCTCCACGACCTCAACCAGGCCTGCCGGTACGCCGACCACGTCGTCGCCATGAAGGCCGGCCGGATCGTCGCGGAGGGCACCCCGGCCGAGGTCATCACCGAGGAGACGGTCACCGACGTGTTCGCGCTGCGCTGCCGCGTCACCGTCGACCCGGTCAGCGACACCCCGATGGTGCTGCCACTCGGCCGCCACCACCCGGGCCGACCACCGGGCGCCGGCGACGAGCAGTAGCCTTGGACCTCCACCGATCGGCCAATGATGTGGTGGGGGGAGGGAGTTCGTGGCATGAGGGTGCTGCATGTGGTGACCCTGCACACGCCCACGCACGAGTTCGGCGGCCCCACCAGGGTCGCGCTGAGCCAGTGCCGTGGGCTGCGGGAGCGCGGGCACCGGGCGGTGCTCGCCGCCCTCGGGGACGGCTTCGGGGCTGGCCGGGAACTGCCGCGCGAGGTGGAGGGCGCCAGCGTCCGGCTCTTCCAGGCCCGGCACGTGCTGCCCAGGTTCGAGGTCAGCGGGATCACCTCGCCCGCGCTGCTGGCCCGCGCCTGGTCATACGTTCGGTCGGCCGACGTGGTGCACGTGCACCTGATGCGCGACCTGATCACGCTGCCGATCGCGCTGCTCGCCCTCCAGGCCGGCACCCCGCTGGTGCTGCAGACCCACGGCATGGTGGACCCGACCGAGAAGCGGGTCGCCAGGCTGGTGGACGCGCTCGGCGTGCGCCGGGTGCTGCGCCGGGCCGACGCCGTGCTCCACCTGACCGAGCGGGAGCGGCGGGAGACCGCGGCCGTGGTCGCGCCCAAGCCCATCGCGCCGCAGTACCGGCTGGTCAACGGGGTGCCGGCGCAGAAGCGGCGGCGCGCGACCTCAGGACCGCCGACCGTGCTCTACCTGGCCCGGGTGCAGGCCGGCAAGCGCCCGGCGGACTTCGTGGCCGCCATGCCCACGGTGCTGGCCCGCCACCCCGACGCGCGCTTCGTGCTGGCCGGGCCCGACACCGGCGCGCTGGCCGACACGCTGGCCCGCGCCGAAGCGCTCGGCGTGCGCGGCTCGCTCGACCGGGTGGGGGCGCTGGACCGGGCCGAGGTGATGGCGTGGCTGCGGCGCGCCGACGTGTTCGTGCTGCCCTCCATCCAGGACGCCTTCTCCGTCTCGGCGCTCGAGGCCATGTCGGTGGGCACGCCCGTGGTGGTCACCGAGACCACCGGGCTCGCGCCCGACGTGGCACACGCCGGCGCCGGGCGGGTGGTGGCCTCCCGTCCCGACGAGGACAACGGGCCGCGGCTCGGCGAGGCCATCCTCGACCTGCTGGCGCCCGAGGCCAACGAGCGGGCCTCGCTCGCCGCCTGGCGGCTCGTCGACGACAGCTTCACCATCGACGCGGTGCTCGACGAACTCCTCACGGTGTACGGGCGAGTGCGCTGACCGGCCGGTCCTCCGCGGGTATGAGCGGGCCCAGGGGGCAGCGCAGCCAGGCCCGGCCGACGACCACGGCCGCCAGCGTCAGGAACGCCAGGCCGATCCCCGGATAGATCCCGGAGAGCAGCATCTGGCCGAGGGACTGCCGCAGCTCCGGATGGTCGCTCCTGAAGTGCGGCACCCACCACAGCGCGAAGGTGTAGAACAGCACCCCCGTGGCGACCGCCCCGGCCACCCATCGCCGGTCCCGGCGGCGCGCCGCCTCGGCGGCCAGCAGCAGCACCATGGGCACCGCCCAGACCCAATGGTGGGACCAGGAGATCGGGCTCACCAGCAGCGCCGTCACCCCGCACACCACCGCCGCCCAGGCCCTGCCGTGCGGCAGCCGGGCCTCGGCCAGCAGCGCCGCCACCGCCGTGACCAGTCCGACGAGGCCGATGAGCAGGGCCGGCCACAGCCACGCCCCGCCCGGGTCGACGGTGTGCAGGGCCCGCGCCGCCACCCCGCGCAGCGACTGGTTGGCGGTGCCCTCGACCCGGCCGGCCCGGCTCTTGTCGAAGACGACCTCCGTCCAGAACCGCCGGGAGTCGCCGGGGGCGGCCAGCGCCCCGACCAGCACCGTGCCGCAGAACGCGCCGCAGGCCACCGCGGCCCGCCGCAGCAGCCCGTTCCACGCCGGGGCGCCGCGCCGCAGCCGGCGGACCGCCAGCACGCCGCCGGCCACCGCGAGCAGTACCGCGAACAGCGCCGGGGTGAGCTTGATGCCGGCGGCCACACCGATGCCGACGCCGGCCCAGCGGTGGTCGGCCCTGCGGGTCTGGTCCCACAGCACGAGGACGGCGAGCAGCACGTTGATCTGGCCGTACCGCAGGGTCGTCCACACCGGCTCGCACCAGACGGCCACGGCCGCCGCCGCGCAGGCCGCCGCCGGGACCGGCAGCCCCCAGGGCCGTCGCCCGATCAGCCGCAGCGACAGGTACACCAGGGCGAGCAATAGCAGCAGGTTGCCGACGGTCGCCGCGACCCGCATGGTCCCCACGCCGACCCAGGTCAGCGGCACGAAGAGCAGTGCCGCGAACGGGGGATAGGTGGCGGGCAGCCCGTGCTCGGTCACCCGCAGGTCGTAGAGGCTGTCGCCGGTGCGGATCGCCCAGCCCTCTGCCCGGTACACGTCCAGGTCCAACCAGGTGACCTGGGCCACCCGCTGCGCCACGAAGAAGGCGACGAACGAGACCAGGCAGAGGCCCGCCGCGACCAGCGTGGCCCGCCGCCCCTCCCGGCTCCGCGCGGCCGGCGCGTCGATGGTCCGCTGACTGGGTCCGCTGCTACTCACGGAAGCAAACTTAAGTTTGCCGCCCGGGCGGCGCATCAGCGGGGGAGCCGATCAAGCTTCCCCCGCCGGTCGTCCGTCAGTCGGCCGGCCGCTCGGCGGCCGCCGCCTCCCGCGCCTTCACGCCGATCTGCCAGCGGTAGAAGCTCATCGCCAGCGCGTAGTCGAACCCGGCCCGGCCGTCGAGGAAACCCCGCCGGTACACGTAGGAGTAGCCGAACGACAGCAGCGGCTTGAACGGCGCCCGGTGGAAGACCTGCCCCTGCCGGGTCTTCGCCGTGCGGATCTGCTCGCGCACGTCGGGGTGGCGCTCGAGCCACGCCTCCCAGTCCGAGTAGCGGTTGTGCCGGTCGAACCAGGTCCGCACCGGGTCGAGGTCCCGGTGCTCGATGGTGGCCCGCAGCCGGTGCACCGGATTCGCCAGCGGCTGGTAGTGCCCCTCCTGCTCGCCCATGCCGGGCGCCGCCAGGTCGTCCGGCTCGGGGAACCTGGCCCGGGTGCGGTCGAGCAGGGCCCGCTTGACGATGGTGTAGCCGTGCCGCAGCCGCCGCCCGGCGAACCAGTACCCGAGCGGGATGTCGAAGGCCGCCGGGCGGACCTGGCGGCCGTCGTGGAAGATCCGCCGCAGCTCGGCGATCAGCTCGCCACTCGGCGTCTCGTCCCCGTCGAGGAAGAGCATCCAGTCCGTCTCCGGGTGGACGTGCTCAAGGCACCACTGCTTCTTCTTCGGGTAGCGGCCGTCCCAGGTGTAGGGGACGACCTCCGCGCCCTCCGCCTTGGCCAGGGCGCGGGTGTCGTCCGTGCTGTCCGAGTCCACGACCACCACGGCCGCGAAGTGGTCGATGACGGAACGCACCGCGCCGGTGATGTTGGCCGCCTCGTTCTTGGTGGGGATCGCCACCACGATCGGTAGTCGGGTCACTCTTCTCCCTGTCGCACTGTCAGTCCGTCGCCTCGGCAAGCAACTCGGCGTACTCCGGGCACAGGTGCTCGACGGCGGCTTCCGCGTTCGGGATCTCGCCGTCGCGCAGCGCCCGCAGCGCGCCCGCCCGGTCGTGGCGCTCCAGGTAGCCGATGCGGTAGCACGCCTCGTCGCCCACCTCCAGGATGGCGGCCGGGTCGACGCCCCGGGGCACCCGGTCCGCCAGGTACTCCCGCTGCTCCTCGCTGAACTCGCCCTCGGCGGGAGTGAGTTCCTCCTCGGGCACGGTCTCGTCCGGGATCCCGTCAGCCTCCGGCGAGGTCTCCGGATCCTGGCTCGCCGGCGACTCCGACGAGGCCGTCGCCTCCACGGCCGGCTGTTCGGTCCCGGCCGTGCCGCCGTCGTCGCTGCCGCCGCCGCAGGCGGCCAGCGAGACGACGACGGCGGCGGCCAACACGACTCCGCTCAGCCCGAGCCGCAGGCGCCCCCGCATCAGGGCGCCCCAAAGGCCAGCACCAGCTGCGGCCGGTAGCCGGTCTGGCCGGTCTCCCTGGCCCACAGCCACAGGCTGTCCGTGCCGTCACCGCGCAGCGCCACGTCGAAGTCGCCGCCGAGCGCGGCCCGGACGGTCGCCAGGTCGAGCGGCACCGAGTAGACGCCGCCCGGCGCGTCGGGGGCGCTCAGCGTGCCGAGTACCGTGCTCGAGAGCGCTGGCCGAGTGGCGTACGTGGTGCCGGCCTCGTCCCAGGCACCGTCGATCGGCACCACCTGGAAGTCGTCCACCGAGCCGGCCACCGAGTCGTCGGACACCCGCACCCGCAGCGCCGCGCTCTCGAGCACCTGCCCGGCCGGGGCGGCCGGCAGCCGGAAGTTCAGGTAGCTCTCGTAGGCGCTGCTGCCGCGCACCGCCAGCTGCTGGTGGGTGCCGTAGTTGGTGGTCGTCGCCGCGCCGTTGACATAGGTGTCGGCCGTCGGCGTCACCTGCGTCACCGTGTCGGTCGGCAGCGAGGCCGCCTGGTGGTGGGCCGAGACCCGGGCCGCCGACAGTTGGGTGGGGTAGACGGCGGTCTCGTCGAGCTGGCCGGCGAAGAGGTCGCTGGTCGGCCGGTTCGACCAGTTGACCAGGGAGTCGCCGCCGGCCCGCCAGTAGCCGGTCACGTTGCGCGCGGTCGTGTAGAAGAAGTTGCTCGCCACCTGCTGGCCGTCCACGTAGAGCCGCATGCCGTTCGCGCCGACGGACGCCGCGACGTGGTGCCAACGCCCGTCGTTGTACCGCCCCGAGCTGGTGATGACCCGGTTGCCGTTGTTGATGATGCCGAACGAGAGCCGGCCGTCGTTGAGCATGTAGAGGTTGTTGTCGCGCGCCGTGCTCGGCTGCAGCGTGCGGTTGCCGAAGCCGATCAGCTTGCCGCCCGAGGTGGTCGTGGTCCGGAACCACGTCTCCACGGTGAAGCGCTGCAACCCCGAGAAGGAGCGGTCGCTGTAGGTGTACGAATCCACGCCGTCGTGGCCGATGGCGGCCGCCTCCGGGCCCGGCACGGCGCCCGGGGTCACGCCCCGCTGCGGCCCGCCCCGGTGCACGCCGTTGTTGCCGTTGCCCGAGGCGTCGGAGGCGAAGTTGTTCGCGGTCTCGTCGTAACGCCAGTACAGCAGCGGGCTGTCGGCCAGCACGGCGCTCACGTACGGCTGGGTGCCGCCGGCCGCCGTCGCCGTCACGGGCGCGGAGAGCGCGCTGGTGTTGCCCGCTCCGTCGGTCGCGGTGATCCGGTAGCTGTGGCTCTCGCCGGGCGCCATGCCGGTGTCGGCGAAGCTGAGCTGGGGGCGCCGCCAGGGCAGCGAGGACGCCTGCGCGGTGTGGATCGGCTGGCTGCCGCCGTCCCGGTAGACCCGGTAGGTGAGCCGGGCGTCGTCCAGGTCGAGGCTGGGGCGCCAGGTCAGGTCGATGCGGCCCGGCGTGGTGCTCGCGGCGTGCGCCTCGGGCACGGAGGGCGCGCCCACGTCGGGCGAGGTGGCGAAGCGGGTCAGGCCCCACTGCGGGCTGCCGTTGACGGTGGTGAAGCCGCCGCCCACCCACAGGAAGTCCCGGTCGTCGTCGGGGTGGTCGGTGACGGACAGCAGGGTGCGCGGGCCGAGCGCCTCGCCGAGCCCGTCGTTGGTGTTGGGGAACCAGCCCAGCTTCTCGCCGGTGGCCACGGCCTGCCCGAACAGGTGGTAGCGCTCCTGGTCGGGGAACTCGCCCATGCTGGAGCAGTCGTGGGCGTGGTGGGCGCTGTAGACCACCGAGCCGTGCACCGCCACGCCCTGGGTGGCGCCCAGGCAGGTGTCACGCCAGCGCTCATCGAAGGTGGCCAGGTCGAGCGCGATGCGGCCGTCGAACACCCCGCCGCCGGAGCCCTCGTTGGCGGTGTAGAAGCCGGTGGCGTCGACGTCGATGTCCTGCACGGTGGAGCCGCTGTCGATGAAACCGAGCGGGTAGGTGCGGACATTGGCGCCGGTGCTGGCGCTGACCACCGCCAGGGCGTGGGAGTTGGCGCCGTTCATGGTGTAGAAGTCGCCGCCGAGCAGCACGTTGCGCCCGTCGGGCGTGACCTCGACGGCCTTACCGACCTCGTCGGCGTTGGCCACCCAGCCGGGCACCACGGCGCCCTCGGTGGTGACGGCCGCGAACCGGCTCCTGGCCGTGCCGCTGATCTCGGTGAAGTCGCCGGCCAGGTAGACGCGGTCAGCGGTGGCGGCGATGTCCCGCACGATGCCGTTGGCGGCCGGCGGGAAGGGCCTGCGGGTGCAGCTGGGTATGTCGAAGGCGGCGACGCTGCTGGCGCCGACGCCGTTGACCGAGCCGAAGGTGCCGCCGACGTAGAGGGTGCGCCCGTCGGGCGAGACGGCCAGCGCCCGCACGGTGGCCGTGCCCGAGCCCACCGAGAACGACAGGTCGCAGTCGACGGGCTCGCCGGTGGCGGCGTCCAAAGCGACGAAGTTGCCCGCTGGTCGCTCCTGCGTGCCGGCCTCGGCCCCGGGCGGCCGGACGGTGGAGAAGGTGCCGCCGACGAAGACGACGCCGCCGGCCTCGGCGAGCGCGTACACGATGCCGTTGGTCTGCCAGGTGGGCAGCTCGTCGGCGGTCATCCCGAGCGGCTCAGTCAGCGCGACCGCCCCTGGCGCGGCGGGCCCGGCCAACAACCCACCCGCCAACGCGACCACGATCCCGGCGCCGACAAGACGCGGTGCGCCTGCCCGGCGCGGGGCCGGTCCGCCCTCGGCCGGGCCACGGCCGGCCGCCTGCCTGGCCGGCCCTGTGGGCCGGCCGCCGGCCGCCGCCGCGAGGGCACGGCGGAGCGGTGCGCCTGGCCGGCGCGCGGCCCGGCCGGCCTCGGCCGTTTTGCGGGCGGGCTTCCCGAGCCGCGCCGGGCCCTCCGGCCCGAAGGGCCGGCCCCGGTGCGCTGTCGGAGAGGCCGGAACGCTCGCGCCGGGCGCCGCCACCGCGTTCGCGCCGCGTGAGGCCGACAGCGCGGCGAGGGCGCCGCGGAACGCGCGCCGGACGGCGACCGCGCCGCGCGCAACGCGCCGGCGCGCCGCGCGTCCGGCCGCTTGGCGCTGCCGCGATGCCCTCGCGTCCGGTGTCCCGGCCCTCTCGCTGTCGTCGGCGGCCCGCTGCCGGTCGCGCGCCGTGGCCCGCGCCTCGCGCGGTGCCCGGCCGGCCGCGCCGCGCCGGCGCGGCTCCGCCGCGTCCGGCGTACCGGCCGCGGCCATCTCGGCGCCGCTGGCGCCTCCGGCGCCGCTCCGCAGGCCTCTGGCTGTCATTGCCTCACCCACTACCCAACCAGCCTTACCGAACATCGATCTGCCGCCTTACGACGGGCGCAACTTGGACCAACCAACGGCCCGTCAGGTTGTGCGCGAACGGTGGTGAATCCGGGGCGCGCGGTGACCGCCCGGCGCAGCGGACCCGCGGTGACCGCCCCGCGCAAGCGGGACCGTCAGCGGTCGATCCGGACGTGTCGGCCGTTCAACTCGGCGTCCAGCGCCTCGATGTCGGCGGCGACCATCAGCTCGGCCAGCTCGCGCCAGCGCACCTCCGGCTCCCAGCCGAGCACCTCGCGCGCCTTGGACGCGTCCCCGATCAGCGCGTCCACCTCGCTCGGCCGCTCGTACTTGGGGTCGAACCGCACGTACTCCACCCAGTCGAGCCCGGCGGCCGAGAAGGCCGCCTGGAGGAAGTCCCGCACGGTGGCCGCCACCCCGGTGGCCACCACGTAGTCGCCCGGCTCGTCCTGCTGGAGCATCCGCCACATCGCCTCGACGTACTCCGGCGCGTAGCCCCAGTCGCGCACCGCGTCCAGGTTGCCCATGTAGAGCCGGTCCTGGAGCCCGGCCCTGATCCTGGCCACGGCCCGGGTGATCTTGCGGGTCACGAACGTCTCGCCGCGACGCGGCGACTCGTGGTTGAACAGGATCCCGTTGACCGCGTAGAGCCCGTACGCCTCGCGATAGTTGACCGTGGACCAGTAGCCGTACACCTTGGCGCAGCCGTACGGGCTGCGCGGGTGGAACGGGGTGTCCTCGTTCTGCGGCGGCGGCGTCGCGCCGAACATCTCGGACGAGGAAGCCTGGTATATGCGGGTGTCGATGCCGCTGGCGCGGATCGCCTCGAGCAGCCGGAGCGTGCCGAGTCCCGTCACGTCCCCGGTGTACATCGGGACGTCGAACGAGACCCGGACGTGCGACTGGGCGCCCAGGTTGTAGACCTCGTCGGGTCTCAGCTCGCGCAGCAGGTTCACCAGCGCCACCCCGTCCGAGAGGTCGGCGTGGTGCAGCACCAGCGTCCGGGACGGCTCCTGCGGCCCCTGGTAGACGTGGTCGATGCGCTCGGTGTTGAACGAGGAGGACCGCCGCAGCAGGCCGTGCACCGTGTAGCCCTTGGCCAGCAGCAGTTCGGCGAGGTACGAGCCGTCCTGTCCGGTGACGCCGGTGATCAATGCCGTCCTGTTACCGCCAGTCATCGCGGGCCCAGCCTTTCTCTTCACGGAGAACGTAGGGATTTGTGTGGATATGCAACAATCCGTTGCCATGACGACACTGCTGCCGCCCGACGCGCGGATCTTCGTCGCGGGCCACCGCGGCCTGGCCGGAAGCGCGATCGCCCGCCAACTCGCGGACCAGGGCTACGAGGTGCTGACCAGGACCCGCGCGGAGCTCGACCTGCGGGACGCCGACGCGACCCTGCGCCACCTGCGCGACACCCGGCCCGACGCGGTGGTACTCGCCGCCGCGACGGTCGGCGGGATCCTGGCCAACGACCGTTACCCGGTGCCGTTCCTCGAGGACAACCTGCGCATCCAGCTCAGCGTGATAGCCGGCGCGCACGCGGCCAACGTCAACCGGCTGCTGTTCCTCGGCTCCTCGTGCATCTACCCCAAGCACGCGCCGCAGCCGATCCGCGAGGATGCCCTGCTGACCGGCCCGTTGGAGCCGACCAACGAGCCCTACGCGCTGGCCAAGATCGCCGGCATCTCCCAGGTCAGGTCCTACCGGCGGCAGTTCGGGCGCTCCTACGTCGTGGCCCTGCCCACCAACCTCTACGGGCCCGGCGACACCTTCGACCCGGAGAACTCGCACGTGCTGCCCGCGCTGATCCGCCGCTTCCACGAGGCGAGGCGGGACGGGCGCGGCGAGGTGACGCTCTGGGGCACCGGCACGCCGCGGCGCGAGTTCCTGCACAGCGACGACCTCGGCCGCGCCTGCGTCACCCTGCTGCGCGACTACGACGGCGACTCGCCGGTCAACGTCGGCGTCGGCGAGGACCTGACGATCGCGGAACTGGCCGCGGTGATCGCCGAGGCCGTCGGCTTCACCGGCCGGATCGCCTGGGACCCGAGCAAGCCGGACGGCACCCCCCGCAAGCTGCTCGACGTCTCCCGGCTCGCCGCGCTCGGCTTCACGCCCCGGATGCCGCTGCCGCGCGGCGTCCGGGAGACCTACGACTGGTGGCTGGCGGAGGGCGAGGCCGCCGAGCGTCCCCGCCGCTACGCCACGCCGTCCCAGGAGGACGACACGGGGCATCAGTAGGCGCCTCGGCCGTCGACGACCGCGCGGAAGGTGCGGGCCAGGACGTCAAGGTCGCCGGTCACCGACCAGTTGTCGGTGTAGAAGAGATCGAGCGCCAGACCCTCGTCCCACGACAGGTCGGAGCGGCCGCTGACCTGCCAGGGGCCGGTGATCCCCGGCTTGACGCCGAGCCGGCGCAACTCGACCGCGCCGTAGCTGGCCACCTCCTCCGGCAGCGGCGGCCGCGGCCCGACCAGCGACATCTGGCCGCGTAACACGTTGACTAGCTGGGGGAGTTCGTCCAGCGAGGTGCGGCGCAGCAGGCGGCCGAGCCTCGTCACCCGGGGATCGCGGCGGATCTTGAACAGGGGGCCGCTCAGGTGTTCGTTGAGTCTCTCGAGTTCGGGCCGCCGCGACTCGGCGTCCGCCACCATCGTGCGGAACTTCCACAGGGTGAACGGCGTGCCGCGGTAGCCGATCCTGGTCTGCCGGTAGAGCGCGGGCCCGCGCGAGTCCAGGCTGACGGCGAGCGCCAGCGTGAGCAGCAGCGGCGACAGCACCACGAGCGCGGCGCCGGCCGCCACCCGGTCGAGCACCGACTTCAGCGCCGGCTGCGGGCCGGTGCGCAGCGGCGGGGCGATGTGCAGCAGGTTGAGCCCGGCGGCGTTGGAGACCGTGAGCCGGCGCAGCGCCACCTCCGAGAGCCCCGAGGCGATGGCGAGTTGCAGCCCGGCGTCCTGGACGGCCCAGCAGACGCGGCGCAGCCGGTCGCCGGTGAGCAGACAGCCGGGCGCGATCAGCACCAGATCCGCGTCCTGGCGGCGGGCCGCGGCCAGCACCGTGGAGCCGTCCGGCCCCTCCGGTATCAGGTCCGGTATGGCGAGGGAGCGGTCGACGGCGGCCGCGAGGCGGCCCATCTCCGGGACGCCGGACGTGAGTTCGCCGGCGTCGCCGACCAGCACGGTGCCGATGACGACGAAGGCGTGGTCGGTGCGGGCGGCCAACTGGGCGGTGACCTCGTCGACCGGTCCCGGCTCGCCCACCACGAGCACCCGGCGCACGGCCTGGGCACGGCGCCGCTGCTCGAGCAGGTGGCGGTGCGTCAGCGCGCCCGTCACCGCGGTGATCAGCAGCGAGGGGAGGAGGGCGGCTAACGCCGAGGTGACGGCGGACTGTTCGCCGGTGACGGCGCGCAGGCCGGCCAGCAGGCCGAGGAAGATCAACCAGTCGTGGACGGTGGGCAGTAGACCGCGGGTCTCGCCGAGGGAGCGGGGACGGTAACGGTGGTGGACCACGCGGACGGTGACCCAGGAGAGCGTGGCGACGGTGGCGGCGGCCAGCGGACGGGGCTCGGACGCCAGGCCGTATACGGTGAGGACGGGGACGAACACGCCCGACACGTCGGCGGCGACGGCGACGGGCGAGTACCAGCGGGAGGTTTCACCGCGGCCGAGTCGCCGCGGCGCCGCCGTTGGTCTTCGGGCGAGCCCGGACGCCGAGCCGTCGGTTCTTTGATGACGCATGGACCCCCCAAGGTGATGCGACAACATCGAGAGCGGTGAAGCCGTTGCGGCAAGGGTGCAACGGTACTGCGTTGATGCGGCGAAGATACGAAGAAGAGCGGCGCGTCCTCTTCTCCCCCTGAGTGCGCGCCGGGCCGCAGAAAAGGCTAGGGCATCCAACTACCGTTTGGCGTGCGTTGGCTATAACTTTCCCCGCTTCACGCCGAGCGGCAACTCGGCCGGCTCGGCGACGGTGCGGGCCACGAGGTCGGCCGCGAGCAGCACCAGCGCGCCGGCGAGGGCGCTGCCCGGCACCAGGAACCGGTGCCCGGGGCCGGCGACCATGCGCAGCAGGTGCGGCACGACGAGCCCGACGAAGCCGACCACGCCGGCCACGGCCACGGCGGTGGCGGTGAGGAGCCGGGCACGCCCCAGGAACCGGAGGAGCCGCAGAACCCCTCGCCCGAGGATCCGCAGGACCCCGATGACCCTGGCCCCCAGGGCCCTGGCCCCCAGGGCCCTGGCCCCCAGGACTCCGACACCTCAGGCACCGTCCAGGAGGGCCGGCTCGACTGGGGCGTCAAGGAGTCCTTGCGCGGCTACGTGACCGGCCCGATCGCGAGCGGCGACGTCGAACTCTCCGACGGCTACCGCTTCCCGGCCGCCGGCGGCGAGATCGACCCCGAGGCGGCCGCCCTGGACGCCGACTTCGCCGGCGGCGTCCGCTTCACCGGCCACGTGGGCGCGCTCGACCTGCGGTTCAGCGAGCTGTCCATCGAAGTCTAGGGCACCGAGGGCGAGTTGATCGCCGACGTGTCATCGAAGGACCGCACCAGCGGCGAGGTCACCGAGTACGACGCTGTCACCGTCGCCGAACTCGATATCCCCGCCGACGCGTTGAACCCGGTCGACGACGTCTTCACGCTGGACGCGGTGCCCGCCACGCTCACCGCCGACGGCGCCCAGGCGTTCGGCGGCTTCTACTCGGCCGGCGAGGAGCTCGCCCCGGTCACCGTCGCCCTCACCGAGGGCGCCGACCTCGACGGCGACGACACCGGCGGCGACGACAACAACGGGCTCACCCCGGGGACCGGCGCCCGCGGCGGCGCCACCGGCGGTGCCCTCGCCTCCACGGGCGCAGGCGACGACCTGCCGGCCGTCCTCGGCACCGCCGCCACCCTGACCGCGATCGGCGCGCTGGCCTACGGGGCCAGCCGCCGGCGCCTCACACCGGAGAGCTGACGGTCCGGCTCTCCACCGGGCCGCGCCCGCCGCCATCGCCACCACAGGGCGGCGGGCGCGGCCCACCCTCCTCTCACCAGCCGTCCGCGCGGACCGTCGCCTCCAGCACGTCGAGGAACGCCCGCACCGGACGCGCCGCCGGCGGTGCGCCGTAGATCGCCACCGACACCCGCCGCCGGTCACCGGGCAGCCGGTCGGTCACCACGCCCGCGTTCCGATGGGCCTGGAGCGCCAGACCGGGCAGCACGCTCACCCCCAGGCCGGCGGCCACCAGCGCCTGCACCGCCACGTGGTCGTCCGTCTCGAACGTGATCCGCGGCGTGAACCCGGCCCGCTCGCACACCGACACCAGGTGCTCGCGGCACCGCTCGCAGCCGGCGATCCAACTCTGCTCGGCGTGCGTGACCAGCTCCCTGCGCGGCCCCGGCCAGCGCCGACCACGCGCCGTGACCAGGTAGAGCGGCTCGTCCAACAGCGGCGTCACCGTCGTGTTCCGCCGGTCGCCGCGCACCGGATCGTCGTGCTCGAAGATCAACGCGGCGTCCACGTCCGCGTTGCGCAGCGCGGTCAGTGCCTCGGGCGGCTCGGCCTCGGTCAGCGCCAACTCGATTTCCGGATGCTCGGCGGCGAGCCGGGCGGCGGCGGCCGGCACCAGCGTGGCCAGCGCCGAGGGGAACGCGGCGAGCCGCACCCGCCCGGCGCGCAGCCCGGCGTGCGCGGCGAGCTCGGCGCGCGCGGACTCCACCTGCCCGAGGATCTCCTCGGCCCGCGCCACCAGCAGCCGGCCGGCCTCGGTGAGGATCACGCCCCGCCCGGCCCGCCGTACCAGCACCACGCCGACCTCGGCCTCCAGCTTGGCCAGGTGGTGGCTGACGGACGGCTGGGCGTAGTGCAACGCCTCGGCCGCCGCCGTCACGGAGCCCTCACGGGCGACGGCGACCAGCACGCGGAGTCGGGTCAGGTCGAGCACGAGGCAAATCATAGGCAATATCGATGCTTCCAGAGAAAACAAGCATTAGATCTATCAGTCGTCGTCGTGCCACGGTGCTGGTATGGCCGTTCTCTCCCCGCC
>NZ_SMKC01000509.1 GCF_004348315.1 Streptomyces sp. 8K308 | reverse complement strand
GTGGGTGGGCTTCACGCGCCCGTCGGGTGGGCCGCCCGCCGGAACGGCGCCCGCGCCGCCAGGCGACCGCGCCGGCGGAGCCGGGAGAGGGCGGGTGAGTGGGGTCGATCCCCCGCCCGGGACCCCTAGCGCACGGACAGCTCCGCGCCCGTCGGGTCTACCAGGGTCCGGTCGCCGATCGGGGCATCCAGCGTCAGTTCGCCCGTCTGCTCCTCGGCCAGCGCGATGCACTCGCGGCCCGGCTCCGGGTCGACCGGCTCGACGCTCACCCGGACCGTGTCCTCCGACTCCTCGGCCACCAGCCGGTGCTCGTCGCAGACGCCGGCCCAGTAGGTGACCGTCAGCGACGTGGCGTCGGACTCGTAGGACTCGACCGACATGCCGGTGTCGAGGTCCTGCTCTCCACCCTCACCCGGCGCGACGCCGTCGCCCTCCGCGCCCTCGCCCGGATCGGCGGGCGAGCTGCCGCCGTCCTCGCCGGACTGGGTCTCCGCCTGGCGGTAGTCGACCGCCGGCCAGGTCGCCACGACCGTGCCGTCGTCCGGCAGGGTGACCTCGAAGAGCCAGGACGGCACCAGCACCGGCTCGTTCTCCGACGTGTGCAGGACCAGGCCGAGCTCCGCCGCCGTCTCAGCCGTCGCCGGCAGCTCGTCCGTGGCCGAGGCGCACTCCAGCAGCTCGTCGTCCATCGGCGGCATCGGGGCCGGCTCGCCCTCGGCGAACGGCACCGGCTCGGCGACGCCCGCGCACTGCGGCTCCGCGTAGCCGACCACCGGCCGGTTCGGGTCCGAGTTGTACGCGTCGAGCGCCTGCCGCGCGCCGACCGTCGCCCGCTCCTCGGCCGCCTCCGGCAGGGCGAGCGCGCCCGTGGCGCCCTGGAGCGTCCCGTAGGGGCCGATGTAGAGCGTCGTCTCGAGGCCGACGGCGGGCAGCCCGTCGAGCAGCGGCACCGCCTCCACCGTGCGCACCGGCCCCTGCACCGTGTCGGCGCTGATTCGGGCCGTTTCATCGTCGAGGCCGAGCACCGTCAGCACCGGCTCCGCCGTACGCAGCGCCTCCTCCGCGTCGACCGGATCGCCGCCGGGCTCCGATTCCCAGGCGACCTCCCCAGGGGTGTAGGTCCAGCCGCCGGGCGCCTCCGGCCACACCGTGAGCGATGACAGGGCCGGGTCGTCGGTCGGGGTCGACCAACTGCCGTCGTCCCGCTCGTCCAGCTCGCCTTCCACGTCGAGCGCCGCCGCGAGCGCCTCCGCCGTCTCCCGCGACACCGCGTCGTCCTGGTACCGGTAGACGGCCGCGCTCTCCGGCGCGCTCGGCAGCTCGCCGGCCGGCACGAGGGTCGCGATCCCGAGGTCGGGCGCCCCCACCGCGTCGTCGAGCACCAACTCGGCCGCGGACGTCTCGCCCTCGCCGCCGGCCGCCGGCGGCGTTCCCTCCGGATCCTCGTCGCCCCAGAGCCCCTGCGCCGCGAACAGGCCGCCCGCGATAAGCGTGACGGCGGCCGCGACCGCCGTCACCGCCGGCCACCGCCGGCGCCTCGACTCGTCCGGCTCCTCCGGAGTCTCGACGGTCTCCTCGTCAGCCACGCTTCTCTCCCCGCTCGTCGCGCTGATCAGTCATTTGATATGCCCGTTGGACGGCGGTCGGCGAAACGCGGTTCCCCACCGGCGGCTGCCGATAGCCTTGGATTCCCTACGCCGATCTCCAGGAGCGAGAATCACCGTGCGCATCGCCGTATCAGGTTCCATCGCCAACGACCATCTGATGACCTTTCCCGGTCGCTTCGCGGACCAGCTCGTCGGCGACCAGCTCCACACGGTCTACCTGTCGTTCCTGGTCGACACGCTCGAGGTGCGGCGCGGCGGGGTGGGCGCCAACATCTGCTTCGGCATGGGCCAGTTGGGCGCCAACCCGATCCTGGTCGGCTCCGCCGGCGCCGACTTCGACGAGTACCGGGCCTGGCTCGACCGGCACGGCGTGGACACCGGCTCCGTCCGCATCTCGGAGATACTGCACACCGCGCGCTTCGTCTGCACCACCGATGCCGACCACAACCAGATCGGCTCCTTCTACACCGGCGCCATGAGCGAGGCCCGGCTGATCGAGCTCAAGACCGTGGCCGACCGGGTCGGCGGCCTCGACCTGGTACACATCGGCGCCGACGACCCCGAGGCGATGCTGCGGCACACCGAGGAGTGCCGCACCCGGTCCATCCCGTTCGCCGCCGACTACTCCCAGCAGCTCGCCCGGATGGAGGGCGAGGAGATCAGGACCCTGACCGAGGGCGCCGCCTACCTCTTCAACAACGAGTACGAGAAGGCGCTCATCGAGACCAAGACCGGCTGGTCGGCCCAGGAGGTGCTGGAGCGGGTCGACGTCTGGGTCACCACGCTCGGCGCCCGCGGCGTCCGGATCGAGCGGCTCGGCGAGCCGACCATCGAGGTCCGCTGCCCGGAGGAGAACGTCAAGGCCGACCCGACCGGTGCCGGGGACGGTTTCCGCGCCGGCTTCCTCGCCGGGCTCGCCTGGGGCGCCTCGCTGGAGCGCAGCGCCCAGGTCGGCTGCATGGTGGCCACCCTCGTCATCGAGACCGTCGGCACCCAGGAGTACACCCTCGCCCGCGGCCCGTTCATCGAGCGGTTCGCCAAGGCCTACGGCCAGGAGGCCGCCGACGAGGTCCGGCCGCACCTCCTCTAGGTCCTGTCCTGTCGATCTTGTCGGATCAGCCCGCGGCGTCAGACGCGGTGCATCGCAAGGCGCCGGATCGCTGCTGATACTTGGCCGTATTCGCGCGATTCGGTAACGCAGCGAGGTGCCGTGTATGGCGTCGCGGGCCCGCCGAGATCGGCAGGACGGGGCCTAGGCCGGCCAGAGGTCAGGCCAGGCGCCGCACCCGGTAGGTGTGGTGCGTCGGCTCGCCCAGATACTCCTGGCCGCGCATCGCGCACCAGGCCGGGATGTCCAGGCGGGCCGCCTCGTCGTCGGCGAGCACGGTCACCACCCCGCCGACCGGGACGCGACCGACCGCCTTGGCCAGCTCGATCACCGGCACCGGGCAGAGCTTCCCCAGCGAGTCCACGGTCACGGACTCCTCACCCTCATCGCCCTCATCGCCGGACGAGGGCACCGCCGCGGGCGCCGGCCCGGTGGGCGAGGCGCCGAGCCGGCCCCGCACCTCGGCCACCACGCCGGGCAGCACCGCCAGGAACCGCTCCACCTCCTCCTCCCGCGTCCCCGGCGGCAGCGACACCCGCACGTTCCCCTCCGACAACACGCCCATCGCACGCAACACGTGGCTCGGCGTCAACGTGCTCGATGTGCAGGAGGAGCCGGAGGACACCGCGAACCCGGCCCGGTCGAGGCCGTGCAGCAGCGCCTCCCCGTCCACGTAGAGACAGGAGAACGTCACCACGTGCGGCAGCCGGTGCACCGGATCGCCCACCACCGCCACCTCGGGCACCAGCTCCGGCACCCGCCCTCTGACCAGCTCGACCAGGCCGCGCAGCCGCGCCCCCTCCTCGTCCGCCGTCGCCCGCACCGCGCGCAGCGAGGCGGCCGCCGCCACGATCGCCGGGATGTTCTCGAAGCCGGGGGCCCGCCCCGACTCGCGCTCGTCCACCGGTCCGCGCGGCGCGAAGCGCGTGCCCTTGCGGACCACGAG
>NZ_SMKC01000508.1 GCF_004348315.1 Streptomyces sp. 8K308 | reverse complement strand
GGGGAGGGTGGCCCGGGGTTAGGGTCGGCGGCGGGTGGTGACCGGCCGGCGATGCGGGGGAGTACGCGGTGGCTGACCTGACGTTCACGCGCACGGATGTCGAAACGGAGGCGCGCAAGCAGCCCTGGCAGCGGTGCGAGCGGTTCAGCACCGAGATCGATCCGGACGACATGGCCGACACCGCCGCCAGCTACGCCAGGGCGGCCGACGAGGCACACGGCGCGGCGGATCTCGCGGCGCGGGCCACCCGGTTGGCCGCCGAGTCCGGCGGGCTCGACGGCGACCACCTGGTCGACGCCGACGGCCGGATCGTCGAGACGGCCGCAGGCCTCCAGGGCAACGGCGAGGACCTGGACCAGGTGCTGAACCACCTGGTCAGGGCCATGAACCAGGCCATCGACACCCGCGACGAGGTCCGCGGCACGGTCTTCGACCCCGGCGGTCTCGAGGACAAGTACGAGCAGCACGTCAGGGACGCGGTCGACGAGTGGAAGGCCTGGCAGGGAGCCCTCACCGCCCGCGTCGCGGAGGCCAACCGCGAGGGGACCACCCGCAACGTGCTCGGCAGCCCCGTCGCCCTCTGGGTCACCCACGGCGGCAAGGGCGTCCTCGCCCGGCCCACCTTCCAGGGTGGCGACCTCGTCTACGACCTGCCGGACAGCCTGCCGGGCGAGATCCGCGCCAAGCACCTGCGCGCCGCGGCCGACGACGCCGGCGCCGCGTACGACGACATCACCGAGGCCATCGACCAGTACACCCGCAGGCTCGCCGAGTGGGGCCAACTCCTCGAAGGGCTGGGCCTGGACACCACCGGCGGGCCGCTCGACCTGTGGACCTCGCCCACGGTCGCCGAGGTCGCCGGCGAGAGCCTCGCCGAGCTGCTGCGCCAGCCCCGCCCGGACCCGGAGTTGCTGGCCCTCTACACCGAGGGGCTCGCCCAGATCCTGGAGGGCGAACCCCGCGCCCTCACCGAGGCGGAACGCGCGTACCTCACGACGTTCTACGACAACCTCGACGTCCAGGCGCTCTCCGCGCTCGGCCAGCTCAACTCCGACACCGACGACCTCGCCGACGGCCCGGGACGCGAGGCGGCCGCCGAGCGGATGCGGGCGATCGGCCGCGCCCAGGAGGCCGTGGCCAACGGCATCAACGTGCTGACGGACCCCGAGCGCGGCGGCCACGACGTCGCCGCCGAGGCCGGGCGGGCCGCCGTGCCGGCCAGCATCCGCGCCTTCGTCTACGACTGCGCGGGCGGCGGCACGTTCCGCACCGACTACCCGGGGCCCACCTTCAGACCCGACGACCTGCGCCTGTTCAACGGCTTCGGCGAGCTGATGTCGCACGCCACCACCGCGCCGGGCGACACGTTCGCCAGGGACCTGGCCACCGCGGCCGTCGACATCCAGTCCGCCACCTCCACCCAGTACCACCCGATGAGCACCGACACGGTGGCCAACACCGGAAGCAGCGGGCTGCTCGAGGCCGTCGCGCTCAACACCGAGGCCTCGGCCGGGCTGCTCAACGACGGCGACTTCCGTGACCAGTTGCTCCGCCAGGAGTGGGAGGACAGCACCGCCGTCGGCGAGTTGATCCGGAGCGGCACCACCATCCCCGAGGGCGTGGACCACAACGACGCCGCCGCGAAGCCGTACGTGCGGGCGGCGTTCAACCTGCTGTCGGACGTCGACGACCACGACTACTGGGTGCTGGTGCCCGAGCACAGCCCACAGGCGGAGATCGGCCGCACGGACCACTCGGGGCTGCAACGGGCCATCGGCGACACCGCGTTGCGCTACATGAACATGATCTCCCAGTTCCCCGGCGACGCCGGATCCCAGTTCCTGGAGCCCGCCGACCCGAACGACCCGAACGCCCGCCGGTTCACCAACCTCTTCGGCCAGGACCACCGCTACGGCTTCCAACTCTCCCGCGAGGACCGGCAGGGCCTCTTCGAGCTGATGAACGGCACCACCGACACCGTGCGCCACGAGTTCCGCTCCGGCGTTGGCGAGTGGCAGGCGCTCACCGCCTACCAGGCGTTCAGCTCCGGCACCGGCGAGGCCGCCGCGCTCGAGGCGGTCGGGCGGGTGGCGGGCTTCGTCGAGCACGCGGACATCCAGGCCATCGAGAACGGCACCGAACCCGCCCGGGTCGAGACCAACGTGCTGAACGGCCTCACCACCGGCGCCGGCGCCGTCGCCACCCTCGCCGGCGCGAGCAATCCGGTGAGCGTCGGCGTCTCGCTCGGCGCCTACGGTCTCACCGCAGCCGTGCGCGGCGTGCTCCCGCCGGTCGAGCTGACGCCGCAACAGCTCGCGGAGATCGACGCCATCGAGTCGGGCGACTGGGACGTCAGGGCACTCGTCGCCCACGCCGCGCTCGCCGCCGACTACGCCAACGCCCAGGAGGCGCTGGACCGTTACTACAGGCGGGACGGCAGCGCCCTGCCGCGGGCCGGTTCGCCCGACACCGTCTACAGCGACCTGATGAACGCCGTCTCCGAGATCGAGACCAAGAGCTATGCGGGCGCCGAGGAGCGGATCAGCAGGGGTTACGAGGACGCGCTCGGCAGATAGTGGGCATGATGGGTCCACGAACCGGGGGAGGGCGTGTGTTCGGAATCATCAGGCCGTGCCGGCATCGGCTGCCGGGTGGTCTCGCGGCCGAGTGGCTCGGCCATCTCTGCGGCCTGTGCCTGGCGTTGCGCCGGGTACACGGGCAGGCAGCGCGGACCGTCACCAACTACGACGGCCTGCTGATATCCGTGCTCCACGACGCCCAGGCGGCCGGTGACGCCGGCGGCCGCTGGCGGCAGGCGGGACCCTGCCCGCTGCGTGGCATGCGGAGCGCGTCGGTCGCGGACGGCGCCGGCGCGCAACTCGCCGCGGCCGTCTCGCTGGTGCTCGCCTCGGCCAAGATCCGCGACCATGTGGCCGACGGCGACGGCGTGCTGGCCCGCCGCCCGGTCGCCGCGGCGGCCCGCCGGGTGGCGCGCGTCTGGGACCTGGCCGGAGCCAGGGGCGCGGCCGGCGTCGGCTTCGACACGGCGGTGCTGGTCGAGGCCGTCGACCGGCAACAGGGCGTCGAGGCGCTGGCCGGGCCTGGCACGCCGCTGCTCGCGGTCACCGAACCGACGGAGACCGCGACCGGCGCCGCGTTCGGCCACACCGCGCTGCTGGCCGGCCGTCCGGCCAACGCGGCGCCGCTCGCCGAGGCCGGCCGCCTCTTCGGCCGGGTGGCCCACCTGCTGGACGCGGTCGAGGACCTGGACGCCGACCGCGCGGCCGGCGCCTGGAACCCGATCGACGCCACGGGCACGCCGCTGCCTGAGGTCAGGCGACTGTGCGACGACGCGGTGCGGGGCGTCCGACTCGCCCTGCGGGACGTGGACTTCACCGACGACCGGCTTGCCCACGTGCTGCTCGCCCACGAACTCGAGCGCGCTGTGACCCGCGCCTTCGCCGACGACGTCACCACACGCCGACCACCCCGCCGCCGCGGCCTCCTGGCCGGCTGCGCGCAGTGGACGTTGCTGTTCTGCACGTGCCAGGTGTGCTGCCGCAAGGAGTACGAGGACCCGTGGAACGGCAAGAAGCGACGCGAGGGCTGGTGCCGCAAGTGTGACTGCGGCGACTGCTGTGACTGCTGCCCGTGCGGCGACGGCAGATCGGGCGGCGGCGGTGGCTGCTGC
>NZ_SMKC01000507.1 GCF_004348315.1 Streptomyces sp. 8K308 | reverse complement strand
ACTGCTGCTGCGCCTGGTCGTTCCGCGACCACTGCGTGATCCGCGCCCCGTCGTTCGTCGCCAGGTTGTACACGTCCAACGCCTTGCCGCTGTTCCGGTTCACCAGCACATACCAGGCGTTGGTGTCGACCCCGCCGGTCGGCGGCGGCGTGGTGCCCTCGTTGAGCGCGTTCAGCACCGCGGTGTAGGCGGGCTTCTTGTTGCCCGAGGCGTCGAAGAGCAGCGGGTTCTGTCCGACCCGCCACGAGTCGCTGTCCCGGATGCCCCACACGGTGATGCCCGTGCAGCGCGCGACCGCCAGGCAGGCACGGGTGACGGTGGAGTAGACGTTCGCCTGGTTCGAGCCAGAGATGTCCAGCTCCGTGATCTGCACGTCGACGCCCAGGTCGGCGAAGCGCTGCAGGTTGGCCTGGTAGTCGCCGGGCACCGAGTTGGTCAGGTGCGACTGGAACCCGACGCAGTCGATCGGCACCCCGCGCGCCCTGAAGTCCCGGACCATGTTGTAGATCGCGGTGCTCTTGGCGTTGACGCCGTCCGTGTTGTAGTCGTTGTAGCAGAGCCGCGCGTTCGGATCGGCCGCCCGCGCCGCGCGGAACGCCGCCTCGATCCAGTCGTTCCCGGTGCGCTGGAGGTTGGAGTCACGCCTGGCCCCGCTCGTGCCGTCGGCGAAGGCCTCGTTGACCACGTCCCAGGAGTGGATCTGGCCCCGATAGTGGGTGGCCACCTGGGTGACGTGGTTCATCATCGCCGACCGCAGCGTGCTGCCCGACAGGCCCTGCGCCCAGCCGGGCTGCTGCGAGTGCCACAGGAGGGCGTGGCCACGCACCGACATGCCCCGCTGCCGGGCGTGGTTGAGAATCCGGTCACCGCTGGTGAAGTTGAACTGCCCCCGGTTGGGCTCGGTGGCGTCCCACTTCATCTCGTTCTCGGCGGTGACGCTGTTGAACTCGCGGTTGAGGATCGTCGTGTAGACGCCGTCGTTGAGCCTGTTGGCGGCGACGGCCGTGCCGAAGTACCGGCCGCGCTCGGCCGCCGAGGTGCCCAGCGTCGTGCCGGCCTCGGCCGTGCCGGCCAGCGCGACGATCGTTCCCGAGGCCACGAGCACGGCGACGAGCAGCATCACCAGCGCCCTGAGCCGGCGTAACGGGGCGAGCCACGCGCCCGCCCGTATCGGTTGATCCATCTGGCCATCCCTTCTGTTGGGGGAGAGACGCAATATGGGAGCGCTCCCAAAAAGGAGCGGCCGCACCCCCCGGAGCAGAACCGATCAGAGCACCCCACGAACGGCGGCGGCGCGCCAGGCGCGGGAAGAGAAGGCCGCCCGAGCTGCCACGACGGAGGCACGGCACCCGGGGGCGCGTGGTACGGCGACCCGCTGGGCGGGCGGCGAACCTCTTCCCACCACACCCAAGCGGTTCGATACTGCGAACAGCGAACGGAACATCAGACAAGCATGGATGATAGGCGGGGCCCGCCCGGCGTCAAGGCTTTCGACGGGATTCGGGGTTCAGCCGCGAAAAGGAGCGGTGCTGTCGCGGACCACGAGCTCGGTAGCCAACTCCACGCGGCTCCGCGAGAGGGCCATCCCCTGTGCGAGGGTGATCGCCATGGTGGCGGCGGTGGCGGTGGCGGCCATGTCGGCGAGCGGCTGGCGGACGGTGGTGAGCGGCGGGGTGAGCCACTGGCTCGGGAAGAGGTCGTCGAAGCCGACGACGCTCAGATCCTCGGGAACGCGCAACCCGGCCTCGGCCGCCGCCCGGTAGACGCCGAGCGCCTGGCCGTCGGTGCTCGCGAAGACCGCCGTCGGCGGCTCCGGCAGGCGCAACAGGTCGCGGGTGTGCTTCAGGCCGTCCAGGATGTGGAATTCGCCGACGCGGACCAGCGTCGGGTCGAGGGGGATGCCGGCCAGGTCGAGGGCGGCCCGGTAACCGTCGAGCCGGGCCCGGGCGGCCAGGAGGTGTTCGGGGCCGGCGATGACGGCGACGCGCCGATGCCCGAGCTCCAGCAGGTGCCGAGTGGCGGACAGCCCGCCGCTCCAGTTGCTCGCACCCACCGACGGCACACCGTGCCCCGGCTCCCCGGTCGGGTCCACGAGCACGAACGGTATGCCCCGGGTGCGCAGCCGCTCGGCCTGCTCACCGGTCGGCCCCGAGAAAACCGAGACCACGCCGATCGGGCGGCGGGCCAGCACCCCCTCGACCCAGCCGCGCTCCGGAGTGTGACTGCCCCCGAGCTCCGAGACCACCACGGCCAGTTGGTGCTCCGCGGCCACCCGCTGCACGCCGCGGTAGATCTCGGTCGGATAGGGCCCGCGCACCTCGTGGAGGACGAGCTCGAGCAGGGCGGCCGGCCCCGCCACCTTCTGCCGCCGGTAACCGTGCCGGCGAATGAGGTCCTCGACCAGCGCACGGGTCGCCGGAGCCACGTCGGCCCGCCCGTTGACGACCTTGGAGACCGTGGCCACCGAGACCCCGGCGCGCTTCGCGAGCTGCGCGATGGTCAGCGGCTCGCCCTGGCGATCACCGGCTGCGGACATGCCGGAAGTCTAACGACACCGCTTCCGATCCTTTCGGAGAGGGAGGGCTCTTTCGCTGCCGCACACCTTGACGGCTGGCGAGGCTGTTCCTACAGTCCTCGCGACATAACGATCGGTCAACAGCCCCGAATACTTTCGAAAAGATGAGGGACCAATGTCGTCGTCTCGTCGCGATGTCAGCCGCAGGGGTGTCCTGGTGGCTGCCGGCGGTTTGGTCGCGGGCACCGCGCTACCGCTCGTCAACACGTCCTCGGCGCATGCCGCGTTACCCAGCATGGCAGCCCAGGAGCATCCCGGGGTGGCGGCATCGTGCACGAACCCGGTGATCTGGCAGGACTTCGCGGACATCGACGTGATCCGGGTCGGGGACACGTACTACTACTCGGCCTCGACCATGCACTACTCACCCGGCGCGCCCATCCTGCGCTCCTACGACCTGGTGAACTGGGAGTTCGCCGGCCACTCGGTGCCGCGTCTCGACTTCGGCGCCAAGTACGACCTGAACGGCGGCCGCGGCTACGTGCGCGGCGTCTGGGCCTCCTCGCTCGCCTACCGGCCGAGCAACCGCACGTTCTACTGGATCGGCCAGATCGACTTCGCCCGCACCTACCTCTACACCGCCACCACCGTCGAGGGCCCTTGGACCCGCCACGCCGAACTGCCACAGGTCTACTACGACGCCGGACTGCTCGTCGACACCGACGACACGATGTACGTCGCCTACGGCAACACCCAGATCAGCGTCGCCCAACTCGCACCCGACGGCCGCAGCCAGGTCCGCGCCCAACAGGTCTTCTCCACTCCCTCCAACATCGGCACCCTGGAAGGCGCCCGTTTCTACAAGATCAACGGCGCCTACTACATCTTTCTGACCCGCCCCGCCAACGGCCAGTACATCCTGAAGTCCACCAGCGGGCCCTTCGGTCCCTACACCCTGCGCCAACTCCTCCTCGACCTACCCGGCCCCATCCCCGGCGGCGGTGTCCCCCACCAGGGCGGACTCGTCCAGACCCAGAACGGCCAGTGGTACTACCTCGCCTTCGTCGACGCCTACCCCGGCGGCCGAGTCCCAGCGCTGGCCCCGGTCACCTGGACCGCCGACGGCTGGCCCCAACTCCAACTCGTGGGCGGCGCCTGGGGCACCAGCTACCCCACCCCCAACGTCCCGACCT
>NZ_SMKC01000506.1 GCF_004348315.1 Streptomyces sp. 8K308 | reverse complement strand
GGCAGCACCCAGCCACCCACCACCGAGCCGCCGCCCACCACGCCCCCGCCCGAGGACCAGGCCCCGGAGCCGACCGATCCTCCGAGCGCCGAACAACCGCCCACCGAGCCCTAGCCGGCGTGGTCACCCGCACTTGGGGCACTGGCCGCCCTATGTTGGGTCTGATCCCCATCTCGGGCACTTGGCGTTGGAACGGGCGGGGTCGACAGCTGGCATGTGTGGCCTCCTACAGGGGATCGCGGGATTCGCCCACCGCGGACGACAACGTCGATCCGTGACGATCACCGCTGGCCCGGGATACGAGCGGTCGTACACATGGACGACCGCGTACCGGCTGACGTTGTACGAGATGGCCGCCAGGTGCAGCTCGGCCCCCTCGGCGAAGCCACGCTGGCTGCCGCTCCTCGGCCCGGCGCCGTAGCGCCTTGCGCCGGTGCTCACGCCACGGTCTCGCCACCGGCGGGGGTGTCGCCGGCCGGGGGCGGGCCGGTCAGGTGGTGTTGGACGGCCGGTGCCAGGCGGGCGATCAGCTCGTCCGGGTCGGCGCTGGCCAGCGGTTCCACGCGCAGGATGTAGCGCAGCATCATCGTGCCCACCAGCTGCGCGGCGGCCAGCTCGGCGCGCAGCCGGGCGTCCGGCGCGTGGCTGATGTGTTCGGTGATGCGCCCCACGAGGCGCCTGCCGATGAAGCCGCGGAAGATTCCGGCGGCGGTCTCGTTGGTGATGGCGGAGCGGGCGATGGCGAGCAGCGGCGCCCGGGTGGTCGGGTTCTCCCACACCCGGAAGAAGACGCTGGTGAACCACAGCCCGAGCTCGTCGGGCGGCACGTCCGCGTTGCGCGTCAGGTTGTCGGTCGCGGGCGCGGCGGCCGCGGCCACGGCGGCGCCGAAGACCTGTTCCTTGGTCCCGAAGTAGTGGTGGACGAGCGCCTGGTTGACGCCGGCCGCGCGGGCGATCCCGCGGATCGACGTCTGGTCGTAGCCGCGCTTGGCGAACTCGGTGCGGGCCGCCGCCAGGATCAGGTCTCTGGTGGCCGGGGAGCCGTCCGCCGCCTCGGCGCGCGAGGGCCGGCCGCGCCGGCGCCCGGTGGCCGGCGGCGTGGCGCCGGAGCTCACCGCGCGGTCCCGGCGGTCGTCCCGCCCTCGGCGGCCCGGGCCGCCGGTGTGGTCGGGGGCGCGAGGTGGCGGCGGGTGAAGTCCAGCGCCTCGGCCAGGTCGGCCTCGCGCTCGGCCGCCGACGTGGCCCGGCGCGTGTTGATCTCCGCCACCACGTGTCCCGCGTAGCCGGTTGCCGCGAGCCGCTGGAGCAGCAGCGCGCACGGCTGGCCGCCGCGGCCCGGCACCAGGTGCTCGTCCTTGCCGGAGCCGGTGCCGTCCGCGATGTGCACGTGGCCGAGCCGGTCGCCCATCCGCTCGGCCATGGCCAGCGCGTCGCTGCGCGAGGTCGAGGTGTGCGACAGGTCGAGCGTGAAGTGCGGGAAGTCCTCGTCGGTCGGGTCCCAACCGGGCGCGTACGCCAGCATCTCGCGGTCCCGGTACCGCCACGGGTACATGTTCTCGACGGCGAACGTGATGTCCGTCTCATCCCGCATCCGCCGCATCCCGGCGACGAAGTGGCGGGCGTAGCCGCGCTGCCAGCGGAACGGCGGGTGCACGACGACCGTGCTCGCGCCGAGCCGCTCGGCCGCCGCCCGTGCCCGCTGGAGCTTGGTCCACGGGTCGGTGGTCCAGACCCGCTGGGTGACAAGCAGGCAGGGCGCGTGCACGGCGAGGATCTCCACGCCGTGCTCGTCGGAGAGCCGACGCAACGCGTCCAGGTCCTGGCTGACCGGGTCGGTCCACACCATGACCTCGACCCCGTCGTACCCGATCCGGCCGGCTATCTCGAAGGCCGCCGCGGTGTTCTCCGGGTAGACGGAGGCGGTCGAGAGCCCCACCTTCGTCGCCGGTTTCTGGTCTGCCGCGCGATGTGCCACGGCGCCAAGCCTACGTGCCGTCGCCGGTGGCGGGACTTGACCCGGGCCGCCGTCGGCGCTTTTATTAAACGCATGAAGAATAAATCTTCGATGGAGTCTCCGACAGGTTCCCCGGCGGGCGAGGCGGCGGTGCGGGCGCGCGACCTGTGCGTCACGCGCGGCCGTGCCCAGGTCCTCAGGGGGGTCGACTTCACCCTCCGGCGCGGCGCCGTCACCGGCCTGCTCGGGCCCTCGGGCTGCGGCAAGACGACGCTGATGCGCGCCATAGCCGGCGTCCAGGCCCGGGTCACCGGCACCCTCGACGTCCTCGGCCAGCCGGCCGGCAGCCCGGCGCTGCGGCCCCTGATCGGCTATGTGACGCAGGCGCCGTCCGTCTACCTGGACCTCACCGTCCGGCAGAACCTCGAGTACTACGCGGCCGTCCTCGGCGTCCCGCGCGTCGACCTCGGGCCCCGGGTGGACGCCGCCCTGGCCGACGTCGACCTCACGGCGCACGCCGGCGTGCTCGCCGCCAACCTCTCCGGCGGCCAGCGCTCCCGCGCCTCCCTCGCCGCCGCGCTGCTCGGCTCACCCGAACTGCTGATCCTCGACGAGCCGACCGTCGGCCTCGACCCGGTGCTGCGGCGCGACCTGTGGAATCTCTTCCACCGGCTCGCCGGCCAGCGCGGAGCGACGCTGCTGATCTCCTCGCACGTGATGGACGAGGCCGACCGCTGCGAACGGCTGCTGCTGATGCGCGCCGGCCGTCTGCTGGCCGAGGGCTCGCCGGCCGAACTGCGCGCCCGCACCGGCGCCGAGACCGTGGAGGACGCGTTCCTGCGGCTGGTCGACGCCGCCGCCGTCGAGGAAGGGGAGCGGGTGTGAACACCGCCGTCCTGAGCCCGGCCAGGGTGCTGGCCACCGCCCGCCGCGTGCTGCGCCAACTGGCGCACGACCCGCGCACCGTCGCCCTGTTGCTGCTGGTGCCGGTGCTGCTGCTGGTGCTCCTCTACTACGTCTTCGACGCCGACCGCGGCTCGTTCGACTTCATCGGCAGCTCGCTGCTCGGCATCTTCCCGATGGTCACGATGTTCCTCGTCACCTCGATTGCCACGCTGCGGGAACGCACCTCAGGCACGCTGGAACGGCTGATGACCATGCCGCTCGGCAGGGCTGAGCTGGTCGTCGGGTACGCGCTCGCCTTCGGCGCCTTCGCCGTCCTCCAGGCCGCGCTGGCCACCGGCGTCGCGCTCTGGTTCCTCGGCCTCGACATCGCCGGATCGCCGTGGCTGCTGTTGCTCATCGCCCTGCTGAACGCGCTGCTCGGCACGGCCCTCGGCCTCTTCGTCTCGGCCTTCGCGGCCTCCGAGTTCCAGGCCGTGCAGTTCATGCCGGCCGTGATCTTCCCGCAGATCCTGCTGTGCGGGCTGTTCGCGCCGCGCGACACCATGCAGCCCATGCTCGAGGTGATCTCCGACGTCCTCCCCATGTCCTACTCGGTCGACGGCATGACCCAGGTCCTCCAACACGCGGAGGTCACCGGTGACTTCGTGCGAGACGCCGTGGTCGTCTCGGCCAGCGCCCTGGCCGTCCTGGCCCTGGGCGCGGCCACACTGCGCCGCCGAACGCCATAGCCCTGCGGCCCGCCGGCTCACCGCCTGGGCGAGTTGCCTCGCCCACGTGCGAACCGGAATCGCCCGCCCGCCCCAACGCCTGTCTCTTATACACATCTCCGCGCCCACGAGACGCTCA
>NZ_SMKC01000505.1 GCF_004348315.1 Streptomyces sp. 8K308 | reverse complement strand
TAAGTCGTCGGCGGCGTGAGATGTGTATCAGAGACAGGGGTTGGGCCCTGCGGGTCGTGGCCGGCCGGGCCGGGCGGCTTCGCCGCCCCGGCGTGGCCATCGGCCGCGCCGGCCGGTCCGGGCGGAGCCTCAGGCAGTTACCGGGGGGTGAGCCGCCGACATGGCCTGTGGCGTTCCGCGTGCGGGGTGGCTGGCCGTGCCGGGTGACTTCGACGCCTCGGCTGGCCGCGAGGCGGCGGCGCTCCGCGTGCCGGCCGGCGGCGGGCCTGAGGCCGGCGCCACGTCGTTGGCCATCCCGTTCCGGCGTGGGCGCGCGGCCATGCGAGCCGCGGCGTGCCGACGCCGGAGGCGTGGCCGCAAGCCGCCGGCGCGGCCGGCCCGGCCCGGCCCGGCCGGGCTCAGCTCTGGTTGAAGAAGCCGTCCTCGGTCGGGCGGCGGCGCTCGTCGCTGACGATCTCGTATTCGGCGGGGGTCAACAGGAAGACCCGGTTCGCGACCCGCTCGATCGTGCCGCGCAGGCCGAACGTGAGCCCGGCCGCGAAGTCCACGACGCGCTTGGCGTCGGCGGAGTCGAGCACCGTCAGATTGACCACGACCGGGATTCCGTCGCGGAAGAGTTCGCCGATGCGACGAGCGTCCCGGAAGCCGTCCGGAGTGATCGTCGCGATGCGACCGCCCTGGTCGTGCGCGACCTCGGCAGCCACCCGGACTCGCGGGTCGGTGGTCCACGGCCCCGCGTTGTCGCCGGGCTCCGGACCCTCGGCGTACTCGTCGTCGTAGTAACGCATCTCGCTGTCATCGACGAGGCCCAGCCAGGCACTCGCCCTACGCACCGATCCCATGGACTCCTCCTTTCTCCTCTCGCGGCCCTGTACCCATCCGCATGCCTATCGTGGTCCATGATGCTGACAATGCGCCAAGGGGATAGCCAAAGGAATCGCTTTTCGTGACGGTTCTGGTGCATTCGGCGCGCTCCGTCAGCAGCACGGATGCAGTATCCGTCCGCTGACGCTGTGTGAGGTATTCCGGTCTCCGCCGAACGAGTGAGACCGATGCGTCCGGGCTGGCCGAAAGGCGTTCTTTTCAACGGGGCTGGCGGTGAGGAGACTCTCGGCAGCGCTTGTCAGGAGCATGCCCCCACAGCGTGCTCCTGGCCACGCCTCACGGGCCCGCCTACCCAACGGGCCCCGGATTCCTTACTGGAGGAAGTACAAGTGAGTTTGAAGCGCAGGAACCCCCACAGAGGCACGTCCCGACGGCTCCGGCTGATCGCCGCGTCCTCGGGTCTGCTGGCCGCCGCCGCGTTCGCCCTTCCGAACGCCGCCCAGGCCGAGCCCGTCTCCACCTTCAGCGCGGCCCAGCTGACCTCGGCGAGCGACGCCGTACTCGAGGCCAATGTGGCCGGCACCGCCTGGACCGTCGACAAGTCGACGAACCGCGTTGTCGTCACGGCTGACGAGTCCGTCACCGCCGCCGAGATCAACGAGATCAGGCAGAGCGCAGGCAGCCTCAGCGGTGCCATCTCCGTCGAGCGCACCGAGGGCACCCTCCAGCGCTACATCGCCGGTGGCGACGCCATCTACGCCTCCCTCGGCTGGCGCTGCTCGCTTGGCTTCAACGTCAACATCGGCGGTACCCCCTACGCCCTGACCGCCGGCCACTGCACCGATGGCAACCCGGGCTGGTACACCAACTCGGGCCTCAGCACCTCGATCGGCCCCACGGCCGGCAGCAGCTTCCCGGGCAACGACTACGGCATCATCCGGGTCAGCAACACCTCGCTGTCCCGGCCGAGCTCGGTCAACCTGTACAACGGGACCACGCGTGCCATCACCGGTGCGGCCAACGCAACCAACGGCCTCGCCGTGCAGCGCAGCGGTTCCACCACCGGCCTGCGCAGCGGCTCGGTCACCGGGCTCAACTACACCGTCAACTACGGTGGCGGCGACATCGTCTCCGGTCTGATCCGGACCAACGTGTGCGCCGAGCCGGGCGACAGCGGCGGCGCGCTGTTCTCCGGCAACACCGCCATCGGCCTCACCTCCGGCGGTAGCGGCAACTGCTCCGTCGGCGGCACGACGTACTACCAGCCGGTCGTCGAGGCCCTGAACGCCTACGGCGCTTCCATCGGCTGATCCAGGCGCCGGCGGGCCCACCGACCGCCCCCGCCCGGTCCGCCGGGCGGGGGCGGTCGTCTGTGCGCGTCCGGGCGCCGGCACGCGCCGTGCACGAGCGTCCGCACAACCCAGCGGATGCGCCGGGTTGTTGACCGTTCCGGGAGCATCGTGTGGCCCATCTCACGCGTGCACGGCTCGAAGTATCAACATCCCGCAGAGGTGTGGAGACGTGAGGGTCTATTTCCAGACAGGTCTAGTCCTCGACCTGGCGTGACGACCTGGCGCGAGGCGGCTACGCGCGTGCGTACGAGCCGTCCCCGGCGGGGGAAGACGTGTCGGTCTCCGGTGGCAAAGTGCGGAGTGTTGTGGATGGTTTACGCGCATTACGGCAGCCGGTGTGATCGTATGGCCGGGGCAAGATCTGAGCCTTGCGCCGGTCGACGCGGGCTGGGAATACTCGCCAGCACCGCTTGGCATGGACGGCTCCACCTCGACGGGGGTGGCCAGGTCTGTGCCCTCTCTCCGGAGCGCAGTGCTCCAACCCCCACAGGAGGAAAAGAGCGTGACACACCGACGAACGTCCAACCGCCGCCTCTGGGCCGCCTCAGCCGGAATCGTCGCCCTCGTAGCCGGAACGTTCGCTGTCGCACAGGCGAACGCGACCCCCACCGCTCCGGACGAGGCCATCCCCACCGTGCTGACCTCCGGCGAGGCGGGCGAGCTCGCCTCGAACCTCCTCGGAGAGCTCGATGACGCCCTCGCCGGCTCCTACTACGACGCCGAGGCGGGCACCCTGGTGGTGAACCTGGTGGACGAGTCGGCCAGGTCCGCCGTCGAGGAGTCGGGCGCCGAGGCCCGGATGGTCGACTACTCGCTCGACGAACTGGCCGAGGTGCGGTCGCAGGTCTCCGAGTTCGCCGTCCCCGGCACCGCCTGGACGGTCGACCCGGTCACCAACACGGTCAAGGTCAGCGTCGACGAGACCGTCCAGGGCGACGCGCTCGCGGCGGTCGAGGAGTCGGTGGCCGCGCTCGGCGACGCCGCGACCTTCGAGACCGTGGGCGGCCAGTTCCAACCCTTCGTCGCCGGCGGCGACGCGATCTTCTCCTCCGGCGCCCGCTGTTCCCTCGGCTTCAACGTGACGACGGCCACGGGCACGCCCGGCTTCCTGACCGCGGGACACTGCGGCGAGACCGGTAGCACCTGGGCCGACGAGGCGGGCGGCGCGCCCATCGGCGCCATGACCGAGAGCCAGTTCCCCGGCGCCGACTTCGCGCTGGTCGAGTACGAGGGCGAGGTCGACGCCCCGAGCGAGGTCAACCTCTACGACGGCACGGTCCAGGAGATCACCGGCGCGGGCGAGGCCGTGGTCGGCCAGCCGGTGCAGCGCAGCGGCAGCACCACCGGGCTGCACGACGGCGTCGTCACCGCCGTCGACGTGTCGGTGAGCTACCCGCAGGGCACGGTCGAGGGCACGATCCAGACCACGGTCTGCGCGGAGCCGGGTGACAGTGGCGGTGCGCTGTTCACCGACGGCGAGGCGATCGGGCTGACGTCGGGTGGCAGCGGCGACTGCACGTCCGGCGGCACGACGTTCTTCTACCCGGTGACGGACGCGCTGGCCGCGGTCGGAGCGACGCTCCCGTAGCG
>NZ_SMKC01000504.1 GCF_004348315.1 Streptomyces sp. 8K308 | reverse complement strand
GTGCTCTCGCGGACGATCAGGCGGGGGGCGGCGGCCACGGGGCGCGGGGCGATCGGCTCGCCCTGCTCGACGAGGCCGTGCAGCAGGGCGAAGCAGGCGCGTCCGACGCCGGCGAAGTCGAGCCGGACGGTGGTGAGCGCGGGGGCGAGGTAGGCGGAGTGCGGGGCGTCGTCGAAGCCGACGACGCTCACCTCGTCCGGCACCGCGCGGCCGGCCTCGCGCAGCGCGCGCAGCACACCGAGCGCCAGGTCGTCGTTGCCGCACAGCACGGCCGTCACGTCGGGGTCGCGGGCCAGCCGGCGGCCGGCGGCGTAGCCGTCGGCCGGCTCCCAGCCGCCCTCGATCGGCTCCGGCACGGGCACCCCGGCGCGGGTGAGCGCGTCGCGCCAGCCGGCCGCGCGTTGGGCGCCGCCGCTGGTGCGGGTGGTGGAGGGGATGGCGAGGTAGTGGACGGTGCGGTGGCTGAGGTCGAGCAGGTGTCGGGTGGCCTCGCGGGCCGCGGCCCGGTCGTCGGTCCACACCCAGGGGCTGCCGGCCGGCGGCGGCTCGGGCGGGGTCTCCACGGCCGCCACCAACGGGGCGTCGGCCGAGGCGAGTTCGAGGGCGCGGACGCCGGGGCTGTCATAGGCGATCAGGATCAGCCCGCCGCCGGGGTCGGTGGCGCGCCGCAGCGCCTCGGCGACGAGCCGTTCGTCGTCGGACTCGATCACGTGGATGCCGACGGCGTATGAGGCGGCGCGGGCGGCCTCCTCGATGCCCTTGATGGCCGCGGCGTAGCCGTAGTGGACGGTGTTGGAGGTCAGCACGGTCACGGTGCGGGAGCGCCCGCTGGCCAGCGCGTGCGCGGTGGCGCTGCGCCGGAAGCCGAGTCGGGCGATGGCGGCCTCGACGCGCTCGCGGGTGGCGGGCCTGACGCTCGGGTGCCCGTTGATGACGCGGGAGACAGTCTGGTGGGACACCCCGGCGGCGGCGGCCACGTCCCGGATGCTGACCGGGCGGCGCCCCCCGCTCCTTGTGTGACCGGTCACAGACATGCCAGGATTGTGACCGGTCACACAGGGGCCGTCAAGGCATCGGCAGCCGGGATTCCACGAGGAGTTGAAGCGGTGTCGCAGGGCGCGCTTGCGGAGGGCGGGTACGGGGCGGACGACGAGGGGGTGGCGCGGATTCGCTGGGGGCACGACGCGCTCGACGTGGCGGTGGCCGCCACGCCCGACGGGCCGCCGCGGCTGGTGGCGCTCGGCCCCGCCCGCCTCGCCGAGGCCGGGGCGACGCCGCTGGTCGAGGTGTTGGCGCTCGGCGAGGGCGGCGACTGGTCGGGGCAACGCGGGATCGAGACCACGCTGGGCGCCAGGCTGCGGCTGACCGGCCACACGGCGGAGCGGGACGGCGACTGGCACCGGCTCACCGTGCGGCTGCGCGACGAGACGACGGGGCTCGCCGCCGAGTTGCTGCTCGACTCGCCCGACGGGGTGCCGGTGGTGCGCTCCCGGGTGCGGGTCACCAACGAGGGGACGGATCCCGTCACACTGCTCGCGGTCTCCTCCCTCACCCTGGGCGGGCTGCCGTCACCGGAAGCGCTCGACCTGTACTGGGCGGAGAACGACTGGCTGGCCGAGTGCCGTTGGCGCCACGAGCCGCTGCGGACCCGGGTGCCCGACCTCAACCGGGCACGCAACGCGGCGGACAGCCGGGGCCGGGTCGGCTACGCCAGCAAGGGCAGTTGGTCGACCGACGGGCACCTGCCGATGGGGGCACTCGTCGAACGGGCGGGCGCCGGCGCCTGGTTGTGGCAGGTCGAGTCGTCGACGGGCTGGCTGTGGGAGGTCGGCGAGCGGGCGCAGGGCGGCTATCTCGCGCTGCACGGCCCCACCGACACCGAGCACCAGTGGCGGCAACGCCTCGCCCCCGGCGAGTCGTTCGCCACCGAGCCGGCCGCGCTCGCGGTCGCGGGCGACCTCACGGCGGCCTTCGGCGCGCTCACCGCCTACCGGAGGGCGGCACGCCGGCCGCACCCGGACCACCGTCGACTGCCCGTCGTCTTCAACGACTTCATGAACACCCTCAACGGCGATCCCACCACCGGGAAGCTGCTGCCGCTGGTCGACGCGGCGGCGGAGGTCGGCGCCGAGTACTTCGTGATCGACGCCGGCTGGTACGACGACGACACCCGCGGCTGGTGGGACAGCGTGGGCGCCTGGGAGCCGGCCGCCAGCCGCTTCCCCGGCGAGCGCGGCATCCACGAGGTGCTCGACCGGATCCGCTCCCACGGCATGACCCCCGGCCTCTGGCTCGAACCCGAGGTCATCGGCGTCCGCAGCCCACTGGCCGACTCACTCCCGCCGGAGGCGTTCTTCCGCCGCGACGGGGTGCGGATCCGCGAGCACGGGCGGTACCAGCTCGACCTGCGGCACCCCGCCGCGGTGGCGCACCTGGACCGCACGGTGGACCGGATCGTCGGCGAGTGGGGCGTCGGCTACCTCAAGCTGGACTACAACATCAGCGTGCCGCCCGGCACGGACACGGGCGGCACGACGAGCCCGGGCGCCGGCCTGCTGGGGCACGCCCGCGCGTACCGGGCCTGGCTCGGCTCGCTGGTGGACCGCTACCCGGATCTTGTGCTGGAGAACTGCGCCTCGGGCGGCATGCGGATGGACGGCGCCATGCTGGGCGTCGCGCAGCTCCAGTCCACCAGCGACCAGCAGGACTTCCTGCGCTACCCGCCGATCGCGGCGGCCGCGCCGACCGCCGTGCCGCCCGAGCAGGGGGCCGTGTGGGCTTACGCGCAGCCGGAGTTCGGCGCCGACGAGAACGCGTTCGTGCTGGCGGGCGCGCTGCTCGGCCGGATCCACCTCTCCGGCCACCTCAACCGGATGTCGAAGGAGCAACTGGCCCTGGTGCGTGACGCCCTGGGCGCCTACCGGGAGATCAGGCCTGACCTTCCGCGCGCCGTGCCGTTCTGGCCGCTCGGCCTCCCCGGCTGGACCGACGACTGGTTGGCGCTCGGCCTGGCGGCCGGCGAGACCCGCTACCTGTCGGTGTGGCGACGCGGCGGCGAGCCGGAGGCGACGCTGCCGCTGCCGGGGTTGGCCGGCCGCCGGAGCCGGGTGGAGGTGCTGCACCCGTCAGAGCCCGCCGGCACGGCGACCTGGTCCGCGGAGAAGGCCGAGTTGACGGTGTCCCTCCCCCGCACGCCGACCGCGCTGCTGCTGCGGCTGACGCCACTCCCCTGAGGCCGCCGTCGCGCGCGGCGCGGCGGTCGTCAGGTCTGGGCGGAAGCCACCCAGTACTCGGCGAACCGGCCGTCCGCCGTGCGAAGGATGTCGTTACCGAAGAACTCGGCGCTCCCTTCGGACGTGGTCCCCTGCCGATCCAACGACCCGCCACCCAGCCGTCGCGGGAGAAGGGTCGCACCTCCACCTCGAAGGACAGGTCGACGAACATGGCCTTCGTCTCCGAGACGAGCTCGGCGAGACCGTCCGGGCCGTGGATGGCACGGCCGGGCCAGTGACCGACGAAATCGCCGGTCACCAGCTCATCAGCGACGGAGGTGAGCCCCTCGGCGCTGTCCGGCCCGTTCCACAGGTCTGTGATCCACCGCTGGTACAAGCTCTCCGGTTGGTCGTCGAGGTGCTGGGCTACCACTCATCCGGCCAGGGTGACAGGCACCGCGGGCCGAACACGGTTTTTCCGGGACTTCGCGGACGGTGTCGTGATCACTCGAGGGGTTCGCCCGACGGGTCACTCCTTCACCGAGCCGGAGTTGGCGCCGGGGCGGGT
>NZ_SMKC01000503.1 GCF_004348315.1 Streptomyces sp. 8K308 | reverse complement strand
GCCTCGTTCAGCTCGGCGCAGTCCTCGCTGCCCACCTGCTGGGTCAGCAGGGTGCCACCGGGACGCAGCACCCGCCGGACCTCGCGCGCGGCCAGCCGCCCGTGGCGGTTGAGCATGACGTCGATCGACGTGTCCGGGAGCGGCAGCGTCTCCCGGTCAGGGGCCGGCAGGACCGTGACGCCCAGCGGTTCGAGTCGAGCGCGGGCGACAGCGATGTTCGGCGGCCAGCCCTCGGTCGCCCACGTGTGCCGGGGCAGCGGCTGAAGCGAGGCAAGCAGTTCGCCGCCACCGGTGTCGACGTCGAGCAGTCGACCGGCGGTGGCGACGCGCGCGCGGGCCAGCTCCTGGTAGGACCACGACGGTTCCGAGCCGCGCACACGTCCTGACGACCAGCCGAAGTCCCAACCCTCGACCGGGGCCGCCATCGCGGCGGCGACCAACTCGTCATATCCGGCGTCGTCCACGAACGGAGACTAGGAACCGCCGACCGGCTCCGGCAACCGGTTATCGCCGTTCCGAGGCCACCGGGAGATGACGAGGCCGGTGATCAACGTCGGCACCGTCCACCGCCCGCCTGTCCCGATTGACGAGTGGGCGAACGCCCATTTAAAGTGGGCACATGCCCACCATGCCCTCGGAACGAGCTCCGCTTCCCGAACCCGAGCCCCACCACCACCGGCAGATGGCGGAGTCGTTCGGCTCGGACGCCGAGCGCTACGACCGCGCCCGGCCCCGCTACCCCCAAGCCATGGTGGACCGGATCGTCGCCGCCAGCCCCGGCCCCGACGTCCTCGACGTCGGCTGTGGCACCGGCATCGCCGCCAGGCAGTTCCAGGCGGCCGGCTGCCGGACGCTCGGGGTGGAGCCGGACGCGCGGATGGCTGACGTGGCGCGGCAGCTCGGGAGCGAGGTCGGGGTGGCGACGTTCGAGGACTGGGACCCGGCCGGCCGGGAGTTCGACGCGGTCGTCGCCGGCCAGGCCTGGCACTGGATCGACCCGGTCGCGGGAGCGGCCAAGGCCGCACGGGTGCTGCGCCCCGGCGGTCGGCTGGCGGCGTTCTGGAACGCGTTCCAGTTTCCGCCCGACGTGGCGGAGGGCGTCGCCGCGGTCTGCCAGCGGGTGATACCCGACGCGCCGTTCGACTTCCGGGCGATGACGAAGGGGGCCTCGGACGGGCACCAGGTGCTGCTCGCCAGGGCCGCCGACGGGATCCGCGACGCGGGCGGGTTCGGTGAACCCGAGCGGTGGCGATTCGACTGGGAGTGGACCTACACCCGGGCCGCGTGGCTGGACCAGATCCCCACCCAGGGCGCCTTCACCCAGCTCCCGCCGGACAAGCTGGCGGAGGTGCTGGAGGGTGTCGGGGCCGCCATCGACGCGACGGGGGGCGGCTTCACGATGCGTTACGCCACGGTGGTCGTCACCGCGGCGCGAAGCGGCGCCGCCTGACCTGGCTCAGCGGCCTGTCCACTCACGCCCTCCGGCCACGGGGTCGTGGGCTACCGTGCCGGTCATGGACACAGAGGACTGGCTGGCCGACACCCGCGTCTCCTACGACACGGTCGCGGTCAGCTATGCCGACCAGTTGCGTGGCCGGCTGGCCGAGGAGCCCTACCTGCGAGCGGTGTTGGCGTTGTTCGCCGAGCAGGTGCGAGCGGCTGGCGGCGGCCCGGTGGCGGACGTGGGGTGTGGTCCCGGACATGTCACCGCCCACCTGCGCGGGCTCGGCGTCGACGCCTTCGGCATCGATCTCTCCCCCGGGATGATCGAGGTGGCTCGGCGCGACCACCCCGGCCTGCGGTTCGAGGTGGGGTCCATGACGGACCTGGACCTCCCCACGGCCTCGGTGGCCGGCCTGCTCGCCTGGTGGTCGTTGATCCACGTGCCCGACGACGAGGTGCCCACGGTCTTCGGGGACTTCCACCGGGTGCTGCGCCCGGGGGGAGCGCTGCAGCTCGGTTTCCACGTCGGTGACCAGTCGCGGCTGAAGACGCGGGGCTACGGCGACCACCCGATGAGGGTCCTGGTCCACCGTCGTCAGCCGGACCAGGTGGCAACCTGGCTGCGGGATGCCGGGTTCGACGTCGAGGCCCAACTGCTGCTCGGCCCGCACGAGCTGGTTCCGCAGGCGGTTCTCCTCGCCCGCCGCCCGTCCTGAGCGTCCCCCGGCGCAGCCCCCGTCGTCACGACTCGACCTGGGCGATGCCCGGTTGGCCTGCGGCCACGTAGAGGCTGGCGCGGGTGCTGATCGGGGCGCCCGGGCGGCTGACGTAGGGGACGATCCGGTAGTCGGTGCGCCACTCGTCGCGGGTGACGTGGCAACGGCCGTAGCCGCGCTGACCGTTGTGGAAACGCGTGTGGGGGTTCTCGGCGAGCCAGCGCTGTCCCCACTCGTCGTGGTCCTCGCCGTCGCCGCTCGACGTGATGGACGTGGCCATGAATTCGGCGCCTACGGTGACCGACTCGGGGTCGTCGAAATCGGCCTTGAGATCGCCGGCGAGATTCCGGTGCGCGTCGCC
Organism: Streptomyces sp. 8K308; assembly: GCF_004348315.1. Classification (GTDB taxonomy): domain Bacteria; phylum Actinomycetota; class Actinomycetes; order Streptomycetales; family Streptomycetaceae; genus Streptomyces. The sequence goes on along the minus strand of NZ_SMKC01000503.1, from coordinate 1,279 downwards.
CGTCAACACCACGAAGTTTTCCACCGAGTTTCCCCGAACGCCACGGAAAAGACGGTCCCTGGCCGCCACATAACCGTCCCAGGTGTCCATTCCGAAGTCACGCTCGGGCCCGGCGGCGGCGTCCGCCTGCATCATCAGCACCTGATTGGCCAACACGTCCCAGACGGCGCCGGAATCACGCAGCCCCTCGCTCAGCCAACGCTCCTGCGCGGCGCCGAGCATCGACCGGTCGGGGACGAGACGGTCGGCGCAGTCGTGGTCGAGGCCGGGGCCGTAGCAGACCTGGTCGTCGCGGAACTGCCGGCCGTCGAGCACGTGGAAGCGGGCCAGGTCGCCGTAGTCGAAGCGGCGGTGCAGCGCGATACCGGCGCGGTCGGGCAGCGCGCTCCTGCGCAGCGGCAGGTGCTCGTAGTACGCCTGGAAGGCGGCGGCGCGCATCGCCTGGAAGGCGTCCCCGACCTCGCCCTCGCCGCCCACGTCGCCGGCCCAGTCGTTGTCCACCTCGTGGTCGTCCATCGTGACGATCCAGGGCGCGGCGGCGTGCGCGGCCCGCAGGTCGGCGTCGCTCCTGTACTGGCCGTACCGCACCCGGTAGTCGGCCAGTGAGTTCGGCTCGCCGACCGGCAGGTGGTCGCGGCCGATCTCGCTCGGCTCGCTGATCTCGTAGATGTAGTCGCCCAGGTGGACCACCACGTCCAGGTCCTCGTCGGCCAGATGCCGCAGTGCCGTGAAGTGGCCCTCGAAGTAGTTCTGGCAGCTCAGGTAGGCGAAGGTCAGCGAGGAGAGCGCGACGCCGGCGGCCGGCGCCGTCCTGGTGCGGCCGGTGGCGCTGACGTACCCGGCGGCCCGGAAGCGGTACCAGTACTCGCGGTCCGGGCGCAGCCCGTCGACCTCCACGTGCACCGAGTGGCCGAGCTCGGGTGTGGCCTGCGCCACACCGGAGCGCACGACGTTCCGGAACCGGGGGTCGGCGGCCAGCTGCCAGTCCACCGGGACGGCCAGCCGCGGCATGCCGCCGAGCCCGTCGAGCGCGAGGGGCTCGGGCGCCAGCCTGGTCCAGAGGACGACGCCGTCCGGGAGCGGTTCGCCGGAGGCGACGCCGAGCGCGAAGGGGTCGTCGGGCAGCCGGGGGACGTCGCGCCGGGGCGCGGCGGTGGCGCCGGCCAGGGGCAGCGCGGCGACCAGCGCGCTGCCGCCGGCGAGCGTGAGGAAACGGCGGCGGCTCGGCTCGCCGCGCATTCCGGAGAGCCGCACTGGATTCGGGTGCGGGGGGTGTGGG
>NZ_SMKC01000502.1 GCF_004348315.1 Streptomyces sp. 8K308 | reverse complement strand
ACCTTCTCCCTCGCCCTCGCCGCCCTCCCCGAGCCGCACTGGAGCGCCCTCACCCCGGTCGCCCCGCTGCGCCGCTGGCGCCTGATCGAACTCGACGACGAGACCCGGCTCACCACCACCCGGCTCCGCGTCGACGAACGCGTCCTCCACCTCGTCGCCGGCACCCCCTACCTCGACAGCCGCCTCCACGGCATGCTGCGCCGCACCGTCGCCCCCGCCGAGGCCGAACTCCCCGACGCCTACCGGCGCACCGCCGACGCCGTCGCCGCCGCCTGGGCCACCGCCAGGGCCGGCGAACCACCGCTCGTCGAACTCGTCGGCGGCGACCCCCAGAGCCGCGCTGAACTCGCCGCTGCCGCGGCCCGCCGCGCCGGCCTCGGCCTCTACGCCCTCACCCCCGACGACCTCCCCACCGACCCCGTCGAACGCGACCGGCTCGCCCGCCTCTGGCAGCGCGAGGCCGTGCTGCTGCCCGCCGCCCTGCTCCTCGAACTCGGCGAGACCGCCGAGCCGAGCCGTGAACTCGCCGCCACCACCGAGGCGTTCACCGCCGCCACCGGCGTGCCGCTGGTCATCGCCAGCCGCGACCCACGGATCACGAGCCGCCGCCGCGCCGAACGGATCACCGTCCCCACCCTCTCGGCCGAGCAACAACTCCGGCTGTGGAGCGCCGCGTTCCACGACATCCCCGGGATCACCGAGGACCGACTCCGCGAGCTCGTCGCCCAGTTCTCCCTGCCCCCGCACGTCATCCGCTCCGCCGCCGCCACCGTCCGCCGCGCCGGCGACGACCTCGGCGCCACCGAGCTGGCCTGGCGGGCCGGCCTCGTCGAGGCCCGCATCGGCCTCGACGAACTGGGCCGGCGCATCGAACCTCAGGCCACCTGGGACGAACTCGTCCTCCCCGAACGCCAGCTGACCATCCTCCGGGAGATCGTCGCGCACGTCAGACAACGCGGCACCGTCTACCAGGAGTGGGGCTTCGAGTCCGTGCTGCGCCGCGGCCTCGGCGTGACCGCCCTGTTCGCCGGCGGCTCGGGCACCGGCAAGACGCTCGCCGCCGAGGTCCTGGCCAACGAACTGGGCCTCGACCTCTTCGTCATCGACCTCTCCCAGGTCGTCAGCAAGTACATCGGCGAGACCGAGAAGAACCTCCGCCGCGTCTTCGACGCCGCCGAACGCGGCGGCGCGCTGCTGCTGTTCGACGAGGCCGACGCCCTCTTCGGCAAGCGCAGCGAGGTCAAGGACAGCCATGACCGCTACGCCAACCTGGAGGTCAGCTACCTGCTGATGCGCATGGAGGCGTACCGGGGCCTCGCCGTCCTCACCACCAACATGAAGAAGGCTCTGGACAACGCCTTCATGCGCCGCATCCGCTTCGCCGTCGACTTCCCCTTCCCCGGCGTCCCCGAACGCGCCGAGATCTGGCGCCGCGTCCTCCCAGAACGCGCCCCCACCAAGGGCCTCGACCCGCAACGCCTCGCCCAACTCACCGTCGCCGGCGGCTCCATCCGTAACATCGCCCTCTCCGCGGCCTTCCTCGCCGCCGAGGAGGGCGACCACCTCCAGATGCGCCACATGCTGGCCGCCGCCCGCACCGAGTACCTGAAGCTCGAACGCTCCCTCACGCCGACGGAGGTGCGGGGATGGATCTGAACCCTCGACCGGGCGTCCGGCTGGACATCGGCGAACTCGTCCTCGACGGCTTCCCGTCGGCCCACGCCGACCGCGTCGCCGAGTCCTTCCAGCGCGAGCTGACCCGTCTCGTCACCGAGCACGGCATCCCGTCCGAGGCCGCGACCGCCACCGAACTCCAGGCCCACCTACCGGAGTTACGGGCCGGGGGACCGCCTCCGCACCGCCTAGGCGAGGCGCTGGCCCGCGCCGTCCACGCCGCCCTCACCGAAGGCGAAGGGAGGCCGGCCCGATGAGCGCACCCGCCCGCGACACGCCATCGCGTTCCGACCAGCGCCGGAAGAAGCGCCGCGCCAGCACGACCCGCACCCCCGAGCCGCGCCAGATCGTCAGCGGCGCCGGACAGCCGCTCGACCCGGGCGTGCGGCGCGAGTTGGAGCAGCGCCTCGGCCACGACTTCAGCCGCGTCCGCCTGCACACCGACCGCGACGCCGCCGCCCTCACCGAGCTCCTCGGCGCTGACGCCGTCACCGTCGGCGAGAACGTCTTCTTCGCCGACGGCGCCTACCGCCCCGACACCGCCGACGGCCGCCGCCTGCTCGCCCACGAACTCCTGCACACCGTCCAGGCACCCCACGCCCTCGGCACCCTGCGCGCCGGCCGTGACCTGGGCGCGGTCAGCCTCCCGCACGAGCCGATGGAACGCGAGGCCGAGGCCGGCGCGCACTCCGTCGAAGCCGAGGTGGCCCCGACCCCGGCCGTCACCCCCGGTTGGCTCCGCTACGCCACCGTCGACGCCGACCGCGACCGGACCGAGCGCCTCGATCCCGCCACCCTCGTCGACCGCCTCACCGCCGACATCATCCGCTCCCTGCGCGGCGACCCGACCGACGCCTCGGGCCGCGTCCGCCTCCAACTCGCCCGCTTCTCACCCGAGGTCGAGCAGTCGGTGCTCGACCGCCTCGAACAGCGGCTGCCCACCCCCGACTGGGAACGCGTCGTCGACTTCGTCGACGACGTCGAGGAGAACGGCTCCCTCGGCCCCGGCGCCTCCCAGGCCCCGGAGCCCATCGAGGACTTCATCGAGCAGTGGCACCGCGACCGGGAGCGGGAGGAACAGGCCGAACGCGACGACCGCGAACGGGACGAGGCGGTCGGCGAGGACGCCGAGCAACGTGAGGAGCAGACGGAGGAACGCGACGCCGTGGCGGAGGCGCCGAGCGCCGCTCCCGCGTCCGCGTCCGCCGTCGGCCCCGCCACCGCCGTGCCCGGGCAGGGCCCGGGGGTCGACGAGCGCGAGGAGGAAGAGGCGCCTCAGGAGGAAGGGGAGGCCGAGGAAGCGGAACAACAGGACGAGGAGCCCACCGAAGAGGAAGAACGGGAGGAAGAAGAGCAGGAAGAAGAGCAGGAGGAGGAAGAGGAAGAGGAAGAGGAAGAACAGGAGCCGGAGCAGGAGGAGCCCGCTGAGGAGCGGGAGATCGACGGAGCCGCCCGGACCCTCACGATGGCCCGGGCTGTGACCGAGACCGCGCCGCCCAGTCCGCTGCGCGCCGCGGGCGACGAGCAGCCGCAGTCGGCCGACGCCCCGACCGCTGAGGAGCGGCCGACCCCGCCGCCCGAGCCGGTCACCTCCGAACAGCAGGCTCCCGAGCGGCCGAGCGCCTGGGACGTCGAGCTGCGCCCCGACGACTTCCTGCCGAGCGGCGACCTGGACGTGTCCGGCGTGCCGACCGCCGACCAGCTCGAACCCGGGTCGAGTGCGCAGCAGAGCATGCCGTCGTTCCCCGAGCCGCCCGCCACCAAGGCCGAGGAGGTGCAGGCCGAACGCGACCGTGAGGACGCGGCCGAGGCCGCCGGCGACGAGGAACCGCAGTCCCTCCCCGAACCGGAGCCGGCGGCCGCCGAGGCTCCCGCCGCCGAGCCGGAGTCGCGGCCGGAGCCGCAGGCCCCGGCACCAGACCTCGGGACCGAGCAGTCCGTCGAACAGGAGGTCGGCCCCGATCCGACCACCGTCAGCACCGCCACGGCCTCCGAACCTGAGCCGACCGCCCCGACACCGGAGCCGGACCCGGAGCCGGAGCCGGAAGAACCGACCCCCGTCTCGGAACCCGAGCCCGAACGCGAACCGGAGCCCGAACCGGAGCCCGAACCGGAGTCCGAACCGGAGCCGGAACCCGAC
>NZ_SMKC01000501.1 GCF_004348315.1 Streptomyces sp. 8K308 | reverse complement strand
GGTACCGGTTGCTGAGGCGGGTCGGGGCCGGCAGCACGGGGGTCGTGTGGGAGGCGCACGACACGGCCCTGGACCGCAGGGTGGCGGTGAAGATCCTGCGTGGCGACTCCTCCCGGGACCCCGAGATCGAGACGGTGCGTTTCCGGCGTGAGGTCATCGCGCTGGTCAGGACCAGGCACCCCAATGTGGTGAGCGTCTACGACACGGGGGTGCACGAGCGCGAGCCCTACCTGGTCACCGAGTTCCTCGACGGCGTTTCGCTGCACGAACTCGTCGGCCGGCACGGCGCGTTGGCCTCGCCCGCCGTGCGGCTGATCGCCGTCGGGGTGTGTGAGGCTCTCGCGGCGGTGCATGCGGCCGGCGTGCTGCACCGGGACGTGAAGCCGTCCAACGTCTCGATCACGACCACCGGGCGGGTGGTGCTCCAGGACTTCGGGATCGCCCGGCTGATCGACCAGTCGGCCGTCACCCAGGCCAACGTGCGTCTCGGCACCCCCGCCTTCATGGCCCCCGAGTCGATACAGGGGATGGCGCCCAGCCCGGCCACCGACCTGTACAGCCTGGGGCTCTGCCTCCACCTGACGCTCACTGGCGAGGCCCCGCTGGGGGATTCGGACGACATCGGGCCCATCATCATGCGCGCGGTGAGCGTGGGCGCGCGACCGCTGCGGGGCCGTGGCCTCGGGGATCCCGAACTCATCAAGCTGGTGGACGAGTTGTGTGGCCTGGAGCCGGCGGACAGGCCGCAGTCGGCGGTCGAGGTGTTGGATCGCCTCGGCGGTCCCGCGCCCGCCGGCTCGCCCTCGGTGCTGGCCGAGCTCGTGCGCCGCTGCCTGCGGGAGGAGGCGGTCGGGCACCTGAGGAGCGTGCCGGAGGAGTCGACCACCCTGGAGGTCCCGGAGTACCTGGACATGGACGCTCCGGTGACGGGAGCCTCGCCCGGGCCGGCAGCGCCCGGGCCGGCAGCGGTCGGGGGCATGGTCAGGAGCGCACCAGGGTCCGGGGCGGGCGCCGGCGGCGGGGGCATGGGCGGTGCGCGAGGGCTGTCCGGGCCCATGGAGCCACCGGAACTTCACGCGAGGCCACGCGACGCGGAGCCGGACATGGCGGCCGTCGCGTTCCTGCCGAGACCGCCCCGGGAGGTGCCGGACGCGGCGCTTCCGGCCGGAGACGAGGTGTTCGCCCCGGCGCCGCCCGAGCCCTCGTTGTCGCTCAGCATGGCCACCCTCCAGCTGGTGATGTCCAACATGACGCCGGGAAACGCGATCTCGCGGCAGCGCGAGGCCGTCGGCCTGGTGTTGCGCGGCGAACTGCGGGAGGCGGCACGGCTGTTGACGACGCTCAGCCAGTTCTGCCTGGCGCGGTTCGGTCCTGACCACCCGACCACGCTGGCAAGCCAGTACTGGCAAGCTGTCTGTCTGGCCAGACTGGGCGCGAACGGTGAGGCGTTGGCGTTGTTCTCCCGGGTGAGTGAGCACGCGGGACCGTGGCGGGACGAAGGAGAGGGGACGGATGTCCGAGGTTGAGGTCCTGATCGGGGGCGGCGAGGCGGAGGTCCGACTGCGTTCCCTCCAGGACTGGTTGCGGGCGGACGAGACGCTGAACGGTTCGCTGCGGGCCCGGTTGGCGGTGTCCGGGCCGGCGGACACCGAGGCGATGGGGTTCGTCTTCGACGTGTTGGAGCTGGCCATCGGGTCCGGGCTCTCGGCCGGGGCGTTGGCCGTGTCGATCCTCCAGTGGCGGCAGGCGCAGCGCGTCAAGCGGGAGTTGACGCTGCGGCGCGGTGACGTCGAGGTGCGGATCCCGGTGGGGGACGCGGCGGACGAGGAGTTGGTCGGGCGCATCGTCGCCCTGCTCGACGAGGACCTCGATGAGGACGGGGATGAGCGACGGTCTGCCTGATCCGGACGCGTCGCGTGCGGTGCTGATCGGCGGCGCGACCTACCAGCACCTGGCGTGGCTGCCGGCCGTCGACAACAACCTGCGCGATCTGTCGGAGGCGCTGCGCGACGCCACCCTGTGGGGGCTGCCGGAGCGGCACTGCGCCGTCGTGCCCGATCCGGCGGACGCGCCGTCGCTGATCGGTCCCGTGCGGCGGGCCGGCGACGAGGCGACGGACACGCTGCTGGTCTACTACGCCGGGCACGGGCTGCGGGACGGCGACTCCACGGACCTCTACCTGGCGCTCACCGGCTCCGAGGAGTACGCCGGCTACACGGCCGTCGCGTACCAGCACCTGCGCGCCGTGGTGCGCGCCTCCCGCGCCAGGCGCCGGATCATCATCCTGGACTGCTGCTTCAGCGGCCGCGCCGCCCGCATCCTGACCATGGCCGGCGGCAGCCTCGCCAGCGAGGCGGCGGTGGACGGCGCGTACGTGCTGACCGCCTCGCCCCGCGACCTGGCGGCGCTGGCGCCGGAGGGCGAGACGCACACGGCGTTCACCGGCGAACTGATCGACGTGCTGCGGCTCGGCGTGCCGCAGGGGCCCGAACTGATCAGCCTCGACGTGCTGTACCGGACGCTGTACGACCGGCTTCAGGCCAAGAACCGGCCGGTGCCGCAGCGGAGCCAGGAGAACGACGTGGGCCGGCTGCCGCTGGTCCGCAACCGGGCGCTGGGCACGGCGAGTTCGCCGGCCGGCCCGGTGCTCGACAGCGACGTGCGGACCGCGATGGTGGCGTCCGGGCTGCGGCTCGCCCGGCTGCTGCGGGCGAGCGGCCGACCGGGCGACGCGCTGCCGGTGCTGCGTCTCGCGCTGCGCGAGCGCGGGCCTGCCGACCGGGACGGGACGTTCGCCGTGCAGCTCGAACTGTCCGAGCTGCTGGCCGACTCGGGGCAGACGCGGGAGGCCATCGAGGTGCTCGAACAGGCCTTCCACCAGACGCACCGCACGCCGGGGCCCGAGGCGGTGCTGGTCTGCCGGCGGCTGGCCGATCTGCTGCAGGAGTCGGGCAACCACATCCAGGCGTGCGAGGTGTTGAAGCACGCCCTGGATCTGGTGACGGCCCGAGCCCCCGCTCCGGCGACCTGACGGGGGCTGATCGACGAGCGGTGGCGCGGCGGTGCGGTGATCCTGGGGGCATGGAGGCCGATGCTTCGCACGACCACAGCACGGACGTCGGGCGCCGCGTGGCGCTGCGGCGGGAGCAGCTCGGGCTCAGCCGCGAGGAGACCGCCGGGCGGGCCGGCGTCGCGCCGCAGTACCTGCGCTACCTGGAGGAGCACGAGGCCTCGCCCAGCATCGGCTCGCTGACGCGGGTGGCCAGGGCGCTGGACACGACCGTCGCCGAGCTGAGCGGCGCGGAGGCGCCGACGCCGGCCCGCCCGGAGGGCGGTGGCGCGGTGGTCTCGCTCGACCCGGACGAGTGCTACGAGCTGGTCGCCGCGCACACCGTGGGCCGGATCGCGATCGGCACGGAGCAGGGCCCGGCCATCGTGCCGGTCACCTACGCGGTGGTCGAGGGCGCCGTCGTCTTCCAGGCCGCCGGTCTCGTGGGCGGGAAGGAGCGGCTGGCGTTCGAGGTGGACAGCATCGACGAGGCCGGGGGCGTCGGCTGGAGCGTCCAGCTGGCGGGGCCGGTCACGGAGATCACCGACGAGCCCGAGCGGCGACGACTGGCCGAGGCACTCCCGGAAACCACCTGGCCCCCAACGGCCCGAGCCCGCTGGCTCCGCCTGACCCCCACGAGAACGACCGGCCACCGCGTAGCGCCGCGTAGCGCCGCGTAGCGGCGCCAGTAGCAGCCCTCCCGGTGTCGCGCGGCGGCCCTGGGCGGGCTTTGGGCGGCCGGGTGTTCAGCGGCGGGGCCGCCTGCGGCAGTGCCGTGCTGCCGGCGAGGGTCGGGGG
>NZ_SMKC01000500.1 GCF_004348315.1 Streptomyces sp. 8K308 | reverse complement strand
GCCCGGTTCCGCGCGGTCACGCGGAGACGGGTGCCGCCGTCCGAACCGGTGCCGGCCCGTTACACGTTGAACGGTGTGTGGGCTGTTCGGGCAGTGCCAGGATGGTTGACCTGGTTGGATTGCCCTGGGACGGCCTGATCGGGGGGAGGGGAGCCGCCAAGTGGTGTCCGTTGAGCGGGATTTCGTGGTCGAAGTGGCGAGCGGGGAATCCGGGTACCGGGTGACGGTGCACTCGCCGGCCGGGGAGTTCGCGGGTTCGGTGGCGCTCGAAGTGGACGCGCTGTTGGACCAACTTGCCGGGGTCCAGGCCGGAGTACTCGCCTCGAGCGCGCGGGTGCGGGCGGCGCGGCCGGTGATGTCTGCGTTGGAGCGGCCACTCAGGAAGATCGGTGCGGGGCCCCGCGGGCAGCCCCAGGAGCTCGTCCTGTCCCCATCGTTCCAGCGGGACCTCCCGCACCGTCTCCCGACGAGCCATCAACAGGCGCCACAAGCCGCTCAGCGACTCAACGCCGCCCGGAAACCGGCACCCGGCGCCGACCACGGCGATCGGTTCCGCCCACTCCGAGCTCTTTCCGACGTCCATCGCCCCGCTCCCCTCGCCTCTCCATCGGGCCCTTTCCATGGGGGCATGAATGCCCCAGCCGGAACAAGCAGTACAGAGGGGCGATAATCATCAGTCGAGGGCGCGTTATTCGCAGAACGATTCGATTCCACTCGAACGAACATGTTTGACGTGCGCGGCGTCGCGGTTTCACGCCGGTGCCCCCGCTCGGTGTGCGTGCGCGCACACCTCGGCAGGGCGTGCGCCGGAGGCGAGGTCGCCGCCTAGTACTGCAACGGTGTTTGCAGTACTAGGCGGCGGGCCGCCGGCCGAGTTCGGCGAGGAGCGCCGGCAACGCGGCGAGGCCGGTGATGCGGTGCGGCGGGCCGCCCGCCGGGGCGGGGGCCGGGGATCGGTCGAGCCAGATGCCGTGCAGGCCGGCCGCGGTCGCGCCGGCGGCGTCGATGTCGGGGCGGTCGCCGACGTAGGCGACGGCGTGCGGCGGCAGCCGCATCGCCGCGCAGACCGCCCAGAACGCCTCGGGCGCCGGCTTGGCGTGGCCGGCCTCGTCGGAGCAGATGAGCACCTCGAAGCGGTCCCTGATGCCGAGCGCCAGCAGCTTGCGCTCCTGGTTCCGCAGGCCGGAGTTGGAGAGCAGGCCGTGCCGGTAGCCGGGGGTGAGCGCGTCGAGGGCCGGCAGCACGTCGGGGAACGGCACGTGGTCGCCGGCGCGGTGGGCCAGGTAGCGGTCGAACCAGGCGTCGGCCTCGGCGTCGGTGAGCGGTTGGCCCAGGAATCCGCGGGCGCGCTCGCGGCGCTGTTCCTCGAAGGTCAGCTCGCCGGCCTCGAAGCGGGCGTACTGCTCCTCCATCACCGAGCGCCAGCGCAGCAGCGCGGCCTCCGGGCTGGGGAACCGGTCGAGCAGGCCCTCGGCGGCCAGGTGGCGCAGCGCGCCGGCGCGGTCCGAGCCGGTGTAGTCCCAGAGCGTGTCGTCGATGTCCCAGACCACGGCCCGAATCGTCATGGTCCGGACCGTAACACCGGCGGCCGGCGGGCGCCGCACCAGTGCGGTCGGCTCACAGCCACGCGTCATCGCACGTGAGCCTGAACCTGCCCCGCGCCCCGCGACCGTAGCATCGGCCCGTGCGCATCATGACCTGGAACCTGTGGTGGCGGTTCGGCGACTGGCGGGCGCGGCGGACCGCCATCCTCGACTGGCTGCGGCGGGAGCGTCCCGACGTCTGCGGCTTCCAGGAGGTCTGGGCGACGGAGGACGAGAACCTGGCGGGCTGGCTGGCCGAGGAGCTCGACATGCACTGGGTGTGGGCGCCGGGCGAGGTGTTCGAGCACTGGCGTGGCCGGGCGCCGGAGCCGGCGGACGGGGTGGGGAACGCGGTGCTCAGCCGCTGGCCACTCGTGGACTCTGAGGTGCGACGGCTGCCGACGGCGGGCGGCCCCGAGGAGGTACGGACGGCGCTGTTCGCGCTGGTCGACGCGCCGGGGGCGCGGGTGCCGTTCTTCACCACCCATCTGCACTCGGATCCGGCGGGCTCCGCGGTGCGGGTGGCACAGGTGACGGAGCTGGCCGGATTCGTCGCGGAGCGGCGGGGCGGGACGCCGTTCCCGCCGGTGGTCACGGGGGACTTCAACGCCGAGCCGGAGGCCGACGAGCTGCGGCTGTTCGGCGGGACGCTGACGGCGCCGGCCGTTCCTGGCCAGGTCATGCTCGACGCCTGGCGGTTCGCGGACCCCGGCCAGCCGGCCGGCACCTTCCAGGCCGGGCCGCCCCGGGACGACGGGACCCTGTCCTTCGAGGTGCGCGCCGACTACGTGCTCCTGGGCCCGACGGGCCCCGGCGGCGAGGGCGGGGTCACCGCCGTGTGGCGCACGGGCGCGGGCCCCACACCCGAGGGCGGCGACGTCTGGCCCTCGGACCACGCCGCCGTGATGGTCGAACTCACCGGCGAAGGCTAGCGCCTGTCAGGGCGTCAGGACCTAGCGCGGCGCCGCGAGGGGTCCGTCTGGGCGCTCGTGGCGCTGGTCCAGCACGGCGCGGGCCAGTTCGGCGACGCGGTCGTGCGGCAGTGCGCGGTAGCCGTCCTCGGTGACGAGCGCGACGCTCGGGAAGAGGTCGCGGGTCAGGTCGGGGCCGCCGGTGGCGGTGTCCTCGTCGGCCGCGTCGTAGAGCGCCTGGATGACGGCGGTGACGATCTCGTCCTCGCTCATGCCCTCGCGGTGCAGCTTCTTGAGGGAGCCGCGCGCGAACGGCGACCCGGAGCCGGTGAAGGCGAAGCCGAACTCCTCGCTGTGGCCGCCGGTGATGTCGAAGGAGAAGATCCGGCCCCGGCGGGCGGCCAGGTCGTAGCCGGCGAAGAGCGGGACGGCGGCGAAGCCCTGCATGGCCATGCCGAGGTTGTCGCGGATCATGGAGGTCAGCCGGTTGACCTTGCCGACCAGGGAGAGCGGGACGCCCTCGACCTTCTCGTAGTGTTCGAGCTCCAGTTGGAAGAGGCGGACCATGTCAACGGAGAGGCCGACCGTGCCGGAGATGCCGACGGCGGAGAACTCGTCGGCGGGGAAGACCTTCTCGCCCTCCCGGTGGGCGATCATGTTGCCGGCGGTGAACCGGCGGTCGCCGGCGAGGAGCACGCCGTCCGCGTAGGTGGCCGCGACGATGGTGGTGCCGTGCCGCACCTCGGACGCGGCCCGCGCGCTCGGGGTCTCGGGCAGCGGCGGCAGCAGCCCGGGCGAGTGCTCCTTGAGGAAGTCGAGGAACGACGAGGAACCAGGCGTCAGGAACGCCGCGGGCAGCGGCCCCTGCCCCGAGACATCAGCGGACATCCGTTTCCCCTCTCCTCCCGTGGCCCCCGGACGGACCACAAGCTCGGACGGACGCTGCCCATCGTAGGCACACGCCATGTGCGTGATCATCCCTCGAATCGGCCGGCGTCGCGCCGAAAGGGCGCTGAACTACGCTGCCGGCCATGGGGATAGCGATCAGGAGCCTGGAGCCGGCGGACGCGGAGGCGGCCGGTCGCGCCAGGGTCGAGGGGTGGCGGCACGCCTACCGGGGCCTCGTGCCCGAGGAGTACCTGGCCGGGATGGACGCCGGGCGGTGGGCGGCCGGGCTGCGGGCCGGTCTCGCGACGGAACCGCCGGGCGTCTCCCACCTGGTGGCGGAGGTCGACGACCGGGGCGTGGTGGGTTGGGCCTGCGTGGGCCCGTACCGGCCCAACCCGCAGGTGGACGGCGTGGACGGCGGCGAAGGAGGCGCGGGGGGCGACGGCTGGGGCGAGCTGTACGCCGTCTACGTCCGGCCGGACTTCATCGGGGCCGGGGTGGGG
>NZ_SMKC01000004.1 GCF_004348315.1 Streptomyces sp. 8K308 | reverse complement strand
GTCCCCCAGCGCTCCGCCCACCAGCAGCAGCACCGTCCGCGGCAGCGTGACCGCCGTCAACACCAGCGCCGCCGTCCGCCCCCCGTGTTCGCTGGCCGCCCACCCAAGACCGAAGAACAACGCCGACCCCCCGAGCAGGGACATCCGCGTCCCCGCCAACCACACGAGGAACCCCCGCGGCATCGCCCCCTGCTTCCCTGTCATCTTCACGCCACGGACCGTAACAACCGGCACTGACAACAGCCGGCCCCGGCCGTCGGCACACCGCTCACCGCTGCTCGGACCGAGCGCGTCCCTGTAGCCGGGAAGCAAGAAAAACGGAACGACGAGAGCAGGGTCAGGATTCCTCACGCGACGAGGCCAGGAGGGATTCATCACCTGGCCGCACTCGCGCCCCCGGCGCCCTCCCGTGCTACCGTCGGTCGTAGTTGCAGTTGTGGTTCCCAAAAACTCCAAGTGCCCCAACGGTGGTTTCCAGGTGGCTTCCAACCGTGGGGAACATCTTGAATGTCCGGTCATTATTCCGGAGGGGTGATCATCGCGGCGACGCGGAGTCCGCACGGTGTGGACCCCGAGCACTGCCCCAAGGAGATTGACATGGCATCTGGCACCGTCAAGTGGTTCAACGCGGAAAAGGGTTTCGGCTTCATCGAGCAGGACGGCGGCGGCGCCGACGTCTTCGCCCACTACTCGAACATCGCCGGCCAGGGCTTCCGCGAGCTGGTCGAGGGACAGAAGGTGACCTTCGACATCGCGCAGGGCCAGAAGGGCCCGACGGCCGAGAACATCGTTCCCGCCTGACAGCACGCAATGTGAGCTTGGGGCCCGCACCCGGGGTGCGGGCCCCAAGCTCGTGCAGGCACGAGGGCGCGGTTCCGGGTGAGGTCCGACTCCGGTTCACGAACCCGGCGGTTCCGCCTTTCCATCGATCATCGATTTTTTCTTCGCCCCGACCGGATTGTCCTTCGCTCTTGTTTTCACTCCGGCTCGTTCTCGCGATTCTCCGTATCGCCACGCTCGCCCGCGAACGCCGCGACGTGCGACGTATCCGGCCGCTGGGGCGGCTGGTTGACCGCGGGCCATGGAGACCGTCAAGCCACCCGCACCGCACCCGCGCCGGGTCGAGTTGGACCTACGCGGCCGGCACCCCGTCCTGCGCTATTCCGAAGACCCCGTGCGGGTGGCGCAGCCCAGCTCGAACCAGACCCGCTTTCCCAGCGGCGAGGCGGTGATTCCCCAGTCAGCGGCGAGGAGTCGACCAGCAACAGCCCGCGCCCGTTCTCGTGGCCCTCGCTGCCCTCCGGACAGCGGGGCGTTGGGCTTCGCCGCGACGCGTCATAGGTGGCTACCAGCACGCGACGCTCGGCGATGGTGGTCTCCACGGTGACGTACGGAACGTCCGTGTGAGCGAAGACGTTTGTCACGATCTCGCTGGTGAGCAGTCGGGCGTTCTCGACCAACGCGCAGTGGTGCCCCGCGTGGCTCAGCAGCCGGACGACGTGATCACGCGCCAGCTTGGCGGTGTCGACGGTGTTGGGGGCGGTCAGCCAGTAGGAACGAACAGGGTTGATCGACTTCTCAGGCGGCACGACGGTCATGGGGCTTCCCTCCCGGACCCTTGGTTGCGAGCAGGCTAACCCGGAACACCCAGCTTGTTAGCCCAACTTCACTCTTACTGGTGACCACGTGGACCAAATCCGAGAGATTCGTCCATGCTGGGCATGACGCCGAGGGAAGGAGTTCGCATGGCATCCAGGAAGACACCGACCGCTCGACAGCGACGCATCGGTACGGAACTGCGGCGGATGCGCGAGCACGCCGGCCTCTCCATCGCCGAGGGAGCGGCCCTGTTGGGCACCGACCGCACCAACATCTCCAATCTGGAGGGCGCGCGCTTCGGTGTGAGCGGAGAGCGGGTCAGACAGTTCGCCGCGAACTACAACTGCCCCGACCACGCCTACGTCGAGGGACTGGCTGCCATGGCTTCGACCCGGGTCAGGGGATGGTGGACCGAATACCGAGGGGTGCTTCCCTCCGGTGCGGTCGATCTGGCCGAGATGGAGTACCACGCCCAGCGACTGACCGTCGTGGAACACATGCACGTCCCCGGCCTGTTGCAGACCGAGGAGCACGCCCGAGCGGTGCTACGCCTCGCCATCCCCCAACGATCAGAGGTCGAACTCCTGCGGCGGCTCACCCACCGCATGAAGCGCAAGACGATCTTCGAGCGCGACCAGCCCACTGCCTGCGTCTTCCTGGTCCATGAGGCAGCGCTGCGCATGTGCCTGGGGGGATCAGCGGTTCAACGCAGGCAGCTTGATCGTCTGTTGGAAGAGAGCGAGCGGGACCACATCACCCTCTTGGTCATCCCCTTCACCGCGAACGGCTACGCGGGGGCCGGCAGCTCCGTCACTCTCGCAGCTGGTGCGGTGCCCAGGCTGGACACGGTTCAGCTCGACAGCCCCCATGGCGTCGCGTTCCTCGACGGTGAGGCGCAGTTGATCCGGTACCGCACTACGCTGGAGCGAATGCGTGAGATGACGCTGCCGCCGTCGGAGTCTCGCGACTTCATCCGCACCGTACGAGACGAGTTGTGAAAGGCGTACCATGCCCGCCTCCCCCTGGCAGAAGTCCTCGTTCTCCAACGAGGAAGGCAACTGCGTCGAGTTGGCCAGGGCCACCGCCGAACGACTCCTCATACGTGAGAGCGACGCCCCCGACACCGTCCTCGCCACCAACCCGGCCCGGCTCAAGGCGCTGCTCCAACGGCTCAAGGCATGACGAGACGCCGGGCCGTGGGCTCCCGTGTGACCGGCTCCGCCACCTGGGTGACGCGCCACAGGCGGCGCGGCAACTCCCCTTCCTCGAAGGGGTGCACCTTCACCAGGCGCCAGCCGTCCGCGGCGAGGGCGTCCACCAGCGCGCGGTCGAAGAAGTGCACGGCGAAGCCGCCGTGTTCGAAGATGCCGTCGCTGTGCGGGACGCCGGTGCCGTGGTGGGCGTCGCCCGTGTGGCGGACGGTGTAGACGAAGACCCCGCCGGGCCGCAGCACCCGGCGGACCTCGCCGACGAGGGCGTGGATCTCCGCCGTGGACAGGGCCATGCACAGCAGCATGTGCGCGTAGGCCGCGTCCACGGCGGCGTCGGGCAACGGCAGCGGCTCCCGCACGTCGTGCGTCACGGCCGTCACCCGCCCCGCCACCCCCTGCCGCCGGGCGGCGGCGCGCAACTGCCCGAGCCCGACGGCCGAGACGTCGAGCGCCCGAACGGAGAACCCCTCCCGGGCGAAGTACAGCGCGTCCCGCCCATGCCCGGCGCCGAGTTCCAGAACGCTCCGCGCCCCCGCTGCCCGGAACACGCCGGCCGCGTACCGGGCGGGCGCGGACGGCTCCTCGCCATACATCCCGGGGTGAGCGGTGTACGCGCTCTCCCACCGCGCCCGCTGCGCCCCGGCCAGCTCTCGCCCACCATCGTCCGTCACGGCCGCGGCCTCCCTCGTCAGATCGCGTTGATCGCTGCGGGCGCCCGCTCCACCCGGGTCAGCGCCCGCAGCAGCGCGGCCTGGCCGTGGCGCCGGGCGGCGAGCCGGGCCAACAGCACGAGCACCGGGTCGAAGGTGGCGTCCGGGAGCTCATCGACGTCGAGGTCCACGCTGACGGCGAGGTCGTCCCTGTGCACGGCGAGCTCCATCATCCGGGTAAGCAGGAAGTCCTCGAGACGCAGCGCCCACCCCGTCTGCGGAAGGAACACGGTCTGGCCGCCCGAACACTCCGCGAGCCTGGTGCGTTGTTCGACGAGCGCGGCGCGGGCGAGCTCCGCCAGCCACGAGGCACCCTGGGACCCGAGGTCCTCGCTCCGTGCTCGGATGCCGGCGTTGGCCTCCCCGTCGAGCGGCTCGTCGATCCAGGCGGCCCGGGCATAGTGCTCCAACAGGGGAATCGGCGTCGGCTCGGACTCGGACTCGCGCAGGTCGGGATCGGCGAGGACCTGCACGGCGGAGCTGACGCTGAAGATCTGGTAGGCGAGGTGCCCGGCCAGGCCGCCGACCGTCATCTCGGCTAAGGCGCTTGGCCGCTCCCACGCCGCGGCGACCTTCGGAGTCTCCAGCAGTGCCACGGCCTGTTCTGCAGCGCCCAAGTAGGCGTCCGCCACGCTCATCGTGTCCTCCGCGATCTCGATCCTGATCTCAATTCCTCGGCTCAGCCTCCTCCATCCTGGCGTACGGCCGCGGGTCTTCCCCCCGCCAGGCTCAGGGCTCAGGGCGCCACCAGCGGCGTCCACTCGCGGACGCCGACCACCCGCACGCCCGGGGTGCGATAGTACGGGTCCTCGGCCATGATCCGGTCGAGCTCGGCCCGGTCGACCGGGAAGATCAGCAGGGCGCCGCCGCCGTCCGCGAAGGGACCGGCGGCCAGCAGGCGGCCCTCCTTGTGCAGGCGGGTCAGCAGCGCCCGATGGGCGGGGCGGGCGGCGAGGCGTTCCGGCTCGGGGCCGAAGGCGAGTTCCACGATCAGCATGCCGGTGACGGTACGGTCGGGCGCGTGAGCCCGTCTGTATCAGCCGATACGCCGCCGCCGTACGCCGCGCTCGGCGCCGTGCCGCTGCTCGCGGGGCTCGGCGCGGACCGGCTGCGTGAGCTGTGGGCCGCCAGCGTGCGGCGCCGCCACCCGGCAGGGCAGGTGCTGGGGCACGCTGGGGCGCCCGCCACCCACCTGCTGCTCCTGCTGCGCGGCACGGTCGCCGCCACCGGCCACACCGCCGCCGGGCGGACGGTACGGCACGGCGAGTGGACAGGACCCCGCGCGCTCGACAAGGTCGCGGTGATCGACGGCCTCGGCCACACCGCCACGCTCATCGCCGTCACCGCCTGCGAGGTGGCGGCGCTGCCGCGCGACCGCTTCCTCGCCCTGACGGACGACGTCGCGTCCGTCCGCGCCCACGTGCTGCGCGTGCTGGCCGCCGAGGCCCGCCAGCAGCAGGCCCGCTTCACCGATGCCGCCACGCTCCCGGCCGAGGCCCGCCTCGCGGCCTGGCTGCTCGCCGAGGTCGCGGCGCGGCGGGACACCGTGGTCCCCCTGGGCACCCAGCAGGAGCTCGCCGAGCACCTCGGCCTCAGCCGCGTCACCGTCAACCGCGCGCTGCACCGGCTCCGCCGGGACGGGCTGATCGACGTGGCCAGACGAACCGTGCGGGTGCCGGCGCCCGAACTGCTGCGGCTCAGGACCTCGGGCGCCCACCCGGGGACTGCCTGAGTGCCGTGTCCCGGCTCTCCTCACTCTGGTCCCACACGGTCGGAGTGGTCAGCGAGCCACGCGGCCGCGGCACATCCCGGGCCGGGCGCTGAAGCGCCTCGTCGAACTGCCGCGACCG
This sequence comes from Streptomyces sp. 8K308, assembly GCF_004348315.1. Classification (GTDB taxonomy): domain Bacteria; phylum Actinomycetota; class Actinomycetes; order Streptomycetales; family Streptomycetaceae; genus Streptomyces. The sequence goes on along the minus strand of NZ_SMKC01000004.1, from coordinate 69,256 downwards.
CTCCTGGCCCAGGAGGAAGAGTCTCCGTTCAGCGGGATCACGAGTCATACCTTGATCACCGTGGCCTCGTCCCCGCACAGCACCGTCAGGTCGTCGGGGTCGGAGGTGAGAATCGTGATCGGGGCAGGTGCCGACAGGGCGACCGCGGCCACCATCGCGTCGATGGCGTGCCGGTGACCGTGCAGGCTGGCCCCCATCAGCAGGGCGGCGGCCTGACGAGCGTGTACCTCGGCGATGGGTTCGACGGTCAGGCGCGAGAGGGTCCATTCGAGGGCAGCTCGGTTCACTCGCGGATGGATCACCTCGACGAGGGTGGCGGATGTCGTGATCACCCGCATGTTCTTCGCATGCGCCCAGGCCAGCCACTTCATGAGTTGGCGATCTCGCGCCGCCGCCTTGGCCAGCCCTTCGCAGTCCAGCACGAGAGTGCCGTTGGGTACGGAGGAAGGGCGGGTCACACCGCTGCCTGACCCGACGACTCCTCCGAGGCCACCCGCTGCTGCTCGCGCGCCCGCAGCCAGGTGTCCTCGACTTCCTGGATCTCCTCGTCGGTGATGGGCCCCTGCTCGACCTCGGCCGCCTCGATGATCTCCTGGAGCCTGTCCCGCTCGATCTGCCGCGCCACCGCCGCCGCGATATACGCGGAGAGCCCGGCAGAGCCGCTACGCTCCCTGGCTTCCTCCGCGATCTCGCGCGGCATGGTGATCGAGTACTTCCCGAAGTGCTCACTCACGCGGTAATGCTACCGCCAATCCTCCTCACGGTGAGCCACCGCCTGGTCACCAGGCCGCCCCGCCCGGGGGTGTACGTCCCGTCACCCCGGGCGGGGCGGAGTCCAGGGGAGTCGACGCCTCAGAGGGTGTGCTCCCGGTAGCGGGCCACCGTCTCGGCCAGGACCTCCCGGCCGTCCCGCGCCCACAGGCCGTCGTTGAAGATCTCCACCTCCACCGGGCCCCGGTAGCCGGCCGCCGTGACCTGCTCGCGGAACCAGCGGAAGTCGACCGCGCCGTCACCCAACTGCCCACGGCCGGTGAGGACACCCGCCGGCAGCGGGGTGGTCCAGTCGGCGTACTGGAAGCAGTGGATGCGGCCGCCCGCGCCCGCGCGGGCGATGCCCGCGGCGATCGTGTCGTCCCACCACAGGTGGTAGGTGTCGACGACGATCCCCACCTGCTCGGCCGGGAAGCGCTCGGCCAGGTCAAGCGCCTGGGCCAGCGTGGAGACCACGCAGCGGTCCGCCGCGTACATCGGGTGCAGCGGCTCGATCGCCAACCGGACGCCGCGCTCGGCCGCGTACGGCGCCAACTCGGCCAGCGCGTCGGCGATCCGCTCCCGCGCGCCCTTCAGGTCACGGCTGCCGGCCGGCAGGCCTCCGGAGACCAGGACCAGAGTGTCCGTCTCCAGCTCGGCCGCCTCGTCGATCGCCGCCCGGTTGTCGGCCAGGGCGGCGGCCCGCTCGGCCGGTTCGATGGCGGTGAAGAAGCCGCCCCGGCACAGCGAGGTCACCGTCAACCCGGCCTTACGGACCAGCCGCGCGCTGGCGGCCAGGCCGTGCTCGGCCACCGGCTCCCGCCAGAGGCCGACGCCGGGGACGCCCAACTCGACGAGTCCCTTGACCAGTTCGGGCAGGGACAGCTGCTTCACCGTCATCTGGTTGATCGAGAAGCCGGCGAGGTCCGTGGAATCGACCATCAGGCGTTCACCCCGTGGACCGCGAGCAGCCGGCCCATCCGCTCCCGCGCCAACTCCGGGTCGGGGAACAGGCCGAGCCCGTCGGCCAGCCGGTACGCCCGCGCGAAGTGCGGCAGCGAGCGCGCCGACTGCAGGCCGCCCACCATGGTGAAGTGCTCCTGGTGCCCGGCCAGCCAGGCGAGGAACACGACGCCCGTCTTGTAGAAGCGGGTCGGCGCCCGGAAGAGGTGCCTGGACAGCGGCACGGTCGGGTCGAGCGCGGCACGGAAGCCCGCCACGTCGCCGGTGTCCAGCGTCCGCACCGCCTGGGCCGCCAGCGGGCCGAGCGGGTCGAAGATGCCCAACAACGCGTGGCTGAAGCCCTGTTCGTCGCCGGCGATCAGCTCGGGGTAGTTGAAGTCGTCGCCCGTGTAGCAGCGCACGCCGTCCGGCAGCCGCCGCCGCAGCTTGATCTCGCGCTGGGCGTCGAGCAGCGAGACCTTCACGCCGTCCACCTTGTCCGGGTGGGCGGCGATGATCTCGACGAACGTGTCGGTGGCCGCGTCCAGGTCCTCGCTGCCCCAGTAGCCGGTCAGCGCCGGGTCGAACATCGGCCCGAGCCAGTGCAGGATCACCGGCTCCGCGGCCTGCCGCAGCAGCCGGCCGTAGACCTCGGCGTAGTCGTCCGGCCCGGTGGCCGTCGCGGCCAGCGCCCGGGAGGCCATCAGGATGGCCTGCGCGCCGGTGGACTCCACGACGGCGAGCTGCTCCTCGTAGGCCGCCCGCACCGCGTCCAACGAGGCCGGCCTCGTCGGGAGTTGGTCGGTGCCGACGCCGCAGGCGATCCGGCCGCCGACCGCCTTCGCCTCGGCGCCCGAGCGGCGGATCAGCTCCGCGGCGCCGGCCCAGTCGAGGCCCATGCCGCGCTGCGCGGTGTCCATCGCCTCGGCGACGCCGAGGCCGTGCGACCACAGGTGCCGGCGGAACGCCAGCGTGGCGTCCCAGTCCACGGCCGCCGGGTCGTCGGGCGTCACGTCGGCGAACGGGTCGGCGACCACGTGCGCCGCCGAGTAGACGATGCGGGACGCCAGCGGCGGCGCGCCCGATGGGTCGAAGACGGCGGGCTCGGCGCGGGGCTCGTACTCCACCAAAGCGCCCGTGTCGTCGGGCAGTCGGATGGTCCGGGTCATGATGCGAGCACCCCCTACAGGCTCAGCTCGGGAACGGGCAGCCGGCGGCCCTCGGCGGACGACTTCAGGCCGAGCTCGGCCAGCTGCACGCCCCGCGCGCCCGCCAACAGGTCCCAGCTGTACGGCTCGTCGAGCACCACGTGGCGCAGGAACAGCTCCCACTGCGCCTTGAAGCCGTTGTCGAACTCCTCGTTGTCCGGGACCTGTTGCCACTGGTCGCGGAAGACCTCGGTGGCCGGCAGGTCCGGGTTCCACACCGGCTTGGGCGTGGCCGAACGGTGCTGGACGCGGCAGTCGCGCAGGCCGGCGACGGCCGAGCCCTCGGTGCCGTCGACCTGGAACTCCACCAGCTCGTCGCGGTTGACCCGCACCGCCCAGGAGGAGTTGATCTGCGCGATGGCGCCGCCGGCCAACTCGAAGACGCCGTAGGCCGCGTCGTCGGCGGTGGCCGCGTACGGCTTGCCGTTCTCGTCCCAGCGCTGCGGGATGTGGGTGGCGGCAAGCGCCTGCACGCTCTCCACCCGGCCGAAGATGTCGTGCAGCACGTACTCCCAGTGCGGGAACATGTCGACGACGATGCCGCCGCCGTCCTCGCTGCGGTAGTTCCACGAGGGGCGCTGCGCGGCCTGCCAGTCGCCCTCGAACACCCAGTAGCCGAACTCGCCGCGCACGGACAGGATCCGGCCGAAGAAGCCGCCCTCCACCAGGCGCTTGAGCTTGCGGAGCCCGGGCAGGAACAGCTTGTCCTGCACGACGCCGTGCTTGATCCCGGCGTCGCGGGCCGCGCGGGCGAGGCGCAGCGCGCCGTCGAGCCCGGTGGCGGTGGGCTTCTCGGTGTAGATGTGCTTGCCGGCCGCGATGGCCTTGGCCAGGGCCTCCTCGCGGGCCAGGGTGACCTGCGAGTCGAAGTAGATGTCGACGCCGTCGTCGGCCAGCACCGCGTCGAGGTCGGTGGTCACGGCCTCCGGGTCGAGCCCGTGCCGCGCGGCGAGCTCGCGCAGCGCGTGCTCCCGGCGGCCGACCAGTATCGGCTCCGGCCAGATCACCGTTCCGTCGCCCAGGTCAAGGCCGCCCCGCTCGCGGATCGCGAGGATCGAACGGACCAGATGCTGGCGGTATCCCATCCGCCCGGTGACGCCGTTCATGGCGATCCGGACGGTCTTTCGCGTCGTCATGCCCCTGCCTCCCACACGGCCTGCTTCGGCGCCCCCGAGTCGCCCCCGATTCAGTAAGCGCTTTCTATCCAGGAAGACGCTAACCTCTCCCCACCGGCTTGGACAAGTGTGGGAGCAGAGCATGTCGGTAACGCTGGCGGATGTCGCGGCCCGCGCTGGGGTGTCCGCGGCGACCGTGTCACGCGTACTCAACGGCAACTACCCGGTCGCGGGCGAGACCAGGAGCCGGGTACTGCGGGCGGTCGAGGAACTGGAGTACGTCGTCAACGGCCCGGCCTCCGCCCTGGCCGCCGCCACGTCCGACCTGGTCGGCGTGCTGGTCAACGACATCGCCGACCCGTTCTTCGCGGTGTTGGCGAGCGCCGTCCAGTCCGAGATGGGCCCGGGCGCGGACGGCGCCGGGGGCAGCGGCCAGAAGATGGCGATCATCTGCAACACCGGCGGCTCCCCGGAGCGCGAGCTCACCTACCTCACGCTGCTGCAGCGCCAACGCGCCGCGGCCGTGGTGCTGACCGGCGGCACGGTCGAGGACCCGACCCACACCGAGGCGCTGGCCACGCGGCTGCGGCGGCTCTCCGACGCCGGCACCCGGGTGGTGCTGTGCGGTAGACCGCCGCTGCCGGGCCACGACGCGCTCACCGTCACCTTCGACAACCGGGGCGGCGCCCGGCGGCTCACCGAACACCTGCTCTCCCTCGGCCACCGCCGGCTCGGCTACCTCGCGGGCCCCACCGCCCGCACCACCACCCGGCACCGTCTTGAGGGCCACCACGCGGCGCTCGGCGAGGCCGGCCTGGCCGGCGAGGCGACGCTGACCGTGCACGGCGCCTACGACCGGGCCTCCGGCTACGACGGCGCGCTCGAGCTGCTGCGGCGCGAGCCGCGTCTCACGGCGATCCTGGCGGCCAACGACACCGTCGCCCTCGGCGTCTGCGCGGCCCTGCGCGACCGCGGCCTGCGGATCCCGCAGGACGTCTCGGTCACCGGCTTCGACGACCTGCCGTTCGCGGTCGACGCGACCCCGGCGCTGACCACCGTCCGCCTCCCCCTCGCCGACGCGGGCGCCCGTGCCGGCCGCTTGGCCCTCGACCGCGAGACGCCGCCGGCGGGGGGCGTCGCCACCTACCACGCCGATCTCATGGCCCGCGCCTCCACGGCCCCACCGAGCCCGTCCCGAGCACGCTAGCCGTGACCGCACAGGTTCGCGGCGTCGGGCCCGCCTGGCCCCCCAGTGGGCGGGAGGCCGTCCCGGCCTGCCGTCCCTCCCGTCAGGTGAGCGGACTCCGGCCGGCGGGGACCTCGAAGATGAGTTCGAGACCGTCCTCTTCGTCCCATTGTTCCCCGACCTCCACGAAGCCGTAGCCGGAGATCGTGGCCAAGGACGCCACATTGTCGGGACTGATCGTCGCCCGCACGGTCGTGACCGCGGGCTCGGCGGCGGCCCGGCGCAACAGCTCGACCAGCATGGCCCGCGCATACCCCTGACGGCGGAACTCGGGAGCAACCGAGTAGCCGATCTCAACCATGCCCACCTCGTCGGGGGGTCCGTGGAACCCCGCATGTCCCACGACGAGACCTTCGTCCCCGACTACCGCCTGCCGTGCCATCCACCGGGCGTGGCCGGGATCCGCGGCCATCTGACCGAGGCGGAACCTCCACAGCCACCGCGCGCTGTCGTTCACGAAGTACTCGGTCAGAGCCACCCCGGCCTTCCTGCTGGCCGCGGGCAGGTCCCCGTCGAGCAGCGCGGACATCACCGCGCCGGACAGCTCGACGAAGCGCACGTGCTTCGGGCTGGCGGGGAACGGCCTGTGGCGATCGGCTTCAGCTGTCACCGCGCCGATGCTCGTGGAACCCCCCGGAAGGTGTCCAACGGATTTCGGAGGGGCGGCATTGAGCCGCTCGGAGAGCCAGACGCACCCAGCCGCGCTGGGACAGGTGCCCGTCCGATGGAGGCGGGTGAGCGCCCGAGGAGGTTTCGCGCCGTGCGGGCCAGGTGAGCCTGGTCGGAGAAGCCCGCGGATGCCGCGGCCGCGGCCACCGATTCGCCGGGCAGGTCAGCGATGGCCGCGCGCAGCCGTGACCACTGCCGCAGCCGCACGAGCGGGATTCCGACGGATGTGCGGACGAGGGCGCGCATTCGGGGTGGCGAAAGCCCGACATCGGCGGCAATGGCTCCGATGTGGGCGCGGGGATCGGCGCGGGTGCTCTCCCGGACCGCGTGGGCCGCGCGTGGATCGAGGGAGTACCCGCCTCCGGCGAGGTCGGTGAGCTCGGCTTTGGCGGCGGCGAGGTCGGCCCCGGTGCCGGGAAGGCCAGCGGGGCCGAGTGCCGCGAGTATCCGCCGTGTCGCGGCCCTGTCGAGGCGGGTGAGCCCCAGTCCGGGACGGAGCGTCCAGGGGTCGACGAAGAGGGCGGCGTAGGACGACGACGCGGCACAGGTGTGGGCGAGCTGAGGGGACACGATCATCCCGGCCGCCGCGATGGCACGGCCCCCGCCCGCTCCGGCTTCGACGTGGCCGCCGATCGGCAGGACGACCTTCCATGCCGGATGGCAGTGGCGGGTGACGCTGAACGCGGTGGACTCGGCGAACAGCGTCGCCTCGGGGCCGGAGACGAAGACCAGCCGGCGATCGTTCTGTTCAAGCTCCCATGCGCGGCTGGAGACAACCATCACCTCATGTACGGTATCTCGGCCATCGCGTTGGCGGTCTTCCTGATCACGGTGGGAATCGCGCACTTCCTGGTTCCCGGCTACTTCCGCACCCTGGTTCCTTCCTGGCTGGGCTTGGCCGGAGTGCTCGTTGCCGGAAGCGGGGCAGCGGAGATCGTCGTGGGCGTGCTGATCCTGACTCCGCGGGGTCGAGGGGCCGGGGGCTGGGCCGCCGCCGCGCTCATCACCACCTACCTGCCCTCCCATCTCGACGCCCTGTACCGTGCGCGACCCGGTCGGCCGCGTCGGCTGGAGCGGCCAGTCGGCGCGATGGCCCGACTGGTGGTCAACCTCCTCTACGTCGGCTGGGCGGTCATGGTGGCGCTGACCGCCGTATGACGCGGCACGGAAGAGGCGGTCGGTTCCGTTTCGGAAGCCCGTGGTCGTGGACGGTTCAGCCTCGGCCCGAACCGGCGACGTCGCGTCGCCCTCGTAGCGCCGGCCGTCAGGCCGCCCGGGCGGGTAGGGCTTCGCGGGCGGGGGGAGGCCCGCGCGGTTACGGTTGACGGGTGGCTTGGCTACCGGATCGCGCTCGTCGCGGTGGCGTGCTGACGCTGCTGTTCGTCAGCCTCGCGCTGATCACGGCCGTCTCGGTCTACGACGCCGAGGTCGGCGGCCGGGTCAGGTGGGCCGGCTTCGCCGCGCTGGCGCCCGTCGTGGCCGGGGCGCTGCTGCCGCTGTGGCCCACCATGCTGGTCGGTGCCGTCGCGCTCGCCACCAGTCTGGTCGTCTACGGGCTCGTCGCCAGCGAGGTCACCTTCGTCTCCCGCCTCTTCGCGGTTGGCATCGTGACCCTCGGCGCGGCGCTCGGGCTCATCGTCTGCCGGGTGCGGTTCGACCGCGAGCGGCGGGTCAACGGGCTGATGATCGCCAGGGACCGGCTCACCCTGCTGACCGTGGCGAGCGAGCGGATCGGTTCGACGCTCGACGTGACCCGCACCGCGCAGGAGCTGACCGACGTGGCCGTGCCGCGGCTGGCCGACTTCTCGTGCGTCGATCTCTTCGAGCCGGTGCTGCGCGGCGAGGAGCCGGATCCGGGGCCGATCCACGGCGCGCTGCGGATGCGTCGGGTGGCGCACCTGTCGGTGCTCGAGGGCGCCCCGGAGGCCGTGGTCGCGCCCGGCGACGAGACCTACTACCCGGAGGAGTACATCCTGTCCCGCTGCCTGGCCGAGGGCCGGGCGGTGCGCGAGCCGATGCGGCTCGCCGGGGACCGGCTCCCTGAGTGGCTGGAGCGGGACCCCAAGCGTGCGGAGCACGCCAGGAAGTTCGGCTTCAACTCCGGCATCGCCGTCCCGCTGCGGGCGCGCGGCACCACCCTGGGGGTGGCGGTGTTCATCCGCCACCAGCGGTCGGAGCCGTTCGACGACGACGACCTGCTGCTGGCCGAGGAGATCGCCGCCAGGGCCGCCGTCTGCGTGGACAACGCCCGCCGCTACACACACGAGCACCGCACCGCGCTCACCCTCCAGCGCAGCATGCTGCCCCGGCGGCTGCCCCGACTGGCGGCGGTCGACGTCGCGACCCGTTACCTGCCGGCCGGCGGCCAGGCCGGGGTGGGCGGCGACTGGTACGACGTCATCCAGCTCTCCGGCGCCCGGGTGGCGCTGGTGGTGGGGGACGTGGTGGGGCACGGCCTGTACGCCACGGCCACCATGGGCCGGCTGCGGTCGGCCGTGCGGACGCTCGCCGACATCGACCTGCCGCCCGACGAGCTCCTGACCCACCTGGACGACGTGATGATCCGGCTCCGCTCGGAGACCGAACAGGACAGCCCGGGCGCGGGGTTCAGCGCCACCTGTCTGTACGCCGTCTACGATCCGGTCTCCCGCGCCTGCACCGCCGCCAGGGCCGGGCACCCGCTGCCCGCGCTGGTGCTGCCGGACGGCCGGGTGGACCAGATCGAGCTGCCCGCCGGTCCACCGCTCGGCATCGGCGGACTGCCGTTCGAGTCGGTCGAGCTGTTGCTGCCGGAGGACAGCGTGCTGGTGATGTTCACCAACGGCCTGCTCGAGTCCAGGGCCGACGGGACGACCGGCGGCATCACCGAGCTGCGGGAGGCGCTTTCCCAGCCGGTGACGTCGCTCGAGACGGCGTGCGACGCGCTGCTGAAGACGATGCTCCAGGAGGGGCCGAAGGACGACGTGGCGCTGCTGCTGGCCCGCACGCACGCGCTCGACGCGGCGCACGTGGCCACCTGGGACGTGACGCCGAGCCCGGAGGCGGTGGCCACGGCACGCGAGCTGGCCACCGGGCAGCTGGCCGAATGGGGCCTCGCGGACGCCGCGTTCACCACCGAGCTGGTGGTGAGCGAGCTGGTGACCAACGCCATCCGGCACGCCGGCGGACCCATCCAGCTGCGGGTGATCCGCGAGCACGGCCTGATCTGCGAGGTGTCGGACGGCAGCAGCACCTCACCCCACCTGCGGCGGGCGCGGGTGTACGACGAGAGCGGGCGCGGTCTGTTCATCGTGGCCCAGCTGACGGAGCGTTGGGGCTCCAGACAGACCAGTACCGGCAAGACGATCTGGGCGGAGTTCGCGCCGGACGCCGCGGTGCCGGTGTGAGAGCCGCGCGGCCCTGGCACCGGGGCCGGTGCCGTTGTCGGTGGCGTGTGGCAGGCTCGACGCCATGACCGACACGACGCGACCGCTGGCCACCGGGCCGCTGGGGGTCCGGCTGCTGGCCTTCGACCGACTCCCGGAGGGCAGCGAGTTCGGCGACGCCCCGGTGGGCTACTGCCTGGTGGCGGTGGAGCGGGGCGGCCGGGTGCTGCTGGTCCTGGACCGCGGTCGGGGCTGCTGGGAGCTGCCGGGCGGCGGCATCGAGCCGGGGGAGACGCCGCGCCAGGCCGCGGCCCGCGAGCTGTGGGAGGAGGCCAGGGTCTCCATACCCCCGGAGGAGCTGCGCTTCGCCGGTTTCGCGCTCACCGCCTTCGCCAACAAGCCGGAGCTGCGCGGCGCGATCTTCCGGGCCGCGCTGGCCGAGGCCGAGGAGCCGGCTCCGTTCTCGCCCAACGAGGAGATATCCGCGATCACCTGGTGGGACGGCGGGGAGCCACCGCAGGGCGGTCAGCTCCAGCTGGTGGACACCTATCTGGCCGAGCTGCTGACCGAGCCAGGGCGCCCGCAGCCGGCCTAGACCGCCCGCCGGGGCCGGGTGGTCGGGAGGTCGGCCGCTGCCGGCGGCTCTCCCTGGCGCCGTGCTGACTCGCTGACCCGGTGGCTCGTTCCTACGCTGGAAGGGCTCGGATACGGCACACGTGGACGAGTCGGAGGCGACAGGCGTTGACGGAAGGGTCTCGGGTATTCGGCGGGGCGGCGCTGGCCGCCCTCTACCTGCTGGACACGGGCGCCGGCGAGCTGCGCCTGGCCGAGACCGAGGGAGGCCCGAGCGCCCGGTTCGGCCTCGCGCCGGGCTATGCGCCGGCCGGCCCCTCTCCCGTCGCCGAGGCATGGCGCGCCGGTCGCCCGCTGTGGCTGGATGCCGCCGGCGTGGCGGCCCGTCGCGACACCGCCACCGAGGAGCCCTCGGTCGGCGTCTCACTCGGCGCGCTGCCGCTGGGGGGTGACGGCGGGTCGCTGGGCTGCCTGGTCGTCGCCGACGAGGTCGCCGAGGGCTTCGACGACGAACGGCGTGCCGTCCTTGAGATGTACGCCGAGCATGTCGGCGAACGGCTCGCGGTCGATGGCACGCCGCGGGCGCGGCGCGTGTTCGGGCGCGGCGCCGACGGCGTCCGGCTCGGCCGTTTCACTCTGACGCTGAGCAGCGGGCGGGTCGATGCGGATCCCACGCTGCTCGACCTCATGGGCCTGTCGGCGGACGATTTCGACAGCCGCGTGGAAACCATGATCGCGCGCACGGTGCCCGAGGACCTCCCCGCGCTGACGTCCATGGTCGAGCCCCCCACGTCGGCCTCCGGCAGTCGGGAGCTGGAGTTCAGGACCCGCCGGCCGAACGGCGAGCTGCGCTGGCTGCACCTGCGCTGCCGGCTGCTCTCGGACGAGGCCGGGCGGCCCGAGCGGGTGCTCGGCGTGGTGGCGGACGCCTCCCACCTGCGGCCCAGCGCCAACGACGTCTCCCGGGTGCAGCGGCTCTCCGCCACCCTGGCCACCGCGGTGACCGTGCACGACGTCAGTGAGGTGGCGGTCGCGGCGCTGCGCGAGCTGGGAGCGGACCGGGTGGCGCTCGCCGGGTGGGAGGCCGACCGGCTGCTGGTCAGGGCGCTCGATCCGCCGGAACCCGCCGCCTGGCCGGAGACCTGGCGCTCCCAGTGGCCCGACACGCCGGTCTTCCCTCCGACGTCCGCCGTCGGCGCCCCCCTGCTGCCGACGCTGCGCGCCGCGCTGCGGGAGGGCCGGATGAGCCTGTGGCCGGCCGGCGCCGATCTGGAGCGGGAGCTCACGGGCGTCGGTCCCGGCGGCCTGGCCGTCGTGCCGCTGCCGGCCGACGGCCAGGCCGCCGGGGTGTGCCTGGTCGGCTGGGAGGAGCCGCACGAGTTCGGCCCCGAGGAGCGGTTCCTGCTGTCCGCGGCCGCCCGTCTCGTGGGGCAGGCGCTGGTGCGCGCCCGCGCGTTCGACGCCCAGCACGAGCTCGCCGCCATGCTCCAGCGCAGCCTGCTGCCCCGCACCCTGCCCCGGCTGCCGGGCGGAGTCGCCGTCGCCCGTTATCTGCCCGCCACGGTGGGGCTCGACGTGGGGGGCGACTGGTACGACGTGATCCAGCTGACCGACCGGCATGTGGCGCTGGTCATCGGGGACGTGCAGGGACACAGCGCGGCCGCGGCCACGATCATGGGCCAGATCCGCACGGCCATCAGGGCCTACGCGGTGGAGGGCCACTCCCCCGACGTGGTCGTCTCGCACGCCAACCGCCTGTTGGTCGGCATGGAGACGGACCTGTTCGCGACCTGCTGCTATGTCGCCATGGACATGGAGGAGGGCGGCACCTGGTTCGTGCGGGCCGGACACCTGCCTCCGCTGCTGCGTGACCCGGACGGCGGAACCCACGAGGTCGAGGTCGAGGGCGGGCCCCCGCTGGGCATCGTCGCCGACGCCGACTTCCCCATGACCACGGTCGGCCTGGCCCCGGGAACGGTTCTCACGCTGGTGACGGACGGCCTGGTGGAGTCGTCGACCCTGCACCTGGAGGACGGGCTGCGCCGGGTGCGGGACATCATGTCCGCCACCGATCCTTCCGATGCCGCCCGGCTGGCCGACGCGCTGATCGGCGGCGCCGACCGGCGCGACGACGACGTGGCGCTGCTGCTGTTGCGCTACGACGGGACCAGGGTCAGGCCGCGCCGCGCCAGCTGGGCACTGTGGCGGTTGCCCGACGCCGTCAGCCACGCGCGTCGCTTCACCGAGCGGACCCTGCGCGCCTGGGACGTGGCGGCCGGCTCCGACCTGGCCCTGCTGGTCGTCTCCGAGCTGGTCACCAACGCCATGGTGCACACCCAGGGCCAGGTGCGGCTGGATCTCACGCTCGCCGGCGACCACCTGCGGATCGCGGTCAGCGACTCCTCGCCGCGCACCCCGGTGAAGCCGACCAGTGTGGACTGGGAGGCGACCGGTGGCCGCGGCCTGCTGCTGATCGAGGCCGTCACCGCCTCCTGGGGTGCCGTCCCGCTCAGCGGCGGCAAGCAGGTGTGGGGCGAGATCGATCTGGGCGAGTTGCACCCTTCGTCCGCTTAGCGTTGCATATGCCCAACAGGCGGTTTCACGCATCCCCAGCCGTGGTCGGAGGCGCCGATGGCGACGGTCACCCGGGGCGCCGCGGTCGTCGTGGTCGCGGCGTCCCTCGCCGCAGGCCTGGCCGCGTGCGGCGAACGGAATCCAGGCGGCGGCGGGGAGCGCGGCCGTCAGGAGAGCGGCTTCGAGGTCGGGCTGCTCCTCCCGGACAAGCAGGTCGCGCGCTGGGAGAGCTTCGACCGTCCGTTGATGGAGCGGCGGGTCAGGGAGCTGTGCGGGGACTGCCGCCTGGAGGCCGTCAACGCCCAGAACGACGTGGCCGTCCAGCAGCAGCAGATGGACTCCATGATCACCAGGGGCGTCGGGGCGATCATCCTCACCGCCGTCGACGCCACCGCGATCCACTCCTCCGTCGAACGCGCGGAGGAGGCGGGCATCCCCGTCGTCGCCTACGACCGTCTCGCCGAGGGCCCCGTCTCCGCCTACGTCTCCTTCGACAACAGACAGGTCGGCAGGGAGCAGGGCGAGGCGCTGCTGCGGGCCCTGGACGAGCGGGGCGGAGACCAGATCGTCATGGTGAACGGCTCCCCGACCGACCCGAACACGGCCCTGTTCCGGGAGGGCGCGCTCTCCGTACTCGAGGGCGAGGTGGACATCCTCAGGGAGTACGACACGCCCGGCTGGATCTCCAGGTTCGCCTACGGCAACGTGACCGCGGCCGTCGCCGACCTCGGCCCCGAGGAGATCCACGGCGTCCTCGCCGCCAACGACAGCGTCGCCGCCGGCACCGTCGCCGCCCTCAGGGCCGCCAGGATCGACCCGCTGCCGCCCGTCACCGGCCAGGACGCGGAACTGGCGGCCCTGCAGCGCATCGTCGCCGGCACCCAGTACCAGACCGTCTACAAGCCCTACGAGGACGAGGCGCGCCCCGCCGCCGAGCTGGCCGTCGCCCTGACGCGCGGGGAACCGCTCGACGACATCGCGCGGGACCGGGTCGCCACCGACGGCGCCGACGACATACCCGCGGTACTGGCCACCCCGGTATCCGTGACGGTCGACGACATCGAGGACACCGTCGTCCGCGACGGCCTGGTCACCATCGACCAGCTCTGCACCCGGCGGTTCGAGGACGACTGCCGTCGCGCCGGCCTCCTCGACTAGCGCCCGTTCGACCCGCCGTCCGCCAGGAGGTGATCGCACATGGCACTCGAGCGCACCCCCGCGCCCCTGCTGTGCCTGCGCGGGGTCTCCAAGCGGTTCGGTGCCGTCCGGGCGTTGACGGACGTCGACCTCGAGATCCACGGCGGCGAGGTCTGCGCCCTGGTGGGTGACAACGGTGCCGGCAAGTCCACCCTGGTCAAGGTGATCGCCGGGGCCGACCCGGCCGACGAGGGCCTGCTGGAGTGGAAGGGGAGATCCGTCCGCCTCCAGCGCCCGCACGACGCCCAGGCCCTGGGCATCGCCACCGTCTACCAGGACCTCTCCCTGTGCGAGAACCTGGACGTCGTCGGCAACCTGTTCCTCGGCCGTGAGCTTCTTCGGGCGGGCGTCCTCGACGAGGTCGAGATGGAGCGCCGCGCCCACGAACTGCTGTCGAGCCTGGCCATCCGGGTCCCCATCCTGCGCACCCCTGTCGCCTCCCTCTCCCAGGGGCAGCGGCAGGCGGTGGCTATCTGCCGGGCGCTGCTCGGCGAGCCCGAGGTCGTCGTGTTCGACGAGCCGACCGCGGCGCTCGGCGTCGAGCAGACCACCCACGCGCTCGACCTCATCGACCAGATGCGCGAGCGCGGCCTCGGGGTGCTGATCATCAGCCACAACCTCGCCGACGTCAAAGCCGTCGCCGACCAGGTCGCGGTGCTGCGCCTGGGCCGCAACAACGGCTTCTTCGACGTGAACACCACCTCGCAGGAGCAGATCATCTCCTCCATCACCGGAGCCACCGACAACGCGCCGACGCGGCCGGGGCGGGCATGGCCGTGAACCGGGAGAACGCCCCGCCCCAGCACGACCCCCGCCGGATCGTCCGCGGTCCGGGTCTCCGGGGGTACGTCGACGAGTTCCGGTGCCGGGCGCGCGGCGGTGAACTCGGCTCGCTCCCGGTGGTCGCCGGGCTCATCGTCATCTGGGTGGTCTTCGAGAGCCTGGACTCCGCCTTCCTCTCGCCCCGCAACCTCTCCAACCTCGGCGTGGACACGGTCGGCATCGGCATGATCACCGTCGGCATCGTCTTCGTCCTGCTGGTCGGCGACATCGACCTGTCGGTCGGCTCGGTCAGCGGCCTGGCCGCCGCGGTGTTCGCCGTGCTGAACGTGAACCACGGCCTGGCCGAGTGGCTCGCGCTCCTGCTCGCGGTGCTCTGCGGCGTGGGCGCCGGTGCGGTGCACGGCGTCTTCGTCGCCCGGATGGGCGCACCCGCGTTCGTGGTCACGCTGGCCGGGCTGCTGGGCTGGAACGGCCTGATGCTCCTCGTCCTGGGCACCAGCGGCACGATCAACCTCAACGACGAGGGCCTGGTCGCCACCCTCACCAGCTACTACTTCACGCATGCCGTGGCCGCCTACGGGATCGCCGCGCTCGGCGTGTCCGGGTACTTCCTGCTCTCCTGGCTGGAGCGCCGCCGCCGCACCAGCGCTGGCGTGCCGGCCCGGCCGCGCGGCGAGATCGTGGCGCGCACGGGCCTCCTGGCGGCGGTGGCGTTCACGACCGCCGCCGTGCTCAGCGCGTTCCAGGGGCTGCCGCTCGCCGTGCTGATCTTCCTGGCTGTCCTCCTCGGCCTGGACTTCCTGCTGCGCAGGACCGCCTACGGCCGCCGGGTCTTCGCCCTCGGCGGCGGCGTCGAGGCGGCCCGACGGGCGGGCGTCAACGTGGTCCGGCTGCGGATCACGGTGTTCGCCCTGTCCGGGACCATGGCGGCGGTCGGCGGGATCTTCCTGGCCTCGCGGATCACCTCGGCCAGCCACGCGTCCGGCTCCGGCGACCTGCTGATGAACGTCATCGCGGCGGCCGTCATCGGCGGCACCAGCCTGTTCGGCGGACGGGGCTCCATCTGGTCCGCGCTGCTCGGCGTCCTGGTCATCCAGTCGATCGCGTCCGGCATGGCCCTGCTGGGCATCCAGGTCGCCGTCCAGTTCATGATCACCGGCGGCGTGCTCCTGGCCGCCGTGGCCATCGACGCCCTCTCCCGCCGCCTCCAGAAGGCACACGGCCGGGCGTGAACGGAAGCCGCAGCCCGGCGAACCAACGCCGGCTGGATAGGGTCCGGCGCATGGGAAAAGCGAACGGCTTCGCGTACGACGTGCGGGCGGACGGCAGCGTGCGGGTCACGCACCGGGGGCGGGTGGCCGCGGTGCTGCGGGATGAGCGGGCGCGGGAGTTCCTGGCGGCGATCGCGGCGCCGGGCGGGGACCCGCAGCTGGTGATGGCCCGCTGGACGGGAAACTACCGACGGGGCAACGAGCGGGTGGCCCGCCAGCACCCACGCAACCGTTAGCCTGGCCGGCGGCTGAGCCGACGCTCCCACCGGCCAGGACCCCCCACGCACTCGCCGCGCGGCCCCACCGGCCGCCACGCCTCCGCGGGCCGAGCGCCCGCCCAGCGCCCGCTCATGGCTTGACCGACTGCAGCGCCTCCGTGTCGTCCGCCGTGGTCTCGGCGCCTTGTTCCGCGCCGGTGTAGCTGGCCCACAGGCGGGCGTAGCGCCCGCCGGCGGCGAGGAGATCCGCGTGCGGACCGTCCTCCACGATCCGGCCGTGGTCGAGGACGACGACGCGGTCGGCGCGAGCGGCGGTGCTGAGGCGGTGGGCCACCACCAGGGTGGTGCGGCTGCCGGCCAGGCGATCGGTGGCCTGGTTGACCAGGGACTCGGTGGCGAGGTCGAGCGCCGCGGTGGCCTCGTCGAGCAGCAGGATGTCGGGCCGCACCAGTTCGGCGCGGGCCAGGGCGATCAGCTGGCGCTGGCCGGCCGAGAGGTTGCGGCCGCGCTCGGCGACCCGGTGCCGGTAGCCGCCGGGGAGCGCGGCGATCATGGCGTGCGCCCCGACCGCCCTGGCCGCCGCCTCCACCTCGGCGTCGGTCGCCGCTGGCCGGCCGTAGGCGATGGCGTCCCGCACGGTGCCGGGGAACAGGTAGGGCTCCTGCGGCACCACGCCGAGCCTGTGCCGGTAGCCGGCGAGGTCGAGTTCGCGCAGGTCGGTGCCGTCCACCCGCACCGCGCCCGCCGTCGGGTCGTGGTAGCGCGCCACCAGCTTGACCAGGGTGGACTTGCCGGCGCCGGTCTCGCCGACGAAGGCGACGGTCTGCCCGGCCGGCACCCGCAGGGTGACGCCGGCCAGCGCCTCGTCGTCGGCGCCCCGGTAGGCGAACCGGACGTCGTCGAACTCCAGCTCGCCACGCAGCGACTCGACGCCGGTCGGCCGCTCGGGGGCCGGCGTCGAGGTGCGCTCGCGCAGGAGCTCCTGGATGCGGCCGAGCGAGACGACGGCCTGCTGGTAGCCGTCGAAGACCTGGGAGAGCTGCTGGACGGGGGCGAAGAACAGCTCGATGTAGAGGAGGTAGGCGACCAGGGCCCCGGCGGTCAGGGTGCCGTCCCCGACCCGGCCGGCGCCGACCACCAGCACCCCGGCGGTGGCCAGGCTGGCGAGCAGCTGCACGAAGGGGAAGTAGACGGAGATCAGCCACTGGCCGTGCACCCTGGCCTGCCGGTAGCCGTCGGAGCGGTCGGTGAAGCGCTCGTAGCCGTCCCGCTCGCGCCTGAAGGCCTGGACGATCCGCAGCCCGGCCACGGACTCCTGGAGGTCGGCGTTGACGCCGCTGACCCGCTCGCGCGCCAGCTCGTAGGCGCGCGAGCTGTGCCGGCGGAACACCACGGTGCCGGCGGCCAGCGGCACCAGGGTGGCCAGCACGATGAGGGCCAGCTGGACGTCGATGGCGATCAGCACGCCCATGATGCCGAAGAAGGTGAGCACGGCGACCAGCGCCTGGGTGAGCCCCGTCTGGAGGAAGGTCGTCAGGGCGTCGACATCCGTCGTCATCCTGGTCATCACCCGGCCGGCCTGCTCGCGCTCGTAGTAGTCGAGGCCGAGCCGCTGGAGCTGGGCGAAGATCTTGACGCGCAGCGAGTAGAGGGCACGCTCGCCGGTGCGGCCGACCGCGCGGATCGCGCCGTACTGGGCGGCCCACTGGCCGAGCACCACGGCGAGCGCGATGCCGGACGCGGCCCACACGGCGCCGAGCGCGGCCCGCTCCACGCCCTGGTCGATGCCGTGCCTGATCAGCACCGGAACCGCCAGGGAGGCGGCGGCGTCGGCGACCACGAGCAGCAGGGCGACCAGCAGCGGGCGGCCGAGGCCGGCGAGCAGCCGGCGCAGCCCGTACTCGGTCTCGGGGCGCGCGGCCCGCGCCTCGTCGATGTCGGGCGTGTCGGTGGCGGGCGGCAGGGCGGCGACCCGGGCCCGCAGCTCCGGGCTGCCGGCCTCCTCGTCCTGGACCTCGGTCACGTCCGGCCAGGGGTCGCCGGCCGGCTCGGCCTCGACCCCGGCAGGGTCGCGCTCGACGCCGCCGAGCTCGCCGGGGTCGGCGAGCAGGGCGCGGTAGAGCTCGCAGCGCTCGACGAGCTCCTCGTGGCTTCCGGTGTCGACGAGCCGGCCGCCGTCCAGCACGGCGATCCGGTCGGCGAGCTGGAGCGTGGACTGGCGGTGGGCGATCAGCAGGGTGGTGCGGTCCGCCATCACGGACTTCAGCGCGCTGTGGATCTCGTGCTCGACGCGGGCGTCCACGGCCGAGGTGGCGTCGTCCAGGATCAGGAGCCTGGGGTCGGTGAGGATGGCGCGGGCCAGCGCGATCCGCTGCCGCTGGCCGCCGGAGAGGGTCAGGCCCTGCTCGCCGATGACGGTGTCGTAGCCGTCGGGGAGCGCCAGGATGAAGTCCTCGGCCTGGGCGGCCCTGGCGGCGGCCCTGATCTGCCGCTCGTCGGCCTCCGGGTGCCCGTAGGCGAGGTTGGCGCGGATGGTGTCGGAGAAGAGGAAGCTGTCCTCGGGGACCAGGCCGATGGCGGTGCGCAGCGAGTCGTAGGTGAGGTGCCTGACGTCCTCGCCGCCGATCCTGACGGCGCCCTCGTCGGGGTCGTAGAAGCGCGGCAGCAGCAGGGAGACGGTGGACTTGCCGCTGCCAGAGGGGCCGACGACGGCGAGCGTCTCGCCCGGCTCGATGCGCAGGCTGAGGTCGCGCAGCACGGGCCGCTCCGGACCGTAGCCGAAGGAGACGCGGTCGAACTCGACGGTGGCCGGGGCGTCGGCCGGCAGCGTGTGCGCGTCCGGGGCCTCGGTGATCTCGGGCCGGGTGTCGATGAGTTCGATGACCCGCTCGACACCGGCCCGCGCCTGCTGGCCCATGGTCAGGATGAGGGTGAACATCCGGACCGGGCCGACGAGTTGCGCGAGGTAGGTGGAGAAGGCGACGAAGGTGCCAAGCGAGATCTGGCCCCGGGTCGCCATCCAGCCGCCGAGCGCCAGCATGGCGACCTGCCCGAGCGCGGGCACGGCCTGGAGCGCCGGGGTGTAGCGGGCGTTGAGCCGGACGGTGCGCATCCGGGCGCCGAAGAGCCGGCGGCTGACGTCGCGCAGCTTGCCGGTCTCCTGGTCCTCCTGCCCGAAGCCCTTGACGACGCGGACGCCGGTGACGGCGCCGTCGACCACGCCGGCCACCTCGGCGGCGCGCTGCTGCGCGTACCAGGTGGCGGGGAAGAGCCGGTCGCGGCTGCGGACGGTGATGAACCAGAGGGCGGGGCCGACGGCGAGTGCGACCAGGGTCAGCGGCGGCGAGAGGGTGACCATCACGAGCAGCGAGACCGCGAAGAGCATCAGGTTGCCGATGGTCATCGGCAGCATGAAGAGCAGGCCCTGGATGAGCTGGAGGTCGCTGGTGGCGCGGCCGACGACCTGCCCGGTGGACAGCTGGTCCTGGCGGCGGCCGTCGAGGCGGGTGATGGTGCGGAAGATCTCGGTCCGCAGGTCGTGCTGGACGTCGATGCCGAGCCGGCCGCCGTAGTAGCGGCGGATGAAGGTGAGCGCGTAGACGAGGACGGCGGCGGCGATCAGCAGTCCGATCTGCCCGCCGAGCCCGCCCTGGCCGCCGACCACGACGTCGTCGATGACGTTCTTGATGATCAGCGGCATCAGCGCCATCACGGCCATGCCGACCAGCGAGGCGCCCACGGAGAGCAGCAGGTTGCGGCGGTAACGCCAGCAGTAGGCGGTCAGCCGCCGTATCCATCCACCACCACGACCACCACCACGACCACCACCACTGGGCACGCCGTCTCTCCCTCGCTGTCGTATCCCAGGGAAGCCAAACGCCGGGACCTGCGGATTTCATCCCACAGCAACACTATGAACCGCTGATCGTCGGAACGGTAATCCGGTTGCGCGGGGCCGGGCGGCGTGCGTAGCGTCGCGGCCATGGGAGCGACCTTCATCCGCGGTCTGTGCGCCGTTGCGCAGACCGGCGACGAACGCCCGCCTGCGCACCGGCGCCCGGCCCTGGTCCTGGGGGACCTGTCCGGCGCCTGAGCGTCCCGCAGTAGCCAGCTCTCCCGTGCCCGATCAGGGCCGTCCGTGTGTCTCTGACCACCGGACAGGCCGTCGGCACCCTCTCGCGTCTCCCTACCGCCGCCCCGGCCTGTCCTCGCACACACGAGGACGTGAGCCTTCATGGCACGCGAGCGCATCCACCACCCCCGCGCCAGGCGGAGGGCCTTCTCACAGAACTTCCTCCACGAGCCCGGCGTGCTCGGCATGATCGTGCGGACCGCGCGGCTGCGGCCCGACGAGACGGTGCTCGAGCCGGGCGCCGGCGAGGGCACGCTGACCCGGGTGCTCGCCGGCTCGGCCGGCCGGGTCGTCGCCTACGAGATCGACCCGGCGCTCTCCCGCCGGCTCCCGGCCCGCCTCGCCCCGGCGCGGAACGTGCGCGTCGTGGCCGGCGACTTCCTGCGCGCCGCCCCGCCGCGCACCCCGTTCGCGGTGGTCGGCAACATCCCTTACTCGCGCACCACGGACATCGTGCGCTGGTGCCTCGGCGCACGGGCGCTGACCTCGGCGACGCTCGTCACCCAGCTGGAGTTCGCGCGGCGCCGCACCGGCGACTTCGGCACGTGGCCGCTGCTGACGGTCACCAGCTGGCCCGAGCACGGCTGGGAGCTCGGGCCACGGATCCGCCGCGAGCACTTCACGCCGGTGCCGCGCACCGACTCCGCGGTGCTGCGGATCACCCGCAGGACCGAGCCGCTGCTGCCCGGGCACCGGCTGCCGGCGTACCGGGCGCTGGTCGCCGAGGGCTTCACCGGCGTCGGCGGCTCGCTGCGGGCCACCCTCTCCCGGCGGCGCCGGGCGGCCCGGGTCCGTGACGCGCTGCGCGCGGCCGGGATCCCGGCCGACGCGGCGGTGGGGGTGGTCAGCCCGCCGCAGTGGCTGATGCTGTTCCAGCGGCTCGCGCCGTAGCCGCGCGGACCGCGACGGCCTGCTCCGCCGTGGCCCCGGCCCCGACGCCGGGTCCACGGCACCGCCCCGCCCGACGTCGGCTCCGCTCGGGGCGATGAGTTTCGCCCCCGCCGGTGGTCCAACCGGCGTACCGACCACGGAGTGGAGGAGGAGCCGGATGAGCCAGCTGCTGAGAGTCCAGAACTTCAACGTCTCGAGCGACGGGATCGGCGCCGGCGAGCACCAGAGCCTGGAGCGTCCGTTCGGCCGGGTAGACCGCCCCGAGCGCCTGTTCTCCTGGGGCGGGGCCACGGCGAGTTGGCCCACCCGCACGGACCCCGGGGGGAGCCGCGGTCTCGACGACTACTTCACGCGGGACTTCGCCAACAACATCGGCGCCGAGATCATGGGCCGCAACAAGTTCGGACCGCAGCGCGGCCCCTGGCAGGACCACGAGTGGCGGGGATGGTGGGGTGACGAGCCGCCGTTCCACACGCCGGTGTTCGTCATGACCCACCACCCGCGTCCCTCGTTCACGCTCTCCGACACCACGTTCCACTTCGTCTTTGGCGACCCGGCCGCGGTCCTCGACCGGGCCCGGGAGGCGGCGCGCGGCAAGGACGTCCGGCTCGGCGGCGGGGTCAGCACCATCCGGGAGTTCCTCGACGCCGACCTCGTCGACGCCATGCACGTGGCGGTCTCGCCGGTGAAGCTCGGGTCAGGGCTGCGCCTCTGGGAGTCACCGGACGAGCTGCTCGACCGGTTCCACCTCGACGTCGTGCCCAGCCCGAGCGGCGTGACGCACCACCTGTTCTGGCGCAGGTGACGCGGTGCGCGCTCAGGCCGCCGCCGTGCTCCGTTCCTCCGGTGCGCAGGCGGCGGCCACCTCGTCGAGCGAGAGGCCGAGCGCGCCGGCCAGGGCCGCGATCGTGAAGAAGGCCGGGGTCGGCGCCCGCCCCGTCTCGATCTTGCGCAGCGTCTCAGCGGAGATCCCGGCCGCCGCCGCGACCTCGGACATGCTGCGTTCGCCGCGCGCCTCACGCAGCAGGGCGCCGAGGAAGCGACCCCGCGCGCGCTCCTCGGGGGTGAGTGGAGTGCGTACCATGCCCGTGATACTAATACCGGTATAAGAATTGGCGCGGGAGGAGCATCGGCATGGTGGAGATCAAGACGGACGCGGCGCTGGAGACGATGCGCGAGTCGGGGCGGGTGACGGCCCGCGCGCTGGCCGCCGTGCGGGAGGCGGCGCGCCCCGGCGTGTCGCTGCGGGATCTCGACGAGATCGCACACGCGGTCATCCGCGACGCCGGGGCCAAGCCGGCCTTCCTCGACTACCACCCAGGCTTCGCGCCGACGCCCTACCCGGGCGTCATCTGCGCCTCCGTCAACGACGCGATCGTGCACGGCATCCCCACCGACTACCGGCTGCGCGACGGCGACCTGCTGAGCGTGGACTGCGGTGCGTACCTGGACGGTTGGGCGAGCGACTCGGCCATCAGCTTCACCATCGGGGAGGCCGACGCGGAGGACCAGCGGCTGCTCGACACCACCCGGGAGGCCCTGAACGCCGGCATCGCGGCGGCCGTCGTCGGCGCCAGGATCGGCGACATCGCCCACGCCATCGGCCGGGTCGCCAGGACCGCCGGCTACGGCATCCCCGACGGCTTCGGCGGCCACGGCATCGGCCGCCGGATGCACGAGGCGCCCGACGTCCCCAACGAGGGCCGGCCGGGCCGGGGTTACCCGCTGAAGCACGGCCTGGTGCTGGCCATCGAGCCGATGCTGCTGGCCGGCGGCCGGGACGACTACCACCCGGCGGCCGACGGCTGGACCCTCCGCACCAACGACGGCAGCCGGGCGGCCCACTTCGAGCACACGGTGGCCATCACGAACGAGGGACCGCGGATCCTGACGCTGCCCTGAATCGAGTATACGGGGCGTATACTCTCTCCATGCCCGACGTCATGATCCGCGTCCCTGACCACGTCCGCGACCGGCTGGCGGTACTCGCCGAAGCTCGCGGCACATCGATCCGCTCGCTCGTCCAGGAGTTCGCCGAGTCGACGCTCACCCCCCAGGAACGCGAGGACCGCGCCGAGAAGGCACGCGCCTACATCGCGGAGCACTTCGGCGTCCACCTCACCGCCGAAGACGACGAACGCATGCGGCGCAAGATCCAGGACGCCTTCGCAGGCGGCTCCGAGGTCACCGCGTGATCCAACACCATCTGGTCATCGATCAACCGACCCTGCTGGCGCTCGGCTCGGGCAACCGCAACGCCTCGGCCCTGATCCATCGCGCCTACCGCGATCCGAGCACCAAGCTGTGGGTCCCGGTGCTGTGCGTGCTGGAGGCGGACCGTGAGCGTCACGGCGTCGCGGCCCACGTCGGGGCGCTGGAAGTGCTGAACGCCGTCGATCTGACGTTCTCCGACATACTGGCCGTCTCCCAACTCTGCGCGTCCCCCGGCCTCACCCCGGGCATCGCCCATGCGGTCCAGGTCGCCGCGCCCTCCTTCGAACACCCGGAGGGCGCCATCGTCGCCACGCTCGCCCCTGACGCTTACCAGGGCACTGGCACACGGGTGATGGATCTGAACAAGTAGCGCTCGTTCCGGTCGAGGGCGTCCCGTCCTGTCACGCTACGGGACGCCCCTTCAGGCGTGACACGTGTCGAGGTCAAACCGTCTCCGTCTGTGAGGAACCTGAGAGCAGGGCTCGTGCTCGGGCACTCACATGGTGCGGTAGGCGTCGGTGATCCTCTGGACGGTGGTGTTTCCGGCGCGGTCGGCGACCTCGGCGCGGAAGGAGACGCTGCCGCCAGCGGCGGGGTTGGTCACGGTGATCTGTCCGTCCCTCACCAGCACCTCCCGCCAGCTCTCGCCACCGTCGTAGGAGACCTCGATCGCCAGCGACCCCAGGTTGTCCCCGGCGGCCGAGCCATGGACGGTCACTGGCACCCGCATGCGCCGCCCCGCAGGCGCCGTGCTGTCCAGAGTCAGGCACGGCGTGAATCGGACGATGGAGAACGGCAGTTGCTCGGGCTCTTCACTCGCCACGAGCGCCGAGTCGAAGGCGAACGTGGCGGAGACCTCGGTGCTCACCGGCCAGTCGCCGGTGACCGTGGTGGCCAGCTCGTAACGCGCCTCCTCCGGCGGCACTTCGAACTCGGACCAGCTCAGCGGCGCCTCCTCGGTGGCGATGACCACGCCGTCGCGGGAGAGGGTGGTCGTGCCCTCGGCGAAGGGGTTCAGGTTCCTGTTCCCGGCGCCGTCCGCGAGGAGGTCACCCAGACTGGCGGTCAACACGTTGCCGGTGCGGGAGAACTCGTCCGCCGGGCCGATGCCCGGGCCGAACACGCCGGAGTTGATGGTGAACCGGTGCGTCGCCCCCGGCTCGTATATCTGAGGGCGCGCGAACAGCTGGTACCCCTCCCCCTGGTCGTCCTCGCCGCGGACCACCCGGAGGCTGTGCTGCCATGGGACGCCGCCCGTGACATACACGGTCGCGTTCCGCGGGAGCTCGCGCGGCTCGCCGGTCAGATCGAAGGACATCGATGTTTCGACGCTCAGCGTGCCCAACAGGCCCGGGGCCGGGGTACCGTGGCCGATCCTCAGCTCGGAGACCTCGGCTCGCTCGACCTGATCGGTCAGGCCGGTGAAGAACGAGCCGGTGCGCCGGTGCGCCGCCCGGTACTCCGTGTCCGCGCCGTCCGACCAGGCCGCGCCGATCTCCGACGTCAACTGCCGGCCGGTCAGCTCCGGGCCCTGCCCCAGGGTCCGCAGGGCCGTCACTTCAGGGCGGGTGGTGAACCACCCCAGGTTGAAGTCGCCGTCTTCGCTGAGAATCGCCGCCTGGAGCATCGTCGCCTCGGCGTCCGGGTCGAAGACCCCCATGTCCAGGTCCGCCGCCTCCCGGACGTCGAAGGTCACCGTGGTGTCCTCGCGCAGCGCGAGCAGCGACTGGGTGAAGACGGTAACATCGCTCGGCTTCTCGCCGGATCCGCCGTGGTCGGCCACCACGAGGTAGTCGCCCGGCGGTACCCGAACCGCGCCGTCGGCGGTCTCGCCGGCGAGCGGATGGGTCTCGCCGGTTTCG
This sequence comes from Streptomyces sp. 8K308, assembly GCF_004348315.1. Lineage (GTDB taxonomy): Bacteria > Actinomycetota > Actinomycetes > Streptomycetales > Streptomycetaceae > Streptomyces. Next base: position 44,246 of record NZ_SMKC01000004.1, on the reverse strand, counting down.
AGGTTGAGAGCCACGGCCCACCAGTCAGTGAGGGGGGCACCGTCCGCGTCCAGTGCCTCGCCCCGGATCTCGTACAGCTCGGGCTCGCGGTCCACGGCACCGGCCGTGCGCACGGTCTGCCCGGCACCCGTTGCGGTGACGAACGCGCTGTAGGCGCCGTGGAGTTCGCCGCCGAGCGAGGTGTCGGCGGCGACGGCCACGGTGGCGGTGCCGCCGGCAGGTACCTGGACCCGCGTCGTATCGAGGGTGAACATGCTCCCGGGGGCCGGGGCACCGTCCGGCCCGATTCCGGCGACGGCGAGGTCGAGGGTGACGTCCGTGTCGCCGAGGTTGGCGTAGGTCAGCTCCTCGGTGACGGGCCCGTCGTCCTCGTGTGGCCAGGCCGCCGTGCCGAAGTCGAGCGCGCCGGATTCCGCCACGACGGTCTGCTCGATGGCCCGGGCCACGTCCAGCCGACCGCTGCCCTGCTGGAACGCCCCATACCCGTCGAGGGGTTGAGCGGCCGAGACGAGCGCGGCCCGCAGTCGCGCACCGGTCCAGTCGGGATGACGCTGGGCCAGCAGCGCCGCCGCGCCCGCCACGTGCGGCGCGGCCATCGAGGTGCCCGAGAGCGCGACATAGCCGTCGCCGACGGGCACGCCCTCCTCAGCCAGGACACTGCCAGGGGCCGCTGCCGCGCCGATGTCCACGCCCGGGGCGGTGAGATCGGGCTTGAGGGCCCCGCCGCCGGCGCGCGGACCGGTCGAGGAGGAGTCGGCCAGGGCGTCGGAGTCGTCCACCGCCCCGACGGTGAGGGCGGCGTCCGCACTGCCGGGGCTGCTCACGGTGCCGGCCTGCGGGCCGTCGTTGCCCGCGGCCACCACGAACAGCACGCCAGACTCCGCGGAGAGCCGGTTGACGGCCTCTTCCAGGGGATCGAGGCCCTCGGTGTCCGCGCCGCCCAGGCTCATGTTGACGATGTCGGCGCCCTGTCCGACCGCCCACTCCATGCCCGCGATGATCCCGGAGTCAAGTCCCGAGCCGCTGTCGTCCAGCACCTTGCCGTTGAGCAGCGTGGCCCCGGGCGCCACACCCGTGTGGGTGCCGCCGGAGTGCGCGCCGGTGCCGGCCGCGATCGACGCCACATGGGTGCCGTGGCCGTAGCGGTCCTCAGGTCCTGGCGCCTCCGAGAAGTTCGCCTCGGCGGCCACCTTGGCGCCGGCGAGGTCTGGGTGGGTGGCGTCGATGCCCGTGTCGAGGACGGCGATGGTCACGCCCGCGCCGTCGAGGCCCGTCGCCCATGCCTCGGGCGCGCCCACTTGGGGCACGCTCGTGTCCAGAGCAGCCCGCCGGAGGCTGTCCAGCGCGAGGGAGGCCACCCCCGAGGCGAGGGTGCGCGGTCCGGTCAGCGCCTGCCACGCGGCGGCGGCGTTCTCCGGGGCGAAGGTCACGGCCTCGCCGTTCACGCTGGGCAGTTCGGCCCGAACCTCGGGGCCGCCGGCCGCGAACAGCCGGGCGGGGCGCTCGCCGTCGTAGCGCACGATGGCTGGCACGCCCTCGCCGGCGAGCCGGCGGTACTCGGGCCGGCTCAGCTCCCTGACATCGAACAGCCGCTCGTCCACGGTGCCCTGGCGGATCAGGGCCAGGGCGTCGGCCGGCACGACGAACAAGCCGCCGTTCTCCTCGCGCACCGACACGGGTATGTCCGCCCGTCCCTCGGCCGGGACCAGTCGCGCGAGGTCACCGTCCGCGTCGAGCAGCACGCGGTCTCCGGTGACCAGGGTGACCCACGAGGCAGTGTGGTCCGCGGCCGGCGATGCCCCGGACCCGGCCGCCTCCGCGCCCCCCGCGGACGCGAGGGCCGCGGCCAAGGCCACGGCCAGCACGGCCCCGGCGGCCTTGCGTTTTCTCTGACGCACTCGATCTCCTTCGAAGTGGGATGGGCATGACGCTCATGCGCCGGCGATGTGTGACACTCCGGCTCAGAGCGCCTGAATCCACACCTCCCGGTCGTCCTCCAGGTAGTGCGCCAGCTCCATGCAGTCCTCGCTCACGGCCTCGTTGGGCGAATCGACGATGTGGACCGTCCAGCCCTCCAGCTGGTTCTCCGCCAGGAGCCGGGAGAGCAGGCCCTCGATCTCGGCACGCGGCAGGCACTCGCCCGAGGGGAGCCGACTCTCCAGGTCCAGCCGGAACTGTCCGAAGTCCAGCTGTTCCGGCGTCGGCCCGGCCCACGGGTCGCTCTCGTGGTCGACGCACACCTCCGGGCCACTGCCCGGCCACACATGAACGGAGTCGCCGCTCCCGTTCCAGCCCACGCAGGCGGTGAGTTCAGCGGGGACCGGCTCGTCCAGCATCCCCTCCCACGCCTCGGCGCACTGTTCGAGCGGGTCGTCGGTCACCGGGTTGAAACCGACGACGGCGTCGCCCCTGCCGTGGGCGGCCATGCAGCTGACGGTGGTCGAGTCGAAGGAGTGTCCCTCACCGTCTCCGACGATCCAGGTCGTTCCGGCAGCGGTCGCCCCGCCGATGGCCAGCGCGGCCACCACGGGAATGACGAACCTTCGCCGGAAACGGGCCCGGGGACGGAAGGGCGGCGGGTCGGGCAGGGTCCGGTGAGCGACCGGGTCCGCGCTACGAAACATCTGCTCCAGCTCCTCGTCAGACATCGGCATGGGTGTTCGCCTCGTTCCTCTGGGTGTCCAGGGCGGCACGCAGCCGCTCCCGGGCGCGGGACAGTCGGGTGGTCACGGCCGCGGCCGAGACGCCAAGGATCACGGCGATGTCGCGGTGGGGCAGGTCGTCCCAGTACGCGAGCCGCAGGACTTCCTGGTCGACGGCCGACAGGGCGGTCAACGCGAGCCCGACGCCGTGCTGGTCGTCGACGGCCGGGGGCGGGGGATGCTCCGCCACGCGGAGCATCAGCCGCGCCCAGCGCCGCTGACTCCGAGCCTGGTTCGCGAGAACGTTGCGGGCGATGCCGAACAACCACAACGCCGCCTCGTGATCGTCTTCGGGCAGGTGCCGACGTTTCCGCCACGCCACCGTGTACACCTCGGACACCACGTCCTGCGCGGCCGTCTCGCTGAGCCGACGGAGGACGTAGGCGAACACCCGGCGGTAGGTCGCCCGGTAGAGCCGGTCGAACTCATCGGCCCGAGTTTCCAATTCCATGCCCAGTAATGTCCGGCAGAGCGCGAAACCTTACAGCCTTGCCCAGTCAACCGAGCGCGTGTCGGAGGGCACGTCGAGTCGGGACTGTGCGACGGGCGCCTGACGAGCCGGCGTTCGGGCGCCGAGCCCAGGCGGCGGCCGGCCGGTCCACTCCGAGCACACGGTGGCCACCACGAACGAAGGACCGTAGATCCTGACACTGCCCTGAGCCCTCCAGTTCGCCGGCGCTCCCCCGCACCGCGCGATGACCGCTCGGGACACCGATCGGGCCGTCAGGCGTGCCGGTGGTACGCCTTGTTGACGATGCGCCAGCGGCCGTCGACGTGGACCAGCAGGAAGACGTCGGTGAAGGTGTCCGCGCCGTGGCGGAGGGTCATGGTCGCGGTCGCGACGGTGCCGTGGACGTCGACGGCGTCGACGCGGCGGGAGCGGGCCGGTTCGTCCGGGGCCGGCCGGCCGTCGAAGAGGGCGCAGTAGTCTTCCAGCGGCCATGAGACGAACGCGCCGTCCCTGACCCCCTCGACGTGGGCGGTGGGCAGGAAGGCCGCGCGGAAGTGGGTGGGGTCGCCGGTGGCGTGGCCGCGGATGTAGGCGCGCAGGGGTTCGAGCACGGCGTCGTCCACGGCGGGGACCGTGGCGGCGACGGCGATGTCGGCCTCCGGGTCCGCGCCGGTGTCGGCGAGCTCGGCCGCGCCGCGCAGGGGGCTTTCTGACGCGGCGGCCAGCAGCGCCATGTCCTTGGCGAGCGCGCCGATCGTGAACTCGGCCGTGGTCGGCTCACCGAGGAGGAACGTCCACTTGCGCGCGACGAGCCCGCCGAGCGGGCCGAGTTCGAGGACGTCGAGCACCTGTTCACGCGCCAGGCCGAGCGCGTCCGCCTGCCGCAGCGCCTCGCGGAGCGCGAGGACGGCCCCGGCGAGACCACTGTTGGCGACCAGCTTGAGCGCGGCGGCGGTGGCGGCGTCGTCGATCCGGTGCACGGTGCCGAGCGCTTCCAGGACCGGCCGGGCCAGGTCGAACGCGCTTTGGTCGGCGGCGGCGAGGATCCGCAGGGCGCCGGCCGCGACGGCCGGCACGGAGCCGAGCACCGGCGCGTGGACGTAGCTCTTGCCGAGCCGCCTGGCCAGCTCCGCCGCCTCATCGGGGGCGATGGTGCCGGTGTTCAGCACGATCGCGTCCGGACGCAGGGAACCGTGGACCCGGTCGACGACCTGCCGGCAGGCCGGGCCGTCGAACAGCGCAAGCAGGACGATGTCGGCCTTGGCCACGGCGTCGTTCGGGTCGCCGGTCGTCCGGACGGCGCCCGCCGCGCCGCGTCCGGAGCGGGTCCAACCGACGACCTCCGAGGCGCGGTCGTGGTCGGCGAGTCGGGTGGCGATCGCGGTGCCCATGCGGCCCAGGCCGAGGACGGCGATCGTGTGCGGTTCGGTCATGCGTCCCAGCCTGCGGACCGCGCCAGGCCTGCGACAAGCGCGGATCTCGCAGGTCAGCCATGCGTGCCACGCATACCCACCGCGTACGATGGCCCGCATGGAACTGACCGCGTGGCGGACGTTCGTGGTGGTGTGCCGGCTCGGCTCGCTGTCGGCGGCCGCCGCCGAGCTCGGTTACACCCAGTCCGCCGTCTCCCGGCAGGTCGCCGGTCTCGAGCGCCAGCTCGGGGTGGCGCTGGTGGAACGGCAGGTGCGCGGCGTGCGCCCGACGGCCGCCGGGGAGGTGTTCCGTCGCCACGCCCTGGTCGCGCTCAACGAGGCCGACCGCGCCGTGCGCGCCGTGCGGGAGGTTCGCGACGGGGCGCCGAGTCGGCCGCTGACCGTCGGCGCGACGCCGTCGCTGGCCGCCGGCCTTGTGCCCGCGGCGATCCGCCGCCTGCTTGACGTGGCAGGACCGCTGCCGTGGAGCCTGTCGCCCGGACTCAGCGCGCGGCTGCACGACCGGGTGATCGCCGGCGATCTCGACGTCGCCGTCGTCACCGACGCGCCGCCCGGGCTGCCAGACGACCCGCGCGTCGAGCGCCGGTTCCTGGGGATGGACGAGATGGTCGTCGTGCTGCCCCTCGGCCACCCACAGGCGGGGCACGGCCCGGTGGACATCCGGGCGCTGGCCGACCAGACGTGGGTCGAGGACAACGACGGCTCCGCGGCGCTGCTGCGCCAGCACGCCGCCCGCGCCGGCGTCACCGCCCGCATCGACCTCGCCGCGGCCGATCTGCCGGGCAAGACGGCCCTGGTCGCGACCGGTCACGCCATCGCCCTGGTCCCCGGGGCGTTGACGGGCGCGCTGCGGGCCGACGTCACCACGGTTCCCCTCGTCGATCCCCCGACCCGCGGCATCCACGCGATCACCCCGCGGCGTGCCCCCCACCCGTCCGCCACGGCGCTGCTCGACCAGCTCGCGACGGCCTTCGCCCGCCGCTGACCAGCCGCCAGGCCCGCCCTCGTCGCCGCTGTCCTTGTCCCGCGCCGCAGCTCACGCCGACTCCCGCCCCCGCCTCAACCGCCAGGCGCCCTCCAGCAGTTGGACGCCGCCGACCACCATCAGGACCACGCCGAGCGGGTGCGCGTCGAACCAGCCGAGCTCCAGGTCGCCGCCGAAGAGCCGGAGCAGGCCGCCGCCCACGACCAGCGCCCCACCCTCGGCCAGCCGTACCTTGCCAGGAGCCATCGTCCCGCGTCCCCTCTCGAACGTCCGCCACGAACGCTCCCGACGCTAGGCCCTGGCCACCCGCCCCCACCTCGACCGACGGGAGGATCGTCCGCGCCCGGCATACATCGGATGACCTACCCCACACGACGAGATCACAGCTCGGCGACACCGCCACCGTAAGTTCACCCGCCAGGCGATACTTGCCGTATGCCGACCTCCGCCGTCCCCTCCCGAGCCGAACTGATCGACCACCTCATACAGACCAGGATCGCGGGCGAGGTCGCCACCCCCCGGGAGAACAACCTGGCGCACTACCGGGAGCTGGCCAACGGCAACCGCTACTTCTGGCTCGGCCTCGAACTCGGTGACCGCTGGACCGACGAGCAGGACGTGCTCGCGGTGATGGCCGAGCGGTGCGGCGTCGACGAGGACCCGGAGCACCGGCAGGGCCAGGACACCATCGACCCCGAGCTGACCGTCGACGCCCTTGACCGGGCCGCGACACTGCTGCGCAAGGCGGTCGCCGACCGGCAGCGGGTGCTGGTGGCCACCGGCCACCCCGGCGGGCTGCTCGACGTGCACGCCCGCACCGCCGCCGCCCTCCTGGCCGCCGGCTGCGAGCTGGTGCGGGTGCCGCTCGGCCTCACCGCAGACGAGGGCCGCATCGCCCAGTTCGCCGGCGTCGCCGTCTACGAGCGCGGCGCCTCGCTCTGGCACACCCACTCACCGCGCCCGATGGCCGAGATCCTGGACGCCCTCCCGCAGGAGGGCGAGGCCCTGCCCAACCTGGTGATCGCCGACCACGGCTGGGCCGGCTGCGCCGCCGAGCGCGGCATCGACACCATCGGCTACGCCGACAGCAACGACCCGGCGCTCTTCCTCGGCGAGGCGGAGGGCACGCTCACGGTGTGCGTGCCGCTCGACGACTACGTCACCAGCCCGCGCTTCTACGAGCCGCTCACCGCCTACCTGTTGGACGCGGCCGGCCTCTCCCCCGCGTAGCGCGTGCCCTTGACGCCTGCTTTACCAAACCCTGGTCACCCTTGTGCCGTTGGTGGTTCATTCACAGGGAGGGATCAGGGTTGGTCGTCTCCATGACCGTGTGGGTGCTCACGGTCGTCGGGCTGTGTGTGCTCATCGCGGCCGACTTCTTCATAGGTGGCCGCAAGCCGCACGAGGTCTCGGTCAGGGAAGCGGGTGTCTGGACGATCGTCTGGGTCGTGCTCGCCGTGCTCTTCGGCCTCGGCCTGCTGGTCTGGGGGGGACGGAGGGGCGTCCGGCGAGTTCTTCGCGGGCTACATCACCGAGAAGTCGCTCAGCGTCGACAACCTCTTCGTGTTCGTGCTGATCATGGCGAAGTTCGCGGTTCCGTCGATCTACCAGCAGCGCGTGCTGATGATCGGCGTGCTGATCGCGCTGGTGATGCGCGCCGTCTTCATCGCCGCCGGCGCCGCCGCGATCGACAGGTTCGCCTGGGTCTTCTTCGTCTTCGGCGCCTTCCTCGTCTGGACCGCCTGGAAGTTCATCCAGGAGGCCCGGGCCGACGAGACGGACGAGGACTGGGAGGAGGGGCGCCTGTTGAAGGCCATTCAGCGGCGCGTGCCCTCCACGGACAGGTGGCACGGCACGAGGCTGGTCATCCACGAGAACGGCAGGCGGCTGGTCACCCCCATGCTGATCGTCATGCTGGCGATCGGCCTCACGGACATCCTCTTCGCGGTGGACTCGATCCCGGCGATCTTCGGCCTGACCCAGGACCCGTACATCGTCTTCACGGCGAACGCCTTCGCCTTGATGGGACTGCGCCAGCTGTACTTTCTCATCGTCGGGCTGCTGAAGAAGCTGGTCCACCTGTCCTACGGCCTGTCGGTCATCCTCGCGTTCATCGGCGTGAAGCTGGTCCTGCACGGCATCCACGAGACGACGAGCCTGCACGTGCCGGAGGTCTCCACCCCCGTCTCGCTGGGCGTCATCTGCGGCGTGCTCCTCGTCACGACGATCACCAGCCTGGCGGCGATGCGGAAGGCCGCGGAGCAGGCCGACGGCGCCGCGCCCGATCCGGCCGAAAGGGCGGACGCCCGGGGCTGAGGCCTCGCCCGCCGACCGGCGTCCGCCGCGCCGGTCGGCGTGGTGGCACAGTGGAAGGTCCGCGACCGATCCCTGGAGACAGACCGATTCCATGCGTTTGCTGCTGATACGCCACGGCCAGACCCCGTCCAACCTCAAGCACCTCCTGGACACGGCCGTGCCCGGGCCGGCGCTGACCCCCCTGGGGCAGCAGCAGGCGGCGGCCCTGCCCGAGGCGCTCGCCGCGGAGGAGATCGGCGCGCTCTACGCGTCCACCCTGATCCGCACGCAGCTCACCGCGGCCCCGCTGGCCGCCGCGACGGGCCTGGAGGTCCTGGTGCGGGACGGCATCCGGGAGCTGTCCGCCGGCGATCTGGAGATGCGGGGCGACGACCCGGCCGTCGAGACGTACCTGACCACGGTCTTCGCCTGGTCGGCGGGCGAGACGGAGCTCCGGATGCCGGGCGGGGAGCGCGGGGCGGAGGCGCTTGGGCGCTTCGACGCCGTCGTCGCGGAGGCCGCGGCCTCCGGGGCCGGGACGGTGGCCATGGTGAGCCACGGCGCCGCCATCCGCATGTGGGTGGCCGCGCGGGCGGCGAACGTCGACGTCGCCTTCGCCTCCACTCACGAGCTGCGGAACACCGGGATCGTGGTCCTCTCCGGCTCGCCCGACGAGGGCTGGCTGACCCTCACGTGGGAGGGCCGGGCCGTCGGCGCCGAGGACAGCGGCCCGGTCGACAGCGGGCCCGCGGGGGCCAGCGTCGAGGACGTCTGACAGCCGGTCGCCACGCTCAGCGGCCAGGACGGTCGTTGCCTGGGTGCGACGCACCCAGGCGGCCGGAGCCGGCCCGCGCCTACGCTGAGCTCGTGAGCGACAACGCACTCGGCGACTTCCTGCGCGCCCGGCGCGCCCGCCTCGGCCCCGAGGATCTCGGCCTGGCCAGCTACGGCCGGCGCCGCGTGCCGGGGCTGCGGCGCGAGGAGGTGGCGGTGCTGGCCGGCGTCAACGGCGACTACTACGCCCGCCTCGAACAGGGACGCGAGCGGCACCCCTCCCCGCAGGTGCTGAACGCCCTGGGCGACGCCCTCCGGCTGGACGGCGAGTCCAGGGACCACCTCTTCCGGCTGGCCGGCGCCGCCCGGGACGCCCGCGGCTCGGCCGCCGTCCGGCGGGTCTCGCCCGAGCTGCGGGCGCTGCTCGACGGCTACGCGCACACCCCGGCCCTCGTCCTCGACGCGGCGCTCGACGTCCTGGCCGCCAACGCGCTGGCCGCCGCGCTGTTCTCGCCCTTCAGGCGGCTGGACAACCTGGCGCTGATGGCCTTCCTCGACCCGGTGGCCCGCTCGTTCTACCGCCACTGGCCCGAGGTGGCGGAGACGACCGTCGCCAGCCTCCGCCACGGGACGGGCCCCGACCCCGAGCACTCACGGCTGCGCGAGGTCGTGGACGCGTTGCTCGCGGCCGGCGACGAGTTCGCCACGCTGTGGCACGCGCACGCCGTGCGTCTCAAGGGCCAGGGCCCCAAGGAGCTCGACCACCCCGAGGTGGGCGCCCTGTCCCTCACCTACCAGACCTTCGACGTGCGCGCCGCCCCCGGCCAGCAGCTCGTCGTCTACCACGCGGCCCCGCACACGCCGAGCGCCCAGGCCCTTTCCCTCCTCGGCAGCCTCCACGCGCCGCCGTTCACCTGCTGATCCCGGGTCGGTGCCGCCGAACGCGACGGTTCCTCAGTTGTCCGGGCCGTTGAGGATCCAGGACAGGTTGAACCGTCGCCAGAGGAGGGCGCGGTAGGAGTTCCCGCCGTTGCCGTCGTTGAAGAAGTCGGTCTCGATCAGGGCGCCGATCCGGTTGTCCGCGGTCTTGGTCATGCTGGTGTAGCCGCCCTCCCTGCCGACCCCGGAGACGCGGGCGTCGTTCAGACGGCGGCTGTAGGCGTAGGTGCGCGCGTCCGCGTCGTAGCTGATGCGCACCCGGAGTGTCCGGTCGCGGCTGCTGGTCGAGGCGCAGTTCAGGAAGATGGTGCGGGCCGGCGTGCCGAGGTTGTAGGAGAGGACCGAGCCCTGGCAGCCGGGGTCGGGCAGCCCGGTGTCCGCGGCGAACGAGCCGAACCGGCTCAGGGTGCCGCGGGCGACCATGCGGTGGTCGCCCCTCAGGGGGCGGTCGTTGCGGTAGAGGTTGCCGTCCGGGGTCTGCGCGATGGTGCCCTCGTTGTACTGCTGGGACAGCGACTGGTAGGACCAGGTCCGGTTGCCGGCGGAGCCGCGGCCGATGATGTTCCGGCCCTGCGCCGGTATGACCAGCTCTCCGGAGCGCATGCGGATGCCGTTGCCGGGGCCGACCGCGTCCCAGGCCCAGCCGCTCGGGGTGAGTTGCGAGGTCACCCGCCGGGGCGTCGACCAGGTGTTGCCGTCGTCGGTGCTCCTGGTCAGATAGAGGTGGCGGCGGCCCGCCTCGGTCGAGTCGACCTTCCTGGTGCGGGAGCCGTCCGGCAGGAGGTCGCCGCCCTTGAAGCTGCGGTCGCTCGCGTTCCAGGACATGAACAGGTAGATGGTCGTGCCGTCCACGACCGGCGTGGGGTTGCCCCAGGTGCCGGTGCCGGTGCCGGTGCCGGCGATCTCCCGCAGGGGCCCCCAGTCACCGGGGTTCGCCCCGTGGCTGGTGGTGGTCCTGGTGCGCTTGTAGACGAGGTTGATGTCGCCGTGGTCACGGTTGTCGTGCCGGCGCCCTTCCGCGAACGCCAGGATCCGGCCGGTGCTCGTGGTGACCACGGCGGGGATCCGGAACGAGTGGAAGCCGACTCCGGAGGAGAGCCGGTCGGGTGACGACATGTTGGCGCTGCGGAAGAGGGGGAACGCGCGGTGGTACGGCGCGGCGTTCCTGGCGGGGTCGTCCACCGCCGCCGCCGCGGTCGTCGGCCGGCCCAGGGTGACGACCGCGCCGGCCAGTGCGGCGCCGAGACCGGCGACGATCGCGGTTCTGCGGTTCAAGGCTGTCGAGCTCACTGTGACTCCCCCGTCATGGCATATGCCTGATCGTTGTCTCGCGGCAAACGTAGGTGCCGAGACACAGGGGGTCCACATGGTGATTCTCACTGCGACACGGGCGGGGGCTCGTCCTTGACGCCGCGTCAGGCCAGAGGGGCCGCCTCGTGCGTGAGCCGTACCCCGGCCGGCATGCCGATCGCCTGAACGCCGGCCAGGCGGGACTCACCCGCCGCGCCCGCCGTTCGGGCGGGAGGGGTCCCGGCCGAGCGAGCCGCGCCGAGCCGGTCCACGGGTCGCCCACTGCCGCCGATCACGATCATCCGGGACTGACTCGCCCGGGCAGGGCCTAGGCCCGCCCGGCCCGGGGGACGCGCATGAGGCCCTCCTGCATCACCGTGACGGCCAGCCGTCCGTCGCGGGTGAAGATCCGGCCGTGGGCCAGGCCCCGGCCGCCCTGGGACGACGGGGAGTCGGTGTCGTAGAGGAGCCACTCGTCGGCCCGGAACGGCCGGTGGAACCACATGGCGTGGTCCAGGCTGGCGCCGACGATGTCACCCACCGTCCAACCGCCCCTACCGTGTGCGAGCAACACCGAGTCGAGGAGCGTCATGTCGGAGACGTAGGTGCCGAGGCACAGGTGCGAGACGGGCGTGTCCCGGTCGCCGTCCAGCTTGCCGTTGACCCGGAACCACACCTGCGAGCGTGGCTCCCGCGGCCGCCCGGCGGTGGCGAACGGCGGCTCGTCGACATACCGCAGGTCGATGGCGCGCCTGGCCTCGAGCAGCAGGTCGACCACGGCGGGGTCGAGGAACCGGTGGGCGTGGCGCGGCAGCAGCTCGTCGGCGGTGGGCAGCGTCTCGGGGTCGGGGGCCTCCGGCATCGGCTCCTGGTGGTCCAGGCCCTCCTCCGCCTCCTGGAAGGAGGCCGAGAGGTGGAAGATCGGCTGGCCGTGCTGGACGGCGACCACCCGGCGGGTGGTGAAAGAACGGCCGTCCCTGATCCGGTCGACCGTGTAGACGATGGGCGCCCCCGGGTCGCCTGGGCGCAGGAAGTAGGAGTGCAGCGAGTGCGGCAGCCGCTCCTCCGGCGCGGTCCCGCAGGCGGCGACCAGGGCCTGCGCGGCGACCTGGCCGCCGAAGACCCTGGGGACCACCCAGTCGTGGCTGGCGCCCCGGAATATGTCCTGCTCGATGGGCTCCAGATCGAGCAGACCCAGAAGGTACTGGAGAGTAGCATCCATGGACCGATTCTCCCGCGTGGCCCGGAACGCGCAGCACGAAGGCCCGGATCCGAGGAATCCGGGCCTTCGTCTTCAGTAGCGGGGACAGGATTTGAACCTGCGACCTCTGGGTTATGAGCCCAGCGAGCTACCGAGCTGCTCCACCCCGCGTCGTGTTCTCCACCTTAGTCGGCGGCCGACGCATCCCGCAAATCGCCGGCCCCACACTCGGGGCAACGGCCGTAGTACGTGACGGTCACGTCCGAGACGGTGAAGCCAAAGCGCTCGTCCTCGGGCAGGGCCCGCATCGGGTCGCCGGCGAGCCGCACGTCCCGCATCGCGCCGCAGCCCGAGCAGACGAGGTGCTGGTGCGGCTGGTGGGCGTTGGGGTCGTACCGCTTGGCGCGCCCGTCCGTGGTGACCTCGATCACCTCGCCGAGCGCTACCAGCTCGCCGAGGGTGTTGTAGACGGAGGCGCGGGAGATCTCCGGGAGGCGCTCGACGGCCCTGGCGTGCACCTCGTCGGCCGTGAAGTGCACGTGCTCGCCGTCCAGCACCTCGGCGATGACCCGGCGCTGCGCGGTGAGCCGCCATCCGCGCTCGCGGAGTCGTTGCAGGAGATCACTCATGCCTTCCACCCTAGCTGGGCACCCGGCACCTCGGACATGGTTCGGTTTCGGGCACAATCTTGACTTGGACAAAGTCCAATATAGGATCGGTTCTGTCAACGGCCAAGGGGGCCGCGCGGCAGATCGACAACCCGGCAGTACTCCACAAGCATCCGAAGGGCGTGCCAGGCAGATGACCGACCAGATCGCATCCGGACCGCTGACCACTGAGGCCGGTGCCCCGGTGGCGGACAACCAGAACAGCCAGTCCGCCGGTGTCGGCGGCCCTGGCCTCATCCAGGACCAACTCCTGATCGAGAAGCTCGCGCACTTCAACCGCGAGCGGATCCCGGAGCGCGTCGTGCACGCCCGCGGCGCCGGCGCCTACGGCACCTTCACGGTGACGGCCGACGTGACGCCGTACACCAGGGCCGGGTTCCTCTCCGAGGTCGGCAAGCAGACCGAGGTCTTCCTGCGCCTCTCCACCGTCGCCGGCAGCCTGGGCTCGGCCGACGCCGTGCGCGACCCGCGCGGCTTCGCGCTGAAGTTCTACACCGAGGAGGGCAACTACGACCTCGTCGGCAACAACACCCCGGTGTTCTTCATCAGGGACGCCATCAAGTTCCCCGACTTCATCCACACGCAGAAGCGTGACCCGTACACGGGCTCCCAGGAGGCGGACAACGTCTGGGACTTCTGGGGTCTGAGCCCCGAGTCCACCCACCAGGTGACCTGGCTGTTCGGCGACCGCGGCATCCCCGCCAGCTACCGCCACATGGACGGGTTCGGCTCCCACACCTTCCAGTGGAGCAACGAGGCGGGCGAGGTCTTCTGGGTCAAGTACCACTTCAAGACCGACCAGGGCATCAGGAACCTGACGGCCGAGGAGGCCGCCGCGCTCGCCGGCCGGGACCCGGACAGCCACCAGCGCGACCTGCGCGTCGCCATCGAGAACGGCGACTTCCCCAGCTGGACCGTCCAGGTGCAGATCATGCCGGCCGCGGACGCCGCCACCTACCGGTTCAACCCGTTCGACCTGACCAAGGTCTGGCCGCACGCCGACTACCCGCCGATCGAGATCGGCAGGCTGGAGCTCAACCGCAACCCGGAGAACGTCTTCGCCGAGGTCGAGCAGTCGATCTTCTCCCCGCACCACTTCGTGCCGGGCATCGGCCCCTCGCCCGACAAGATGCTCCAGGGCCGGCTCTTCGCGTACGGCGACGCGCACCGCTACCGGGTCGGCATCAACGCCGACCACCTGCCGGTCAACCGCCCGCACGCCACCGAGGCCCGCAGTCACGGCCGGGACGGCTTCGCCTACGACGGCCGGCACGGCGGCGCCAAGAACTACGAGCCCAACAGCTTCGGCGGCCCGGCCCAGACCGGCCGCCCGCTGTGGGAGCCGGTGCCCGTCACCGGCGCCACCGGCGACCACCCGACCCCCGTCCACGCCGAGGACGACGACTTCGTACAGGCCGGCAACCTCTACCGGCTGATGTCGGAGGAGGAGCGGGAGCGGCTGGTCGCCAACCTGGCGGGCTTCATCGCCCAGGTCTCCCGCGACGACATCGCCGAGCGGGCGATCGAGAACTTCCGCAAGGCGGACGAGGACTACGGCAAGCGGCTCCAGGCCGCGGTCCAGGCCCTCCGCGGCCGGTGACGGTGCCCTTGCCGTACCACGCCTGGGTCGGTCGGTGCGCGCGTGCGCGCACCGACCGACCCAGGCCGCGACGCGCCTACCGGCGGTTCGGCCACCACGTGCCTCCGGCGGTTCGGCCACGACGGCGGTCGCCCCGGTCGTACGGACCGACGGCCGCCCGTCGTGCCCGCGCGCGCGGTTCCGGCGGCCTCCTCGCGCGCCAGACCCCGAGCCTCCGCAGCAGTTCGCCGTGGCGCAGCCCGCGCACGCGAACCCGCGTCAGCGCCCCAGGCGACGCAGCAGCTCGTCGTGGAGCAGGCCGTTGGACGCCGCCGCGTTGCCGCTGTGCGGCCCCGCGCGCCCGTCGAGGCCGGTGAACCGGCCGCCTGCCTCGGTCACCACGATCGCCGGCGCCGCCATGTCCCACAGCGAGAGCTCGGGCTCGGCGCACATGTCGACGGCGCCCTCGGCCACCATCATGTAGGACCAGAAGTCGCCGAAGGCCCGGGTGCGCCAGCAGTCCCGGCCCAGCTGGAGGAAGGCGTCGAGCCGGCCGAGCTCCTCCCAGCCGCCGAGTGAGGAGTAGGAGAACGAGGCGTCGGCCAGCTCCGACACGGCCGACACCCGCAGCCGGGTCGCCGCCGCCAGGCTGCGCCCGGTGTACGCGCCGGCCCCCTCGGCCGCCCACCAGCGACGGCCGAGCGCCGGCGCCGACACCACGCCGACCACCGGCCGGTCCCCACCCTCGCCCCGCTCCAGCAGGGCGATCAGCGTGGCCCACACGGGGACGCCCCGCACGTAGTTCTTGGTGCCGTCGATCGGATCGACGATCCAGCGGCGCGGGCCCTGCCCCTCACTGCCGAACTCCTCGCCAAGCACCGCGTCTCGCGGCCTGGCCCGCTGGAGTGCCGACCTGATCAGCTCCTCGGCGGCCGTGTCGGCCTCGCTGACCGGCGTCATGTCCGGCTTGGTGTCGACCTTCAGGTCGAGCGCCTTGAACCGCTCCATCGTCGCGGCGTCGGCGGCGTCGGCCAGCACGTGGGCGAGACGCAGATCATCGTGGTAGTCGGCCATGCCCCCAGTATCCGGCACCGGCTCTCCGGCCGTCGCGAGGCACCTTGACAGCCCTTGACCTCGCGTCAATCCTGTGCCGCACCGGGGCGTCGGGGCCCCGGCAGGCGAGGAGGCGACGATGCCCACCGCGCGTGAGTCACTGCTCGAGGCGGCCGGCGCAGCCCTGGAGCGGCGCCCCTGGCGGCGCGTCCGGATGGTGGAGGTGGCCGCGGCGGCCGGCGTCTCGCGGCAGACCCTCTACAACGAGTTCGGGGACAAGGAGGGGCTCGGCGCCGCCCTCGCCGCCCACCGCACGACCCTGCTCATCGACGGCTTCGCCGCCCAACTCGCCCGACGCCGTTCGCTGGGCGGCGCCGCCGACTGGATCCTGGCCACCGCCCGCGCCGACCGCGTGGTGCGCGCCGCCCTCACCGGCTGCCACTGCGCTGGCGCGCCGCCGATCGGCGTACCGCCGGCGCGACTGATCAGCGAGTTACGGGACCGCGCCGCCCGCGCCCTGCCGCACACCTCCGCCATCGACTGCGAATCCGCCATCCGACTCGCCGTCTCCCACCTGATCGCGCCCTGACGGTGGGCGACTCGACGGCGCGGGCCCGACCAGACCGCCGAGCACGACGCGCCAGCTCAGTCCGCCCGCTCCCGGGAGGCGAGCAGCCGTCGCAGCGAGGCGAGCCTGGCCGGCTCCGCGTGGCCCTCGGCCACCCACGTGTCGAGCGCGCAGTCCGGCTCGTCGTGGGAGCAGGCGCGCGGGCAGTCGGCCGTGCCGGGCTCCAGGTCGGGGAAGGCGTGGATCACCCGGGACGGCTGCACGTGGTGCAGCCCGAACGAGCGCACCCCCGGCGTGTCGATGACCCAGCCCGGCGCGCCGGGCAGCGGCAGCGCGAGCGCCGAGACGGTGGTGTGCCGGCCGCGCCCGGTGACCACGTTGACCTCGCCCGTGGCCCGCCGCCGCCCCGGCACCAGCGTGTTGACCAGCGTCGTCTTGCCCACCCCGCTGTGCCCGACGAAGGCCGTGACCCGGTCGACGAGCAGCTCGCGCACCCGCGCCACGGCCGCCGGGTCGCCGCCGAACTCCTCGGCGGTGGTGACCACATGGCGGATGCCGAGCGGCGCGTATGTCTCCAACAGCGGCTCGGCCGGCGCCAGATCGGCCTTGGTCAGGATCAGCAGCGGGTCGAGCCCCGCGTCGTAGGCCGCCACCAGGCAGCGGTCGATCAGCCGGGGCCGCGGCTCGGGGTCGGCCAGCGCCGTGACGATCGCCAGCTGGTCGGCGTTGGCGACCACCACCCGCTCGAACGGGTCGTCGTCGTCCGCCGTCCGCCGCAGCGTCGAGCTGCGGTCCTCGATCCTGACGATCCTGGCCAGGGTGTCCTTGTCCCCTGACAGGTCGCCCACGACGGCCACCCGGTCGCCCACCACCACGCTCTTGCGGCCCAGCTCCCTGGCCTTCATCGCCGTGACCACACGGTCCTCGACGAGGCAGGTGAACCGGCCGCGGTCCACCGTGACCACGAAGCCCTCGGCGGCGTCCTCGTGCTTGGGACGCCGGTGCGTGCGCGGCCGGCTGCCCCGCCGGCTGGGGCGGACACGGACGTCGTCCTCGTCGGTGTGCTTGCCGTACCGGCGCATGGCGGGCCGCGGCCTCTCAGGCTCTCTCGCCCGGTGCCGCCAACATGCCGTGCCACAGGTCGGGGAAGTCCGGCATGGTCTTGCCCGTGGTGGCGACGTTCTCCACCTCCACGCCCTTGACCAGCAGGCCGAGCACCGCGCCGGCCGTGGCGAGCCGGTGGTCCTCGTAGGTGTGGAAGACGCCGCCGTGCAGCGGCCTGGGGCGGATCCGCAGCCCGTCGGCGGTCTCGGTGACGTCGCCGCCCAGCGAGTTGATCTCCTTGGTGAGCGCGGCGAGCCGGTCAGTCTCGTGCAGCCGCAGGTGCGCGACGCCGCGCAGCACCGACTCGCCCTCGGCCAGCGCCGCCACCGCCGCGATGCCCGGGGTCAGCTCGCCGACCTCGCTCAGGTCGGCGTCGATGCCCCGCACCCGGCCGGTGCCGGTGAGGGTCAGGCCACGGTCGTCGAGCACGCAGGAGCCGCCCATCTCCGTGAAGATGCGGCGCAGCGCGTCGCCCGGCTGCGTGGTGGCGCGCGGCCAGTCGGGGATGGTGACGCGGCCGCCGGTGACCAGGGCGGCGGCCAGGAACGGCTGGGCGTTGGACAGGTCGGGCTCGATCACCAGGTCGCCGCCGAGCAGCGCGCCTGGCCTGACCCGCCACACGTTGGGCTCGCCGCCCGAGTCGGGCGAGTCGACCTGGGCGCCGGCCTTCCGCAGCATGTCGACGGACATCCGGATGTGCGGCATGGACGGCAGCGTGGCGCCGACGTGCCGCACCTCCACGCCCTGGTTGAAGCGCGGCGCGGAGAGCAGCAGCGCGCTGATGAACTGCGAGGAGGACGACGCGTCCACCTCCACGTACCCGCCCTCGACCGAGCCGGCGCCGTGCAGGGTCAGCGGCAGCGCGCCACGCCCGCCGTCCTCGATCCGCACGCCGAGGGCGCGCAGGGCGGCGATGAGACCGTGCAGCGGGCGCTCGTGGGACCGCTTGTCGCCGTCGAACCTGACCGAGCCGTCAGCCAGGGAGGCGAGGGGCGGCAGGAAGCGCATCACCGTGCCGGCGTTGCCGACGTCGACGGTGGCGGGGGCCTGCGGCGCGGCCGGGATGATCCGCCAGGACTCGCCGCGGCCGAGCGGCAGCCCGGAGACCGGGGAGTCCGAGGAGACGGTCTCCTCGATGCCGATGCCGAGGGCGCGCAGCCCGTCCGCCATCAGCAGGGTGTCACGGGAACGCAGCGGGCGGCGCAGCCAGCCGGGGTCGGCCGCCAGGGCGGCGAGGATCAACGCCCGGTTGGTGACCGACTTGGATCCGGGGACGGTCACGGTGGCGTCGACGGCGCCATCGGCGAGCGGCGCGGGCCAGAGGGCGAGGCTTTCGCTGTGGTCGGTCATGCCCCTCACTTTAGTGCGCGAGGCCCGCTGTCAGAGGTCGAGGAGCCAGCGTCCGCCGCCGGTGAGCGAGGTGAGGGACACGGCGTGGAAGAGGATCAGCCACATCAGCGGGGGGACGCTGGTGAGCCGGGCGAGCTGGTCGGCGTCGGAGTCCCGGGCGGCGCCGCGCCGGCGCTTGGCCTGGAGCTCGAACACCGGGCGTACGCCCCCAAGGAGCAGGAACCACACCACGACATAGGCGAAGGCGGCCTGCACGTCGGGCTCGGTGAGCCAGGAGACCAGCAGGAAGGCGGCCGAGGTGAGGACCACGGTGAGCGCGCCGTAGGCGTTGCGGACCATGACGAGCAGCGCGAGCAGCAGGGCGGTCGCGCCCCAGAGCAGCAGGGTGATGCGGCCCGCGGAGAGCAGCGCGGCGCCGGCGAGGCCGAGCAGCGAGGGGGCGGTGTAGCCGGCGGCCGCGGTGAGGATCATGCCGATGCCGGTGGGCTTGCCGCGCGAGACGGTCAGGCCCGAGGTGTCGGAGTGCAGGCGTATGCCCTCCAGCTTGCGGCCGGTCAGCAGGGCCACCAGGCCGTGGCCGCCCTCGTGGGCGATGGTGATGGTGTTGCGGGCCACCCGCCACACGCCGTACGGCGCGACCGCCGCGAGGGCGACGACGGCCGCGCCGACTATCAGCCAGAGCTCGGGCTCGGGCTGGGTGCCGGTCACGCGGTCCCACAGTTCGTTGATGTCAGCGATGTCCATGATCCCCCGCGGGTCGGGCTGCTCGGCCGGCCTCCGATCCTATGGGGGTGCGGAGGGCGCTCAGGGGGTGGACCGCTGGGCCGGCACCCGGGGCTGGTCAGGAGACGGGCTCTGGGACGGGACGACCATCGGGCTGTCGCCCGACGAGTCCTGCTCCTCATCGGCGACCGCCGGCTCCGTCTCGTCGACCACCTGCTCGTCCTCGCCCTGGTCGTCGGAACGGCCCAGGGTGCTCGGGACGCGACCGCTCGCCTGCCCCCGGTCCTCGTCCTGGTTCCGGCCAACGGCGCCGTCCAACGGGGTCGTCGGTGTCGCCGGTGTCGCCGGTGTCGCGTCGGTCGTGGGCGTCGCGGGCGTCGCCGCGGTCTCCGGCAGGGTCCCGTCCCGGCCCGCGACGCCGGCCCCGTCCGAGCCCCCGGCAGCCGCCTCGCCGCTCGCCTCGGAGGGGCCCGCCTCGGCGGAGGGGTCCGCGGCAGCCGTGTCGCAGTCCGGTGGGGGACACTCCCGGGCGTCCGACGGCGCGCTCTCCGGCGCCTGCCGCTGCGCCGGCAGCGCGGGGGTCGACGCGTTCCCCGACGGCTCGGGAAGGTGCAGGGCGTCCGCCGGCTCCCCGCCCGGCTCCGGCCCTCCTGGATCCACCACCGCCGTCGCGGCCGGCGGCCCCTGCTGGCCTGGCCCCGGCAGGGGCGCCGGCATCGGGACCACCGCCATCGCCCCGGTGGCCAGCGCGAACGACGCGGTGACCGCCGCCTTGCCGAACACCCCGCCAGCACCGACCGCACCCACGGCGCCGACCGCGCCGGCCGGGCTCAACTCGGCGGCGATGCCCACCGACCCGCCGGCGATCCTGGAGGTCGTGAAGAAGGCGATCAGCCCCGCGGGCACGAGGCCGCGCAGCGTCGCGTTGAGGTCCACCAGTTCCAAGTAGGCCGACCTGCACCGCGTGCAGCCGTCCAGGTGCCGGCGCAGTGCACGGAAGCCCCGGCGCCGCGAACTCCCCCGCGCGTAGGCGCCGAGCCGGCCCGCGTACTCCCGGCACTCCTCCTGCCTGGTCAACGACGAGGACACGTGGGCCTGGAGGTAGGCGGTGCGCAGCCCCTCCCGGGCGCGGAACGCCAGCACGGCCGTCGCGTTGGGGGTCAGCCCGAGCAGCGGCGCGACCCGGCTGACCGGCTCGTTCTCCACCGTGGTGTGCCACAGCACGGCCCGCCAGCGCTCGGGCAGACTGCGGAAGGCGCGGGCGGCCATCGACCGGTCGGCCCTGGAGAGCGCGAGCGCGTCGGACGGCGCGCCGACGGACCGGCCGGCCGGCGCCAACTGTTCCGTTTCCGCCACCGGTTGCTCCATGCGGCCCTCCGCACCCCACTGCGCGGCCACCCGCCGCAGCGTGGTCAGCAGGTACCCCCGCACCGACGCGTCGGGCCCGGCGCCGGCGCGCACCAGGCGCAGCGTCCGCGCGAACACCTCGGCCGTCAGGTCCTCGACCAGGTGCGAGTCCCGGCAGCACAGTCGGGCGTAGCGCCTGACTCCCCCGACGTGCCGCTGGTAGAGCTCGCCGAAGGCCGCCTCGTCCCCCCGCCTGACCCGCGCCAACAGCGCCTCGTCCGAAAGCGGCTTCTCCGTCGGATCGGTCATCAGGCCCCCCGCTGACATATGTGCGATCGGATTCCCCGGTGGCGCATGCCAACACCCAAGATCGTGGGCTCCGTTTGGTCAAGGCATCGTGCCGAGCCGTCCTACCCGCCGCCTTCACCCCAATGCCCCACATCTCCGCGACACGCGCATCGTTGCTGGAATGTGACACCAACTAGCCGAGGACCCAAACCGATGACGACGCATGAGCAGTGTGACGCCCCCTGGCACCCCGCCCAGGAGACAGGTCTCCTGGTACCGCCCGAACTCCGGTCCCGCTCAGAGAACTGGGGGATCTCCGACGACACCACGCCGCTCGCCGGCATCTTCGGGCCTCCGATTCACCACCCGCCGCCCGCCGCCTCCCTGCCGCGCCACCGCGGCCGCCGCCGGCGCGTGCAGTGGTCGAGCCAACCGGCGAAGGTGCGGTGGGTGCGCTGGTCGAGCCTGCTGCTCGCCGCGGCGGCCGCCGTCCTGGTGGCGATGCTGAGCGTGCTCGGCGGGCTGATCTCCTACGAGCCGCTGCGCCAGGTCGCCAGCCCGGGCTCGTCCGCCGCGCTCACCGCCTGCTGGCCGCTGCTGATCTACGGCCCCTGGCTGGTCGCCTCGCTCTCCATCCTGCGCGCCGCCCTGCACCAGCGGCACGCTCGGCACTCCTGGGCGGTCGTCGTCCTCTTCTCCGGGCTCGCGGTCGCGCTCTGCGTAGCACAGGCGCCACCCACCATGACCGACGTGGCCGTGGCAGGTCTGCCCCCCATTTCGGCGCTCGTGGCCTTCCACCAGATCGTTCGGCAGATCACTCTGATCAGTCCGCCGCGCCACGCGCTGCCCCGCCAGCGGATGGTTCGCAGCGAGAACCCGGCCGGCATGGTGTGACGTACTTCACTCCCATCTCACCCGTCGCGATGGCCTGGGCCAGGGCATGCGAAAGGCCCGACCGCGCATCCGCGAGCCGGGCCGTGCTGAGACTTGGGGTGAGCGACGGGACTCGAACCCGCGGCCACCTGGACCACAACCAGGTGCTCTACCAACTGAGCTACGCCCACCATGTGCCGCCGCAGCGACCGGTTCAAAAGCATACAGGGTCGCCGGGGGTGGTTTCGCCGGTCAGCGGGTCAGGAGACCACGTGCTGGGCGGCGATCCTGCGGGCCGCCTCGGAGTCTGGCCCGGGCTGCGGCACGAAGATGGCCTCCCGGTAGTAGCGCAGCTCCGCGATGGACTCCCTGATGTCGGCGAGGGCGCGGTGGCTGCCGGCCTTCTCGGGGCTGTTGAAGTACGCCCTCGGGTACCAGCGGCGGGCCAGCTCCTTGACGGAGGACACGTCGATCACGCGGTAGTGCAGGTGGGACTCGAGCCGCGGCATGTCACGGGCGAGGAAGCCGCGGTCGGTGCCGATCGAGTTGCCGCAGAGGGGCGTCTTGCCGGCCTCGGGGGCGTGCTCGCGCACGTAGTCGAGGACCTGCCGCTCGGCGTCCGCCAGCGTGGTGCCCGCGTCCAGCTCGTCGAGCAGCCCCGACGCGGTGTGCATGGTGCGCACCACCTCCGGCATCGAGGCCAGCGCCTCGGCCGGGGGGCGGATCACGATGTCCACCCCCTCGCCGAGCACGTTGAGCTCCGAGTCGGTCACCAGCGCGGCGACCTCGATGAGCGCGTCGTCGGCCAGCGAGAGCCCGGTCATCTCGCAGTCGATCCACACCAAGCGATCGTTCATGCGAACAACCTTACGTCGCTCTGTGCGACCGGCTCACTGCAACGCCCTCCCGCGCCCGCCTGGCCTTACGGCGCCGGGCGCCCGCGCTGGCCCGGCAGGCGGGGCGAGAAGCCGTCCCCCACGGGCTTGGCGCGGCCTGCCGTACTGTCCTGCTGGCGCGCCCGGTACGCGGCCCGGTAGGCGGCCGGGGAGGCCCCCAGCTGCCGCCTGAAGTGACCGCGCAGCGCCACCGGGGACCGGAATCCGCAGCGGCCCGCGACCTCGTCCACCGAGTAGTCGGACACCTCGAGCAGCCGCTGCGCCTGCAGCACCCGCTGGGTGATCAGCCACTGCAGGGGAGCGCTCCCAGTGAGGGCACGGAAACGCCGGTCGAAGGTGCGACGGCTCAT
Organism: Streptomyces sp. 8K308; assembly: GCF_004348315.1. Lineage (GTDB taxonomy): Bacteria > Actinomycetota > Actinomycetes > Streptomycetales > Streptomycetaceae > Streptomyces. Next base: position 21,377 of record NZ_SMKC01000004.1, on the reverse strand, counting down.
GTAGGCGCGGGCCGCGAGCGTCTCCACGTCGAACTGCTCGTGCAGGTGCTCGAGAGCCCAGGCCACCACCTCGGCCAGCGGGTCGGCTCCGATGTCCTCTGGTAAAGACCTGTCGAGATGCCGGTGCTGCCCGGTCTCCACGCCGTTCCCCCGCCGGGGCGGCAGCACCAGGCGGCGGGCCAGGGCGGCGGCGGCCTCGGGGCCGTGGTCCTGGCGCACGATGTGCAGGCACAGGTCGATGCCGGCGGCCGTGCCGGCCGACGTCAGGATGTCCCCGTCGTCCACGAAGAGCTCCCTGGGGTCCACGTGGACCGACGGGTAGCGCTTGGCGAGCGTGGGGGCGTACATCCAGTGGGTGGTCGCCGGCCTGCCGTCGAGCAGGCCGGCCGCCCCGAGCGCGAAGGCGCCCGTGCACAGCCCGACGATCCTGGCTCCCTCGCTGTGCGCGCGGCGCAGGGCCGCGAGCGCCGCGGCCGGTGGCGGCCCGGTGATGGACCGCCAGGCCGGCACGATCACCGTGCCGGCCCGCGCCACGGCGCCCAGCCCGTAGGGGGCGCGCAGCTCGAGGCCGCCGGTGGTGCGCAGCGGCCCCTCCTCGCCGGCGCAGGCGAGCAACCGGTATCGCGGCACCCCGGCATCCTGGCGGTCGACGCCGAAGACGGACAGCGGGATGGAGCTTTCGAACATGGGACTGCCGCTGAACAGCAGCACCGCGACGACTTCGCGGCGGCGTCGGGCAGCGAGCTTGACGGCGGGCTCGGGGCCGTGCGTTGGGTCCTGGCTCATGCTCCTCAGTTCCCTCGGTCGTCGCATCCTCTCGGTCCTGCACGTTTCCCCCGACGTGATTGCCAAGATCGAATCTACTGTGTCAGGCGAGGTCGGCGGGACAAGTTCATCACTCGGCGCTAAATCGACATGACAACGTGGCGCGAAGCATTCGATCAGGAAGCGTTACACGTAGGAGCAGTTGGGGGAAGTGCGCCTTTCCTCGGTGACATGTCACGGGTGGGGCGGACGGCCCGGCACGGCTCTCCTCGAAGGTATACCCATGGGGTTGGCGTGACAGGTGGGCAACGCGGTTCATCCAAGGGGAAGTTGGCTGAAAATAAAAGTCGTCAGCAAGACAGTCGCACCAGCCGCACGCCGGGCGCCACCTACCGCGCAACCTTGCCCCTGGGGCGCGCGCCGGGCGCATCGTTGCAGGTAGGGCGGACATGTCAAGAAGAGAAGGCGCCGGGGCGGGCGACCGGTCACGCTCCGGCAGCGGAGGTACCGCAATGTGTCCGAAAGCATTGCGTCCCAGGCCGCCGGTAGGGCATGCTGCTCGGTCACGGTTCCGTGCCTGGTTTCAGGGGTTGTACGCACCGTCCCTGGGCACTAGGTAGCTAACGCCGTACTCTGGAGGAGGAACCCGTGACATCACGACCAACGTTCCTCCGCCTCCATCGCCGGTATGACCCCGAGGCTTCCTCACTGACCCACCGCTGAGGCTCCGATGGCTGGATACGAGTTTCCCGAACCAGCGGATCGCAGACGCGTCGTCGATCCCTCGTCCACCACGCCTGATCCGGTGGAGGAGTCGCACACATCGCACGACCCCGCGTTCCAGCATGGTGTGGTGGTCGGCTTCGACGGCTCGACGTCGAGCGAGCGTGCCCTCGCGTACGCGGTGGGCATGGCCAACAGGTCCAACTGCGGGCTGATCATCGTCCACGTCGCCAACCGGCTGCCGACCACGGTCTGGGCGGGCTGCGAGCCGCCGGCCCTGGTAGACGTCCCCGACCACCGCACCGAGGTGCTCGGCCTCGAGCTGGCCTGCTCGGACTACCTGTCCGACGTGCCGTGGGTGCTGCTCGAGCGCGGCGGGGACATCTGCCACGAGCTCGAGGAGGTCGGCCAGGAGTACGCGGCCGACGCGATCGTGGTGGGCACGACGCACGGCCTGCTCGGCCGCATCTTCGGCTCGGTCTCCAGCCGCCTCGCCCGCCGGGCCAGGCGCCCCGTGATCGTCATCCCCTGAGGGTGCCCTCCGGGGGCTTGGCCGCAGATCCCCTGCCGATTCCCCTGCGGGGGGCTTGACCACGTTCCCCCCGCCAGCCCCGCTGCGCTGGCCAGCACTCGCGTGTCGGCGGACCTGGCCCCAGGCGGTCCCGCCACCGAGATCTTGGCCGCTCACGGCCCAGGTCGGCCGTCACCACCCGGTGGCCGCGCCGGTGCCGGCTTTCGCCGGCGGGCGCGCGGAGACCCGCGCCCGCCGGCCGCGCACCGCACCCCGGCATCCACTGGCGCTACGCGCCAGGAGGCGACCGCTCACCGAGCATTCACCAAATTCGTCGCCTCGGGATGGTGGATTGTGCGTTTGTGACGGGCATAAAAGGGACAGCGGTCAGACAGAACTCGGGCCGCCGGCCGGGAGGTGACGGACCTGGCGGCGGCTTCTCCCCGCCGGCGTAATGGGCGACGCCGGCGCAAATGGCGGCCCCCGGTGGTGCGTATGGTGGCACGCACCGCTCCGGGGGCCGCCCTGCGCCCGCCTCGCGCCCTACTCCACGGTCACGGACTTCGCCAGGTTCCGCGGCTTGTCGATGTCCCGGCCGAGCGCGAGCGCCGTGTGGTAGGCGAGCAGCTGCAGCGGGATGCCCATCAGCACCGGGTCGAGCTCCGGCTCGTTGCGCGGCACCACGATCGTGTCGTCGGCCTTGGGCTGCTCCTCGTGCGCCACCGCGAGGATCCGCCCGCTGCGGGCCTTGATCTCCTCGAGCGTGGCCCGGTTCTTCTCCAGCAGCTCGTCGTTCGGGATGATCGCCACCGTGGGCACGGCCGGCTCGATCAACGCCAGCGGCCCGTGCTTGAGCTCGGAGGCCGGGTAGGCCTCGGCGTGGATGTACGAGACCTCCTTGAGCTTGAGCGAGGCCTCCTTGGCCACCGGGAAGCCCCGCACCCGGCCCACGAACATCATGCTCCTGGCCTCGGCGAACTCGGCCGCCAGCTTGGCGATCCGCTCCTCGTCAGCCAGGATCTGCTCGATCTGCTCGGGCAGTTTGCGCAGCCCCTCGATGATCCGCCGGCCGTCCGCCACCGACAGGTCCCTGATCCTGCCCAGGTGCAGGGCGAGCAGCGCGAAGGCGACGGCGGTGTTGGTGAAGCACTTGGTGGACACCACGCACACCTCGGGCCCGGCGTGCACGTAGACGCCGCCGTCGGTCTCGCGCGCGATGGCGCTGCCGACCACGTTGACCACGCCGAGCACCATGGCGCCCTTGCGCTTGAGCTCCTGGACGGCGGCCAGCGTGTCGTAGGTCTCGCCTGACTGGCTGGTCGCGATGTAGAGGGTGTCCGGGTCGACGACGGCGTTGCGGTAGCGGAACTCGCTGGCCGGCTCGGCGTCGGCGGGGATCCTGGCCAGCTCCTCGATCAGCTGGGCGCCGATCAGGCCGGCGTGGTAGGCGGAGCCGCAGCCCAGGATCTTCACCCGGCGCACCCCGCGGGCGGCGCGCGCGTCCAGGTTGAGGCCGCCGAGCCGCACGGTGGCGAACCGGTCGTCGATCCGGCCGCGCAGGACCCGGTCGACGGCGTCGGGCTGCTCGGCGATCTCCTTGTGCATGTAGGTGTCGTGGCCGCCCATGTCCCAGCTCTCGGCCTCCCACTCCACGGTGGTCGGCGCGGCGGCGGTGCGGCTGCCGTCGGTGGTGTAGGTGCGGTAGTCGTCGGCCTTGATGGTGGCCATCTCGCCGTCGTCCAGGGTGATGACCTGGCGGGTGTGGCTGATGAGCGCGGCGACGTCGGAGGCGACGAACATCTCCTTCTCGCCGATGCCGAGCACCACGGGCGAGCCGTTGCGCGCCACCACGATCCGGTCGGGGAAGTCGGCGTGCAGCACGGCGATGCCGTAGGTGCCCTCGACGTAGCGCAGCGCCTCGCGGACCTTCTCCTCCAGGGTCTCGGCCTGGGCGCGGCCGACGAGGTGGGCCAGCACCTCGGTGTCGGTCTCGGAGGCCAGCTCGACGCCGTCCGCGGTCAGCTTGGCGCGCAGCTCGGCGCAGTTGTCGATGATGCCGTTGTGGACGACGGCGACGCGGCCGGAGGCGTCCAGGTGCGGGTGGGCGTTGGTGTCGTTGGGGGCGCCGTGGGTGGCCCAGCGGGTGTGCGCGATGCCGGCGGTGCCGGAGAACCTGGCCGGCACCTTGGCCTCCAGGTCGCGGACCCGCCCGGCGTTCTTGACGGTCTTGAGCCCGCCCGCCTTGCCGCTGCTCTGGATGGCGATGCCGGCCGAGTCGTAGCCGCGGTACTCCAGGCGCTGCAGGCCCTCCAGCAGGAGGGGCGCGACATCACGCTTTCCGATGTATCCCACGATTCCGCACATAGAGGGTCCTCCTGCGACTTCCTGTAGTTCCCGCGATTCTGAGCCGGCCCGCCGACGCGCCGCTATCCGTAGACGATCCGCCGCAGCTGCCGCAGCGAGAGCGCCGGCGGCGCCACGGCGCGGCGCGGCAGCTCCTCCGCGATCCGTTCGAAGATCGCGTCGTTGCCGAGTCCGCGGCCGCGCAGCTCCCGGTGCCGCCTCCGGACGTATTCCTCGGCCGTCTCGTCGAAGTACGCCAACACGTCGAGAACCACCCGGGCAGCCTCACCGCGGGCGAGCGGCGTGGTGCGCACCAGGTGGTCCACGAGGTCGTCATGGGACGGTCGGCGTTCGAGCACCCCTTGATACTGCGGATCAGGGGACCTGCCCGCAACATCTGTGCCCGATTTCGGGCACAGGCGTGTCGTTCGTCATGCTCGTCGCGTCCTCACCGGGAGAAGGCGGTGTCACGCCCCACCCACTCCCAGACCGTGAGGTCGGTCCGCACCCGGTCGAGGTGGTCGAGGATGGTGTCGATGGCGTCGGAGCCGAGCGCGAGCCGGAGCGGCGTCTCGTCGGCGTCCAGCGCGGCGAGGATCGCGGCCGCCGCCCTGGCCGGGTCGCCCGGCTGGGTGCCGTGGCCGCCCTCGACCATGCTCCTGGTCGGGCCCACGGTGTCCGCGTAGTCGTCGATCTCCGCGCTCACGCCCCGGTTGCCGAACAACTCGGTGCGGAACGCGCCCGGCTCCACGATCAGCACCTTCACGCCGAGCGGGCCCACCTCCTCCGCCAGCGCCTCGGACATGCCCTCGAGCGCGAACTTGGTGCCGCAGTAGGCGCCGAACCCGGCCATCGAGGCCTGCCCGCCGACACTGCTGAGCTGCACGATCGCGCCGGAACGCCGGGCGCGCATGCCGGGCAGCACGGCCCGGGTCAGCGCCGCGGGACCGAACACGTGCAGGTCGAAGAGAGCGCGCAGCTCCGCGTCCGAGGTCTCCTCGACCGCCCCGACGTGGGTCCGGCCCGCGTTGTTGACCAGCACGTCGATCCGCCCATGCCGGCCGGTCACGTCGCGCACCGTCGCCTCGATGCCGGCCGCGTCCGTGACGTCGAGACGCAGCGCCTCGACCTGGTCCGGATGCGCGGCCACCACGTCCGCCAGCGCCTCGACGCGGCGCGCGGTCGCCACCACCACGTCCCCTGCCGCGACCGCGGCCTCGGTGATCGCCCGCCCGAAACCGCTGTTCGCGCCGGTCACCAGCCATACCCTGCTCATTCGTGTCTCCTCACGCGGGGTCCTGATGCGCCCAGCCTCCGGGGTATCCCGCCCGCCCGTCCAAGACCGCCCGTGATAACCATGGGTTATGGACGTGCACGCGCGAGAGCTCCGCTACTTCGTGGCCGTCGCCGAGGAGCTCCACTTCACCCTGGCCGCGGAACGGCTCTATGTCTCGCAGCCGGCGCTCAGCAAGCAGATCAGGGCGCTGGAGCGCCAGCTCGGCGCTCCACTGTTCGAACGCGACCGGCGTGAGGTGCGGCTCACCGCGGTCGGCACCGCGCTGCTGCCGCACGCCCGTCGCACGCTGGCGGCGTGGGACGAGGCGGCGAGCGCCGTCGAGCGGGCCAAGGCCGTGCAGCGCGCCACCCTCAGCGTCGGCTGGAGCACCAGCCCGGGGCGCGGCGGCCTGCTGCCGGCCATCCGCTCCCGCTTCACCGCGGCCCACCCGGACGCCGAGCTGCGGCTGCGCCAGGTCGGCTGGGACGACCCCTCGGCCGGCCTCGCCGACGGCACCTCGGACGTCGCGTTCCTCTGGCTCCCCCTCGTCGACGCCGACCGCTACCGCTGGCTGGTCGTCGCCGAGGAGCCGCGCGTCGTCGCCCTCCCCGAGAACCACCCGCTGGCGGCCCGGTCCACCATCCCCTTCGCCGACCTGCTCGACGAGCCCTTCCTGGCCCTGCCGCACAGCACCGGCCCGCTCCGGGACCACTTCCTCGCTGTGGACGCCCGCGCCGGCCGCCCACCCCGCATCGGCGACGAGGTCGGCAGCACGGACGAAACCTACGAGGCCCTCGTCGACGGCCGCGGCATCTGCCTCCTCGCCGCCGGCAACGCCCCGCTCCTCACCCGCGGCGGCGTCACCACCCGCCCCGTCACCGGACTCTCCCCGTCCCGACTGGCCGTGGCCTGGCACGCCGACGACCAGCGGCCACTCGTCCGCGCCTATGTCGACGCCTGCCGCGCGGTCACGAAGGGCGCCGGCGGATGATGGCGGATGATGACGGCATAAGACGAAGAGCCGTGCTGCTCCCCCTCACCCTCGCGATACCGCTGACCGCCTGCGGCGCGGGCGCGAGCCCCGACCGCGCCGAACTCGAGGCGCGCGCCGCGGCCCTGGAGTCGGCCGTCGAGCTGGTCTACGTCACCGAGGTCTCCGGCTTCGAGCTGGCGCCGCAGTCGGTGGCCCCCGCGGGCGCCGACGGCTTCCAGAGCACCTATGTCGCCTCCGCCGACGGCGCGACCATCCACCTGGTCGTGGACCGCGGCACGGTGGACCCGGCCACCTGCGGCTGCGAGCCGGACGGGGAGCACGTCTGGTACCGCGCGGGCGACACGCACGCCTACCTGCGCGAGGAGGACGGGCACACCGTCACGGTCGAGGGCCCCTCCGACACCGTCACCCGCGAGACCCTGCGCGCCGCGCTCGACGAGGCCCACCCGGCCGACGACGAGGAGCTCGCCGCGACCCTGCCGGAGGCCCAGGGCGACGCCGGCGTCCCCGCGGAGCGCGGCGACCTGCCGGCCCACGGCGACGGCGCACCCGTCGACCCCGAGGGCGCGAGCGGCTGACCGGTCGGGTGCCGGGCCTAAGTACGCTGCCGGAATGCTGCATCTGCGGATCATCACCCCGGCGGCCCGCACCGATGAGGTCGTCGCGGAGCTGACGTCGACCGTCGGTACGGCGCACCTCGCCGTGCTACCCGGCGCGGCGCGGGATCCGGTGGGCGACCTCGTGCTGTGCGACGTTGCGCGGGAGGCCGCCGACGAGTTGCTGCGGCGGCTGCGCGCCCTCGGCCTCGCCGAGGAGGGCTCGGTCGCGGTCGAGGACATCGACCTGTCGCTCTCCCAGCGTTCGGAGCGGGCCCGGGATGAGGCCCCCGGGGCCGGCGTGGACGCCGTGCTGTGGGAGTCGTTGATCGACTCCACGCAGGAGGAGTCGCGACTGACGTTCACCTACCTGGTCTTCCTGACCGTGGCCACGATGCTGGCCGCCTGCGGGGTGCTGCTCGACAGCGAGATCCTGATCGTCGGCGCGATGGTGGTCGGTCCCGAGTTCGGCCCTCTGGCGGGGGTCTGCACCAGCCTGGCCGCGCGGGCGCCCCGGCTCGGCCTGCGGTCGCTGGTGGCGCTGCTCGTCGGCTTCCCGCTGGCGATGCTGCTGACGGCGTGCTTCGCACTGCTGATGGACGCCTTCGGCCTCTTCTCCCAGGAGCGGTTCGAACAGCCGCATCCGATGGTCGAGTTCGTCTGGCAGCCGGACACGATGTCGTTCGTGGTGGCCCTGTTGGCCGGCGTCGCCGGCATGGTCTCCCTCACCTCGGCGAAGTCGGCCGCGCTGGTGGGCGTGACGATCTCCGTCACCACCGTCCCGGCGGCCGGCCACGCCGCCCTCGCGCTGAGCTACGGTCACGTGACGGAAGCACTCGGCTCCATGCTGCAGTTGGGCGTGAACCTCGGGGGAATCCTGGTCGCCGGAACCCTCACACTGCTGGTACAGAAGGTCTCCTGGGCCTGGGTCCGAGCGGAGTTCACCGCGCGGCGCCGCGGCCGCCAGGGTTGAGAGCAAGGTGCGGAGGATCGCATGGCCCCGATACGGAAGGTGCTGCGGCTGACGGCGGCCGGCCTGGTGCTCGGCACCGGGCTGCTCGGCGGCGCGGCCGCCGGCGCCTGGCTCACCGGCGGCGACGGCGCGACCGGCACCGCCTTCGACGACGCCCGCGAGCTCTGGCGCGACCTCCCCGTGGACGAGCTCTTCCCACCCGAGATCGACGGAGAGGGTGCCGGCCCGGGCCGCGCCGACCGCCGCTGGATACGCGTGGCCGTCGCCCCCGACGGCGCCTGCGCCGAAGCCCTCGACCCGCTGCTCGCCGAGGCGTTGGCCGACGCCGGCTGCCACCGACTGGTGCGCGCCACCTACACTGACGAGACCGAGACCACCGTCACCACCGTGGGCCTGCTCTTCACCGAGGCCGACGCGGCCGAGACGACCACGCTCAGCGGCCGCTTCGCCGACCAGGAACTCGCGGGCCGCGCCGACCTGTTGCCCAAGCCCTACGCGGCCCCCGGCACCGTCGCCGAGGACTTCGGCGACGCCCAGCGCGCCTCCTGGTCGCTGCGCGTCCTCACCGAACTCCCCGTCGTCCTCTACACCGTGACGGGCTTCGCCGACGGCCGCGAGGTCGCCGAGCCCGAGCCGGCCGCCGAGGCCACCGCCGAGGACGCGGACTCCACCGTCGCCCTCGCCGGTCTCGGCCACGACGCCCAGGGCATCGCCGACCAGATCGAGACCGGCCTCGGACAGGCGGCCGAGGCCAGGACCCAGGAGGCGCGATGACGTTCTTCCCTCGCCGGCTGCCGGCGCTCGCCCTCGCGCTCGGCGCCCTGACCGCCACCCAACTGCTGCCCGGCGCCGCGCCCACCGCCCACGCCGACTCCATCCGCGACCAGCAGCAGTGGGCCCTCGACGCCATCAACGCCACCGAGGCCTGGGAGTACACCCGCGGCGACGGGATCACCGTCGCCGTCCTCGACACCGGCGTCGACGCCAGCCACCCGGACCTTGCCGGCGCCGTGCGCGACGGACGCGACCTCGTCGGCATGGGCGCCGAGCCGGGCGACCCCACCTGGGCCGCCCACGGCACGGCCATGGCCGGCATCATCGCCGGCCGCGGCCATGGCGCGGCCCGGGGGAGCGGGGTCATCGGCGTCGCCCCGCAGGCCGAGATCCTGCCCGTGCGGGTGCTGCTCGAGGACGACGACCCGGCCCGCGACGAGGCCAGGGAGGCGCGCGCCGGCGCGGTCGCCGAGGGCATCCGCTGGGCCGCCGACCAGGGCGCCGACGTCATCAACCTCTCGCTCGGCGACGACAGCGAGTCCGCCCACCCCGACCCCGAGGAGGACGCCGCCGTCCGCTACGCGCTGGCCAGCGGCGCCGTGGTCATCGCCTCGGCCGGCAACGGCGGCGAGCGCGGCGACCCGGTCTCCTACCCGGCCGGCTACCCGGGCGTCATCGCCGTCGCCGCCGTCGACCGCACCGGAGGACCCGCCGAGTTCTCCACCCGCCGCTGGTACGCCACGCTCAGCGCCCCCGGCAAGGGCGTCATAGTGGCCGACCCGGACGGCCGCTACTACGCCGGCTGGGGCACTTCGGCCGCCGCCGCCTTCGTCTCCGGCACGGCGGCGCTGATGCTGGCCGCCAACCCGGACCTCACCCCGTCCCAGGTGCGGCGCGTGCTCACGGAGACCGCCCAACAGCCACCCGAGGGCGGGCGGAACGACGCGGTCGGCGCCGGCGTCGTCGACGCGGCCGCGGCCATCGAGGCGGCGGCCGAGCTCACCGGGCGCCAACTCGTGCCCGCCACAGGACCCTACGAGGAGGAGTACTTCGGTCCCGGGCCGCGCGAGGTCGAGGAGGGCTCGGGCGGCGCCGCGTGGCTCGCCCCCACCGCAGGCGCACTCGGCGTGATCCTGCTGGGCGTGGCGGGAGCGCTCGGCGGCGTAGCCGGCCGGGTGCGGGCGCTGCTCGGCGACCGGCTCAGGCGATCGGGCCCAGCCTTCGGCTCGCGCTCCAGCTGGCCTCCGGATCCGTCGTGACCGCGGCGACCGCCGCCTGCGCGGCATCCTCGACCAGGCGCACGCCGTCCTCGAAGCCGGCGTGCCCGTCCGAGACCACCGCCACCAGATAGGACCGGCCGTCGACGGTCACGCGGCCGATGCTGTTGACGTCCCACAGCTCCGTACGGGAGCGCGGCAGCCAGCCGTTCTTGAGCTCGAAGCCGCCGTCGGCGGCGGCCGATATGCCCCACCGCTGCTCGGGCGCCACCGCGCCCATCAGCTCCCGCAGATAGCCGCGCGACTCGGCGGTGAGCGGGGAGTTCGCGCCGTACACGGCGCGCAGCAGCGCCAGTTGGTCGGCGCTCGTGGTCTGGGTCAGCCCCCAGTGCCCCTGGGTGCCGCCCTCGGTCTCGGTGAGCCCGAGGCGGGCGTTGGCCGCGTCCAGGCCGCGCCGGCCGCCGATGGCGCGCCACAGCTCGTCGGCCGCTTCGTTGTCGCTGTGCTGGATCATCACGGCGGCCTGGGCGCGCTCTGCGGCCGTCAGCTCGCGCCCCTCGTCCTGGGCCATGAGCAGCAGCGCGGCCAGGATGTCCACCTTCACGATGCTCGCCGTGTCGAACCGCCCGGTGCCGAAGGTGGCGGTGAGCCCGGTGTCCTCGGCGAGCACCGTGACGGATATCCGGACGCGCTCGTCCCGCAGCAGCGGGGCGAGCGACTCGGCGAGCGCGGCGTCCGGGCTGCCCGGCGCCAGCGCGTTGGGCGCCGCGCCCGAGGCGGTCCGGCCCGTGGGCGGCGCAGGGTCCGCCGAGTCCCGCGCGCCCTCGGCCGGCCGGTCGGCGGCGCCCAGTACCGCGTCGGCGGCGTCCACGGCGGAGTCGCCGGCCGCCGTGACGGCGAGCAGCGAGGTGGCGAGCGCGGCGTTCACGACCAGGGCAGGCCGGATCCGCCGTGCCAACGGACCGGGGATCAGGCTCATGACTCCGCACCGTATCCCGCACAGGTGGCCGAGTCACCGCCTCCCGCATGAAGAACGCGTAACGGCGCGTGACGAGGATCACGCGGCGTCGGCCGGCGAGCCCCGATATCACCCGCCGCCGCCATACGTGGCCGGCACCCGACCGTGTCGCGCGAACATGCCCCGGAGGAGGGACACCCGGTCGGCCCTTCCGTTCGCCGCCGGCGCGGGGACCCGGCGGGACGGCGCGCCGTGCGCTTCGCCTACGCTCGTCGCCGTGGCCCTGAAGAACATCCCGCAGCCCGCGTTCGCCCACGACGACGGCACGGCCGACCCCACGGTGCGGGAGGCACTCGACGCCTGGGCGCGCGATCCGGGCACCGAGCCGAGCCTGGTGGCCGCGCTCGGCGGGGCCCGGCTGCTGGTCCCGGTCGTCGCCGTCCTCGGCGAGGCCGAGACAGGACCCGACGGGCTGCGCCGCGAGAAGAGCAGCGAGATGGCCGTCCTCACCCTCGAACTGCCCGGCGGCCGCCGCGCGTTGCCGGTCTTCACCGCCACCGGGACCCTGGCCCGCTGGCGTCCGGACGCCCGCCCGGTCGCCGTGACCACCGCGCAGGCGCTGCGCGCCGCCGTCCAGGAGAACGCCGGCGCCCTCGTCGTCGACGTGGCGGGGCCGGTCAGCTACGAGCTCTCGGGACCCGCGCTGCGCGCCGTCGCCGCCGGCGGCGATCCCGCGAGCGCACCCGCCGTGGTGGACGCCGTCCGCGCGGCGCTCGCCGCCGAGCCGGCCGTGCGCGTCGCCCGCCTGGTGCCGGGCGGCCGGGACGCCGACGCGACCCTGGCGCTGCTGCTCGATCCGGCCGCCCCCACCACCGACACCGTGCGCCGGCTGGCCGGCGCGCTGGCCGCCGACGCCACGCTCCGCGCCCACCTGGTGCGCGGCCTGCAACTCGCCGTGCTGCCCCCCGACGCGAAGCTGCCAGGCGAGCCCACCTACCGCCGCTGAGCCCGCGGGCGGGCCGGGCGCGACCGGCCACCCACATGGCCGCATGCGCATGCGGGCCGTGGGCGGGTGCCGGAGACTGCCAGCACGACCGACGTCTGGCACAGGAGGGCGCCATGGCCGCCGAGACCGAGCCCGGCACGACCGACTCCGCTGACACCCGCCCCGCCGAGGGCCCCGGCTCGATAGACCCGCGGCCCCTCGCGGCCGAGTTCGTGGGCACCCTGCTCCTGGTCTTCTTCGCCGTGGGGTCAGCGGTGCTCGCCGGGGAGTTCATCGGAACCCTGGGCATCTCGCTGGCCTTCGCCTTCGTGCTGCTCGGCCTCGTCTACATGTTCGGGCACGTCTCGGGGGCGCACGTCAACCCAGCGGTGACGCTCGGCGTGCTGCTCGCCGGACGGATGGACCCGCGAACCGCCATCGCCTACTGGGTCGCCCAGATCGCCGGGGCGATCGTCGGCGCCGCGCTGCTCTTCCTGGTGGCCAAGCAGGTGCCGGGGCTCGGCACCCACGGCGCCTTCGGCAGCAACGGCTTCGACAGCCGCTCGGCGGTGGGCATCTCGCTCGGCGGCGCGTTCGTCATCGAGGCGCTGCTGACGTTCCTGCTGGTCTTCGTCTACCTCGCGGCGACCCCGGGGCCCGGCCCCGCGCTCCGCGCCCTCGACGGGGTGCCCATCGGCCTGGCACTCGGCGCGGTGAGCCTGGTCGGCATCCCGCTCACCGGCGCCGGCGTCAACCCGGCGCGCAGCCTCGCTACCGCGATTTTCGCCACCGGCTCTGCGCTCTCGCAGCTGTGGCTGTTCATCGTGGCCCCGCTGGTCGGCGCGGCCGTAGCCGTTCTTGTGCACCAGCTGGTGCACAAGAACGGCTACGGCGGCTGGTTCAGCGACGCGAACGCGAGGCGGGCGAGCCGATGACCGGCCCGGTGAACTTCTCACCGGGGCCCTGGCCCGGCTCGTCCGGCACCGCGGACGCCTCGCGGAACGCCAGCTGCAGCGACTTCAGGCCGTCCCGCAGAGGCGCCGCGTGGTAGGAGCCCACCTCGGTGGCGCTGGCCGTGACCAGACCGGCGAGCGCGGTGATCAGCTTGCGCGCCTCGTCCAGGTCCTTGTGCTCCTCGCCGCCCTCGGCGAGGCCCAGGTTGACCGCGGCCGAGCTCATCAGGTGCACCGCCACGGTGGTGATCACCTCGACCGCCGGCACGTCGGCGATGTCGCGGGTCAGGCCCTCGACGTCGGGCGCTGCGGGGGCGTGGGGCTCGCCGGGAAGGTCGGTCGGTGCGGTCTCGCTCATGCCGTCCAGGGTAGGCCCGTGCGGACCGAGCTTCGCGCGGCCCCCGGTCGGCCGGATACCGTCGAAGAACGGCGGCATCCCGCCGGGAAGCGACTGTCCCCCGGGTGGTGTAGCCTGGTATGCGACCGGCCGGACATGTATGTGTGCCCGGCCCGCAAGTGGAGGCTCCGTACTCCCACCTGGCTGGCCCGTTGGGCCGGCAGGTCAATGGTCAGGCTGCGCCCCGCGGTGATTCTGCGGCGGTGCTCCCGGTCTACTAAGGAGCCCCGCCTGTGTGCCGTTCGGGGCGTTTTTCGCGTCGTCGAACGGCTGTCCACCAGGAACGATCCCGGCACGGCTGTCCGCCAGGCAACCGTGCGGCGCAACCGAGGAGGCCCCATCAGCGCCGAGCCCCGTATCAACGACCGGATTCGCGTACCCGAGGTGCGACTCGTCGGTCCCAGTGGCGAGCAGGTCGGCATCGTGCCGCTTGCCAAGGCCCTGGAGCTTGCCCAGGAGTACGACCTGGACCTGGTCGAGGTGGCGGCCAACGCCCGCCCGCCGGTCTGCAAGCTCATGGACTACGGAAAGTTCAAGTACGAGTCGGCCATGAAGGCCCGTGAGGCGCGCAAGAACCAGGCGCACACGGTGATCAAGGAGATGAAGCTCCGGCCGAAGATCGATCCGCACGACTACGACACCAAGAAGGGTCACGTCGTCCGGTTCCTCAAGCAGGGGGACAAGGTCAAGATCACGATCATGTTCCGCGGTCGTGAGCAGTCCCGCCCCGAGCTGGGCTACCGGCTGCTGCAGCGGCTCGCTGAGGACGTCCAGGATCTGGGCTTTGTTGAGTCAAACCCTAAGCAGGACGGGCGCAACATGATCATGGTTCTCGGTCCGCACAAGAAGAAGACCGAGGCGATGGCCGAGGCGCGGGAGGCCCAGGCCGCCCGCAAGGCCGAGCGCCAGCAGGGCAAGGCGTCGGCCTGACGAGGGCCGGCGCCCCCTGCCGGGTGTCAAGGATCAGGAAGAGGACGAGGAGAGAACGGCGACATGCCGAAGAACAAGACGCACAGCGGTGCCAGTAAGCGATTCAAGATCACTGGTTCCGGCAAGGTGATGCGCCCTCGCGCCGGTCGCCGTCACTACCTGGAGCACAAGCCGTCGACGCTGACCCGTCGCCTCGCCGGTGTGACGGAGGCGGCTCCGGCCGACGCCAAGAGGATCAAGAAGCTTCTCGGCAAGTGACCCGGCGGTCCGCCGGCCGACCGGCCGCGGACACCCGGGCGTTCGACCGGGACCCATCCGTTCCGGGCCGCGTGACCATCCCGCGGCCCCCCTACAAGGAGTACACACGTGGCACGCGTCAAGCGGGCAGTCAACGCCCACAAGAAGCGCCGGGCTGTTCTCGAGCAGGCCAGCGGCTACCGCGGTCAGCGCTCGCGCCTCTACCGCAAGGCGAAGGAGCAGGTCACCCACTCCCTCGTCTACAACTACAACGACCGTAAGAAGCGCAAGGGCGACTTCCGGCAGCTGTGGATCCAGCGGATCAACGCTGCCGCCCGTGCCAACGGCGTCACCTACAACCGGTTCATCCAGGGCCTGAAGGCCGCCGAGATCGAGGTGGACCGCAAGATGCTCGCCGAGCTCGCGGTCAACGACCCGAACGCGTTCGCGGTCCTGGTCGAGACGGCCCAGAAGGCGCTGCCCAGTGACGTCAACGCCCCCAGGGCCGCCGCCTGAGCGAGCCGAAGCTCCTCGCCGGCAGACCGAGTCCGGACCCGCAGGCCGCATGCCTGCGGGTCCGTGCTTTCAGCGGTCCCGGTGCGGCCACGCGTACCACCGCTCGAGCCGAAGAGATAGCGAGTCCCACACCATGCCCCCCGCCGCCGAGCTGACCTCCCCACGCTCCCCGCGCGTCGTCGCCGCCCGGCGGCTGGCCCGCCGCAGCTTCCGGGGCAAGGAGCGCAGGTTCCTCGCCGAGGGGCCGCAGGCGGTGCGGGAGGCCGCCGACCACCGGGCGGGCGGCGAGCGCACCCTGCTCGAGCTGTTCGCCACCCCGGAGGCCGCCGAGCGGCACGGCGACATCGTCGAGGCCGCCCTGGCCACGGGCGTCCCGGTGCACCGGGCGACCGAGGAGATCGTCGCTAGCATCTCGCAGACCGTCACCCCCCAGGGCATGGTGGGCGTCTGCCGCTTCCTCGACCGCCCGGTCGAGGAGATCCTGGCCGCCCGGCCCAGGCTGGTCGCCGTCCTCGCCCACGTCCGCGACCCGGGCAACGCCGGCACCGTGCTGCGCTGCGCCGACGCGGCCGGCGCCGACGCCGTGATCCTCACCGACGCCTCCGTCGACCTCTACAACCCCAAGGCGGTGCGGGCCTCGGTCGGCAGCCTGTTCCACCTGCCGGTGGCCGTCGGCGTCCCCGTGGAGCGCGCCGTCGCCGGCCTGGCCGCCGCGGGTACCAGGGTGCTGGCGGCCGACGGCGGCGGCGACCGCGACCTGGACGCCGAGCTCGACGCCGACGCCATGGGCGGGCCGACCGCCTGGATCTTCGGCAACGAGGCCTGGGGCCTGCCCGCCGAGACCCGGGCGCTGGCCGACGCCGTCGTGCGGGTGCCCATCCACGGCCGCGCCGAGAGCCTGAACCTGGCCACCGCCGCGGCCGTCTGCCTGTACGCCTCGGCGCGCGCCCAGCGCGCGCCAGGCGGGTGCCGGGCGGCGTCGTAGCGGGCGCGGCGGACGATCGGCCGGCAGGGCGCCCGCACGATCACCGCCCGCCGCCGCGGGGGAGGGATGGGCCCGAAGGTCCTAGTACGCTGACCGCACTGCGAGAGGGGCGGACGGGGATGGACACCGAAGCCGGTGCCGGGGAGCTCGACCTGCGGCCCGACGACCTGCCCGACGGGCTCGTCGTCGCCGACGACGCCGGCCTGGTCATCTGCTTCAACGCCGAGGCGGCCCGCCTGACCGGCCGCCCGGCCGCCGAGGCGCTCGGCCGCCCCGTCGAGGAGGCGCTGCCCCTCGAGGCCACGGACGGCCGCGACTGGTGGCGGCTGACCGACCCCTACCACGGCCTCGCCGACCGCCCTGGGCAGCCGGAGCGCACCCTGCTGCTGCCCAGCGGCCAGGAGGTGCTGGTCACCGCCCGCTACGCGCGGTCCCGCCCGGCAGGGCCGCTGCGCCGCCTCGTCCTCACTCTGCGCGGCGCCCACACCGGCGGGCGCGCCGAGCGCGGCAACGCGGAGCTGATCGCCACCGTCGCCCACGAGCTGCGCTCCCCGCTCACCTCGGTCAAGGGCTTCACCGCCACCATGCTCGACAAGTGGGAGCGGTTCACCGACGAGCAGAAGAAGCTGATGCTGCAGACCGTCGACTGCGACGCGGACCGCGTCACCCGGCTGATCACCGAGCTGCTCGACGTCTCCCGGATCGACTCCGGCCGCCTGGAGATCCGCCGCCAGCCCGTCAAGCTCGACGAGGCGGTCCGCCGCCACGTCGACACCCTGGTCAACGGCGGCGTCCAGGCCGACCGCTTCGACCTGAGGATCGCCGGCTCGCTGCCCGGCCTGTGGGCGGACCCCGACAAGATCGACCAGGTGCTCGGCAACCTGCTCGAAAACGCCGTGCGGCACGGTGCGGGAACCGTCACCATCGAGGTGGACAGGGTGCCGTCCGGCGCCCTCCCCCAGCCGACGCCGGAAGGCGGCCCGAGTCAGGAAGGGACATCGGTCACCGTGAGCGACGAGGGCCCAGGCATCCCGGAGGACGCCGTGCACCGGGTCTTCACGCGCTTCTGGCGCGGCAGCGACCGGGGTGGCACCGGGCTCGGCCTCTACATCGTCAAGGGCATCGTCGAGGCCCACGGCGGCACCGTCTCGGTCGGCCGCTCGTCCAGGGGCGGCGCCAGGTTCCGATTTACCCTGCCCGCGGGTACCCCGGCGTTCCTCTCGTGACCGCAGGCGATCGTCACCGGTCGCACCGGATCACCGCCGGCCGTCACCGCGGGCGCACACCCCCCTTCGCACCGCATGCCCACGCCCACCGCGTGCCCCCGTAGACTCGGCGCGGGGCGCGCAGCGGGGCGCCACGCCAAACGGAAGCAACGGAAGAGATGTCGGCACCCAACAAGTCGTACGACCCTGTCGAGGTCGAGGCACTGAAACCGGAAGAGATCGACCGAGCGCGCGACGAGGCGCTCGCGGCCATCGCGGCCGCCGACAGCCTCGACGCGCTGCGCGAGGTCAAGGTGGCCCACGCCGGAGACCGGTCGCCCCTCGCCCTGGCCAACCGCGAGATCGGCGCGCTCCCGCCGCACGCCAAGGCCGAGGCCGGCCGGCGCGTCGGCCAGGCGAGGAAGGCCGTCGGCGGCGCCCTCGCCGCCCGCCAGGAGGAGCTGGAGGCCGAGCGGGACGAGCGCGTGCTGGTCGAAGAGGCGGTGGACGTCACCCTCCCCTACGACCGGCGCCCGGCCGGCGCCCGACACCCGCTGACCACGCTCTCCGAGCGCATCGAGGACATCTTCACGGCCATGGGCTACGAGGTCGCGGAGGGCCCCGAGGTCGAGGCCGAGTGGTTCAACTTCGACGCGCTCAACATCGGCCCCGACCACCCCGCGCGCACCACCCACGACACCTTCTTCCTCGCCGGCGGGGAGGGCGGGGCCGGCGGCTCCGAGGCCGACCTGGTGCTGCGCACCCACACCTCGCCGGTGCAGATCCGCTCGATGCTGGACCGCGAGCCGCCCATCTACGTGATCTGCCCGGGCCGCGTCTACCGCACCGACGAGCTGGACGCCACCCACACCCCCGTCTTCAACCAGGTCGAGCTGCTGGCCATCGACGAGGGTCTGACCATGGCCGACCTCAAGGGCACCCTCGACCACATGGTCCAGTCGCTCTTCGGCGAGGGGATGCGCACCCGGCTGCGGCCCAACTACTTCCCGTTCACCGAGCCGTCCGCCGAGATGGACATGGTGTGCTTCCGCTGCCGCGGCGAGTCTGTCGGCAACCCGGACCGGCCCTGCCGCACCTGCTCGAGCGAGGGCTGGATCGAGCTCGGCGGCTGCGGCGTGGTCAACCCGCGCGTGCTCGTGGCCTGCGGTATCGACCCCGAGCGGTACAGCGGCTTCGCCTTCGGCTTCGGCATCGAGCGCCTGCTGATGTTCCGCCACAGCATCGTAGACATGCGAGACATGATCGAGGGTGACGTGCGGTTCACCCGGCCGTTCGGGATGGAGATCTGATGCGCGCCCCGCTTTCCTGGCTGCGGGAATACGTGGACCTGCCGGCGGGGATCACCGGCCGCGAGGTCGCGGCCCGGCTGATCTCGGCCGGCCTCGAGGTCGAGACCGTTGAGCGGCTCGGCGCCGACCTCACCGGACCCCTGGTCGTCGGCCAGGTGCTGGCCATCGAGGAGCTCACCGAGTTCAAGAAGCCGATCCGCTACTGCCAGGTGGACGTCGGCACCGCCAACGGCACCGGCCAGCCGCAGAACATCATCTGCGGCGCCCGCAACTTCCGCGTCGGCGACAAGGTCGTGGTCGTGCTGCCAGGCGCCACGCTGCCCGGCGGCTTCGAGATCACCGCCCGCAAGACCTACGGCAGGGTCTCCGAGGGCATGATCTGCTCCGCCCGCGAGCTCGGCATCGGCGACGACCACGACGGCATCATCGTCCTGCCCCCCGAGCACGAGGCCGGCACCGACGCCATCGAGCTGCTCGAGATCGTCGACGAGGTGCTGGACATCGCCGTCACCACCGACCGCGGCTACTGCCTGTCGATGCGCGGTATCGCCCGCGAGACCGCCACCGCCTTCGGACTGCCGCTGCGCGACCCGGCGCTGCTCGACGTGCCGGTGCCCAACGCCGAGGGCTTCCCGGTCCGTGTCGCCGACCCCGGCTGCGACCGATTCATCGCCCGCACCGTCACCGGGGTGCGGCCCGAGGCCCGGTCGCCCATCTGGCTCCAGCGGCGGCTGCAGAAGGCCGGCATGCGGCCCATCTCGCTCGCCGTGGACATCACCAACTACGTGATGCTGGAGATCGGCCAGCCGCTGCACGCCTACGACCACGCCCGGGTCAGCGGCCCGATCGGCGTGCGCCGCGCCCAGCCGGGCGAGAAACTCACCACGCTGGACGGCGCGCGCCGTGCGCTCGACACCGAGGACCTGGTGATCTTCGACGCCAACGGGCCCATCGGCCTGGCCGGCGTCATGGGCGGCCAGGACACGGAGATCGCCGACGCGCCGAGCGACGAGCCGGAGCCGCTGATCGGCGAGGGCCGCGGCACCACCGAGATCGTGCTGGAGGCCGCGCACTTCGACTCGGTCGCCATCGCCCGCACCGCCCGCCGGCACAAGCTCTCCAGCGAGGCGTCCCGCCGCTTCGAGCGCGGCGTCGACCCGAGGGCCGCCGGCGCGGCCGCGCAGCGCGCCGTCGACCTGCTTGTGCTGCTCGGCGGCGGCACCGCGCAGCCCGGCGTCACCGAGGTCGCCACCGAGGCGCCCCCGGTGACCATCACCATCCGCGCCGACCACCCCGACCGGGTCGCCGGCATGACCTACGGCCGCGAGACCGTGGTGCGCCGGCTCCAGGAGATCGGCTGCACGGTCACCGGCACCGACCTGCTGACCGTCAGCCCGCCGAGCTGGCGCCCCGACCTCACCGACCCCAACGACCTGGCCGAGGAGGTCATCCGCCTCGAGGGCTATGCGGCCCTGCCGTCCACGCTGCCGCGCCCCAAGCCGGGCCGCGGCCTGACCGAGCGGCAGCGGCTGCACCGGCGGGTCGGCCGGGCGCTGGCCGGCGCCGGCTACGTCGAGGCGCCCAGCTACCCGTTCCTCGGGCAGGCCCAGCTCGACGCGCTCGGCCTCCCGGAGGACGACGACCGCCGGCGCACCGTCCGCCTCGTCAACCCGCTCTCCGACGAGGAGCCGGCGCTGCGCACCACGCTGCTGCCCGGGCTGCTCGAGGCGCTGCGGCGCAACGTCGGCCGAGGCACCGGCGACCTGGCCCTGTTCGAGACCGGCCTGGTCTTCCGGCCCACCGGCGAGGAGCCGGCGCCTGTCCGGCTGCCGGTCACCGGGCGGCCGTCCGACGAGGAGATCGCCCTGCTGAACGCGGCGCTGCCGCAGCAGCCGCGGCGCGTCGCCGTGGTGCTCGCCGGCTCCCGCGAGCCCGCCGGCTGGTGGGGCGCGGGCCGCCCGGCCGGCTGGGCGGACGCCGTCGAGGCCGCCCGCACCGTGGCCGCCGAGGCCGGCGCCGAGCTCGCCGTGGCCAACGACCAGCACGCCCCATGGCACCCCGGGCGGTGCGCGGCGCTGTACGCGGTGGTGGACGGCGAGCGCACGCTCGTCGGCCACGCGGGTGAGCTGCACCCCCGGGTGATCAAGGCGCTCGGCCTGCCGGAGCGCACCTGCGCGATGGAGGCCGACCTGGACGCGCTCCAGCGGGCGGGCGCCGGCGCGCTGGCGGCCCCCGCCGTGTCCTCGTTCCCGGTGGCCACCCAGGACGTGGCGCTGGTCGTCGACGCCTCGGTCCCGGCGGCCGAGGTGGCGGCGGCGCTGCGGGAGGGGGCGGGGGAACTGCTGGAGTCGCTGCGGTTGTTCGACGTCTTCACCGGCGAGCAGGTGGGCGCGGGCCGCAAGTCGCTCGCCTACGCGCTGCGGTTCCGGGCGCCGGACCGGACGCTGACGGCCGAGGAGACGACGGCGGCCCGCGAGGCGGCGGTAGCCGCCGCGACGGCCCGCACGGGCGCGACCCAGCGGTAGCGGCTAGGCCGGGGCCACCGCCGCGCGGCCGGCCCGCAGGGGCACTGACGGCGGCTTCGCCGCGGTGTCGCTGTGCGCTTGGCGCGGGCCACGGCGCGGGCGCGCGGCCCGCAGGCCCGGGTCACCGGCGCGCTCCGCGCGCCCGGTGCCTTGCCCTGCGGCGGTGTTGCCCTGCGGCGGTGTTGGCCTGCGGCGGTGTTGGCC
>NZ_SMKC01000049.1 GCF_004348315.1 Streptomyces sp. 8K308 | reverse complement strand
TCAGAAGTGTATAAGA
The DNA here is from genome assembly GCF_004348315.1 of Streptomyces sp. 8K308. GTDB lineage: Bacteria > Actinomycetota > Actinomycetes > Streptomycetales > Streptomycetaceae > Streptomyces. Next base: position 32,957 of record NZ_SMKC01000049.1, on the reverse strand, counting down.
GACAGGAGAACCCCTAGGACACCGGCGGGGGGACTCGCTGGGCTCCCGGTGAGGGCACGGCCTCGAAGACGCGGGGGGCGCGGTAGCCAGCGGAGCCGAACGCGGTGGTGATGGCCTTGGCCGTCGTCTCGACGGCGTCCTCGTCGACGAGGACGATCGCGGAGCCGCCGAAGCCGCCGCCCGTCATGCGGGCGCCGAGGGCGCCGACCTCCACCGCCGTCGAGACGACCAGGTCGAGCTCCGGGCAGGAGATCTCGAAGTCGTCGCGGAGCGAGGCGTGGCCCTCGGTGAGGATCGGGCCTATCTCGCGCGCGCTGCCGGCGTCCAAGAGCTCCACCACGCGCTCGACGCGGCGGTTCTCGGTGACGATGTGCCTGACGCGGCGGCGGATGGTGTCGTCCGGGAGCCGGGAGAGGGCCGAGGACAGCTCACCGAAGGGGATGTCACGCAGGAAGGGGACCCCCAGCGTGGCGGCGCCCGTCTCGCACTCGGCCCGGCGGGTGGCGTACTCGCCGTCCGCGTGGCTGTGCTTGACCCGCGTGTCGACGACCAGCAGCCGCAGCCCCTCGGCCGCCATGTCGAACGGCACCTGGCGCCGCGACAGGTCGCGGGTGTCGAGGAAGAGCACATGGCCGGCCTCGCAGGACGCGGAGGCCATCTGGTCGAGGATCCCGCACGGCATGCCGACGAAGTCGTTCTCCGCCTGCTGGGAGAGGCGGGCGAGCGACTCGGGCGGCAGGCCGAGCCCGTTGAGGTCGCTCAGCGCCAGGGCGGTGACGACCTCCAGGGCGGCCGACGACGAGAGTCCGGCGCCGGTCGGCACGTCGGAGTCGAAGGACAGGTCGGCGCCGGCGAGGCGGTGCCCGGCGCGCTCCAGGGCCCAGGCGACGCCTGCCGGGTAGGCGGCCCAGCCCGGGACGGCGCGCGGGGTCAGCTCGTCGAGGGAGAGCTCGACCGGCTCGCCGTCGTACTGGGCCGAGGAAAGCCGCAGCAGCCGGTCGGAGCGGAGGGTGGCCTTCGCCTTCGCCCTGTGCGGCAGCGCGAAGGGCATGACGAAACCCTCGTTGTAGTCGGTGTGTTCGCCGATCAGGTTGACGCGGCCCGGCGCGGCCCAGGTGCCGTCTGCGGTCACGGCTGTCACTTCGCAGTCTCCTCGCGCTGCGCGAACGCCCAGGCGTCCGCGATGATACCGGCCAGGTCGGCGCGGCTGGGTCGCCAGCCGAGGCGCTCGCGGGCGCGCTCGGCCGAGGCGACCAGGACGGCCGGGTCGCCGGCGCGGCGCTCGGCCGCGGTCTCGGGGATGGCGTGGCCGGTGACCTGCCGGGCCGTCTCGATGACCTCGCGGACCGAGAAGCCGTTGCCGTTGCCGAGGTTGCAGATCAGGTGCTCGCCCGGGGTGGCGGCGGTCAGGGCCAGCAGGTGGGCCTCGGCGAGGTCGTCCACGTGGATGTAGTCGCGGACGCACGTGCCGTCGGGCGTGGGGTAGTCGGTGCCGTAGACGTTGATCGAGTCGCGGCGGCCGAGGGCGACTTGGAGCACGATGGGGATGAGGTGGCTCTCCGGGTCGTGCCGCTCGCCCAGGCCCGGGTCGGCGCGGTGCGCGCCGGCCACGTTGAAGTAGCGCAGCGAGACGGCGGCCAGGCCGTGCGCCGCGGCCTCGCTGGTGATCATGTGGTCGACGGCGAGCTTGCTGGCGCCGTAGGGGTTGGTGGGGGCTGTGGCCGCTTCCTCGGTGATCGGGGTGGCGGTGGGCTCGCCGTAGACCGCGGCGGTGGAGGAGAAGACGAGGGTGCGGACGTCGGCCTCGCGCATGGCGGAGAGCAGGTCGAGGGTGCCTGCGACGTTGTTGCGCCAGTACTTCTCCGGGTTGACCACGGACTCGCCGACCTGCGAGCAGGCGGCGAAGTGCAGCACGCCGTCGTAGGAGCCGTCCAGCCACTTGCCGGCGTCCTGGATGCGGCCCTCGACGAACTCGGCGCCGGCCGGGACGCCGGCGCGGAAGCCGGTGGAGAGGTCGTCGAGGACGGTCACCCGGTGGCCGGCGGCCAGCAGGTGCGCGGCCACCGTTCCACCGACGTAGCCCGCGCCGCCCGTAACGAAGTACCTCATGCCTTAAGTCGCCACCTCTCGCAGCCGGTCGGCCGCCGCCTCCGGCAGTACGTCACTCACGAACGCGCCCATGCCGGACTCGGAGCCCGCCAGGTACTTGAGCTTCCCGGGGCTGCGACGGATGGTGAACAGCTCCAGATGCAGCGCGAAGTCCTCGCGGTCCGGTATGGCGAAGGGCGCCTGATGCCAGCCGGAAATATACGGGGTGGGTCCCGCGCCCTCGCCGAAGATCCGGTCGAAGCGGCGCAGCAGCTCCAGGTAGACGGCGGGGAAGCCGGCGCGCTCGGCGTCGTCGAGGGCCAGCAGGTCGGGGACGCGGCGGCGGCGCGGGTAGAGGTGGACCTCGTAGGGCCAGCGGGCGGCGCGCGGCACGAACGCGGTCCAGGTGTCGGTCTCCAGCACGATGCGGCGCCCGTCGGCGCGCTCCTCGGCCAGCAGCTCGTCGTAGAGGTTGCCGCCGGTGCGCTCCTTGTGGGCGGCGACGGAGCGCAGGGCGCGCGCGGTGTGCGGGGTGACGAAGGGGTAGCCGTAGATCTGGCCGTGCGGGTGGCCGAGGGTGACGCCGATCTCGGCGCCGCGGTTCTCGAAGCAGTAGACCTGCCGCACGCCCGGGTGCTGGGCGAGGTCGGCGGTGCGGTCGGTCCAGGCGTGCAGGACGAGCGCGGCCTGCTCGGGGGTGAGGGAGGCGAAGGAGGCGTCGTGGTCGGGGGTGAAGCAGACCACCTCGCAGCGGCCGACGTCGCCGCCGAAGGACGGGAAGCGGTTCTCGAAGACCGCGACCTCGTAGGAGTCGGCGGGTATCTCGCTGAGCCGGTCACCGCGAGTGGGGCACAGCGGGCACTGGTCGGCCGGCGGGTGGTAGGTGCGGGACTGGCGGTGGGCGGCGTAGCCGACGTGCTCGTCGAGGAGGGCGTTGTGCCGGATCTCGGAGGCCGAGACGGCGGGCTGGAGCGGGCGGCGGTCGAGGGTGTCGCGGACGGCGTCGTCGCGTGAGTCGTAGTAGATCAGCTCACGGCCGTCGGCCAGGCGGGTCGTGGTCCTCTTCATCACCCAGTCCAGATCAGATGTCGCGTGTCGGGCTCAGTACACCTCAACAGAATCGAACATAAGGAAGCATACCCCCACGTCGGACGTCAAAGGCGAGGGTTTGTTCGAGGTTCGTTCGGCCGGGTTGTGCGGCGTGCTAGGGCCGGTGGCCGGGCGGCAGGTGGTCGAGGAGCCCGGTGCGGACGGCGAGGGCCGCGGCCTCGAGCCGGGACGCGGTGCCCAGCTTCGTGAGCAGCCGCTGCACATGGGTGCGCGCCGTGCTGGGCGCGACGCCGAGCCCGGCCGCTATCCGGCGGGTGTCCTCCCCGTCCACGATCCGGGTCAGCACGTCCGCCTCCCGCTCGGTGAGCAGCGCCGCCAGCCTGGCGCCCTCCGCGTCGGGGCCGGTGCGCGGGTGCAGCAGGTCGGTGAACGCCTCGCGCAGCAGCTGCGGCGCCACCGCCGCGTCGCCCGCCTTGGCCTTGACCATCGCCCGCTCCACGCCCTCTATGCGCTCGTCGTGGCGCACATAGCCGCGGGCGCCGGCCGCGAACGCCGCCGCCACGCCGCGCGGGCGCGGCACCGGGCCGAGCACGACGACGGCGACCCTGGGGCACTCGCGGCGGATCCGCAGCACCGGGTCGAGCGCGCCAGGCGCCTCCGGCGCGGTCAGTCCGAACAGGCAGACATCGGGCTGCTTGCTGACCGCCAGGTCGGCGGCCCGCGCGGCGGGCGCCCCGGCGCCGAGCACCCGGTGGCCGCGCACCCGCAGGGCTGAGGCCAGCGCCTCGGCGACCAGTCGTCGGTCGTCGGCGACCACGACCCGTACGCTCATCACGTCTCCTCTGGAGGGCCGAATCGGCCGGGCCCGGGCGTGCGGTGTCGCGGGCGCTCCCGGGCCGTTCGGGAACAGAGTGGAATACAAAGGTGGACCACGGTGGCCCCAGGGTGGCTCACGATCAGGGTGGATCGGCATCGCGAGTAAGGGTTGTCCTGCCCCAGACCACGCGCCGATCATGCATCCCCCCGGCGACGGCCGCCGCACGGCGGGCGCCGGGCCCGGCCGGATCGCGCCAGCGTCGATCACCGGCGGCGGGGGCGGTCACCGGTAGACCAGCAGCGCCGGGCGGCCGGCGGCCGCGTCGCCCGGGTAAAACACGCGGTTGACCAACACCAGCGTCCCCTCGTGCCACAGGGGGCGCTGCTCGTGCGTGAACAGGCCGCTCATCAGGGCCCATTCGCTCCGGCGGGCCGCCGGGTCGAGCGCCATCAGCGGGGCGGCGCGGCCCGTCGCCGGGTCGATGGCCACCACGAGACCGGCACGTTCCTCGCCCGCCGGCTGGTAGGCGAGGATCCGGTCGTCGCGGACACCGAACGGCCGGATGTCGCCGCCCCCGAGCGCCCGCACCTGGTACTCGACCAGGCCGCTGGCGAGATCGAAGGCGACCACGGCGTTGCCCCCGGCGGAGCCCGGGGCGTCGTGGTCGCTGGCCAGGTAGAGGTGGCCGTCGTGCACCACGGTGCCGCCGCAGTCGGCGAACGAGGTGGCCCGGCACGGCGGCAGATAGCGGTCGCGGTCATAGTCCAGGTCATGTCTGATCGACTGGCGTTCGTCGTCGATCACGAAGATGTGCTCGCTGCTCGTCTCCCGGTCTTCGCCGAGCCGGGCCACGACCACCAGCGGCTCGGCCGAGAGCACCGCCGTGACCGCCATCGGCCGCCCCATGAACCGCGGCCCGAACGACCACTCCCACAGTTCCTCGCCGCGCTCGCCGGTGGCCCTGATGGTGCCGCCCTCGGCGCCCGGCGGGCTGCCGCACGCGGTCCGCGACACCAGCGTGCCGCCCACCACCGCGTAGGCGTCGGCCACGCAGGCCCCGCCGCCCGGCGCCGCGCGCCACGCCTCGACAACGCCCGCCGGGGTGTCGGCGAGCCGGAAGCCGGCGGTGCCGCCGTCCCAGCCCACCGCGACCGTGTCGCCCAGGATCGCCGGCTCGTCGTGCTCGCCGGGGCCCGGATCGCCGCCGTCGACACCGAGCGGCACCTCGGCGACCGGCTCGCCGGCCACGATGTCGAGCACGGTGAGCGTCCCGCAGTCCCGCCCCTGGAGCACCGCCACCAGGTCGCCGGAGGACGACGGCGACGCCTGGCAGACGCCGCCGGCCAGGTCGAGCGGCACCCGCCAGTTGCGGGCGCCGGTGGCCAGGTCGTATGAGGCGATGCCGCCGTCCGCGACCCGCACCAGGTCGTCGCCCGCCACCCAGTCACCCCTGGCCCACAGCCGCACCGCTCGTGGGTCGACCGGCGGCGCCGCAACCTCCCAGGCCAGGCCGGCCACGGCGGCCTCCGGCCGGGGCGCTTCCGGGCGGGGCCCGGCGTCCGCGCGATCCGCGGCGTCCTCGCCGACCGGCCCGCCGCCTAACGGCCACCGCGCGACGGCGTTCCCGGTCAGCAACAGGCCGAGCGCCACGGCGAGCAGCGCGACCCGGCGGCCCGGCCAGCCGGGCGAACCACGGCGCGAACCCAGCGGCGGTGACGGCGGCGGCGATGGCAATGTCTCCCCCAACGAACGGTCGTCGGTCCGGACTTTCTACCACCGTCCACCAAGCCGAACCGTCGACCACCGGGCCGGCGTCCCCGGCACGAAACGCCGGGGCGCCGGCACGCAATGCCGGAGCGCCGGCACGAAACGCCGGGGCGCCGGCACGCAATGCCGGAGCGCTGGCGCGCAATACCGGGACGGCGCCCAGGCAAGGGCGCGCCGGGCAAGGGGCCGGCGCCGGGGCCAGGGCGGTCGACAAGGACCGCCGACCACCGACACCGCAACCAGGCCAAGCGCAGCGACCCGGCACCGACGCCAGCCGACAAGAACCGCCAGCCACCACCTCGCCGCCGACCACCGACACCGCGACCACGCCGAGCGCGGCGGCCAAGCCAGCGCCGCGACGCCGCGGTTATGCCTCCTCGGCCAGCTCCAGCCAGCGGGTCTCGAGCTCGTCCCGCTGGCCGGCCAGCTCGCGCAGCCTCGCGTCAAGCTCGGCCATCTTCGCGAAGTCGGTGGCGTGCTCGGCCATCTCGCCGTGCAACGCCGACTCCTTCTCGCCGATCCGCTCCAACTGCCGCTCGATGCGCTGGATCTCCTTCTGGCTCGCCCGGGAGAGCTGCGCCGGCTTGGCCGCCGGAGCGGCCGGCGCCTGGGCCGCCGACGCGGGCGCGGCCTCGCGCCGCGCCGCCCGCCGCTCCAGGTACTCGTCGATCCCACGCGGCAGCATCCGCAGCGTGCCGTCGCCGAGCAGCGCGAACACCCGGTCGGTGACCCGCTCGACGAAAAACCGGTCGTGGCTGATGACCACCATCGACCCCGGCCAGCCGTCCAGCAGGTCCTCGAGCTGGGTGAGCGTCTCGATGTCCAGGTCGTTGGTCGGCTCGTCGAGGAACAGCACGTTGGGCTCGTCCATCAGCAGCCGCAGGATCTGCAGCCGCCGGCGCTCGCCGCCCGACAGGTCGCCCACCGGCGTCCACTGCCGTTCCTTGCCGAAGCCGAACCGCTCGCACAGCTGGGACGCGGTCATCTCCCGGCCCTTGCCCAGGTCCACGCGGGACCTGACCTGCTCCACGGCTTGCAGCACCCGCCACTCGGGGTCGAGCTCGCCGACCTCCTGCGACAGGTAGGCGAGCCGTACCGTCTTGCCGACCGTGATCGTGCCGGCCGCCGCCCGGCCCGCGGCCATGGCCCGCAGCAGCGAGGTCTTGCCCGCGCCGTTGACCCCGACCAGGCCGATCCGGTCGCCAGGACCGAGCTGCCAGGTGAGGTCCTTCAGCAGCGTCCGGTCGCCGGCCGTGACCGTCACGTCCTCCAGGTCGTAGACGGTCCGGCCGAGGCGGGCGCTGGCGAACTTCATCAGCTCGGCGCCGTCGCGCGGCGGCGGCACGTCGGCGATCAGCGCGTTGGCCGCCTCGATCCGGAAGCGCGGCTTGCTGGTGCGAGCCGGGGCGCCGCGGCGCAGCCAGGCCAGCTCCTTTCGGACCAGGTTCTGCCGCTTGACCTCCTCGCTGGCGGCGATCCGCTCCCGCTCGGCACGGGCGAAGACATAGTCGCTGTAGCCGCCGTCGTAGGCGTACACCTGGCCGCGCTGCACGTCCCACATCCGGGTGCACACCCGGTCGAGGAACCAGCGGTCGTGGGTGACGACGACGAGCGCGGAGCGGCGGGCCGCCAGGTGCTCGGCGAGCCAGGCGATGCCCTCGACGTCGAGGTGGTTGGTGGGCTCGTCGAGGACGATCAGGTCCTGCTCGGCGATCAGCAGCTTGGCGAGCGCGATCCGGCGGCGCTCGCCGCCGGAGAGCGGGCCGATGACGGTGTCGAGGCCGGCCGGGAACCCGGGCAGGTCGAGGCCGCCGAACAGGCCGGTCAGCACGTCGCGGACGCGTGGATCGCCGGCCCACTCGTGGTCGGCGAGGTCGCCGATGACCTCCTGCCTGACGGTGGCGGCGGGATCGAGCGAGTCGGCTTGCGTCAGCAGGCCGAAGCGCAGGCCGCCGGCGTGCGTGACCCGCCCGTCGTCGGCCGGCTCCTGGCGGGCGAGGATGCGGATCAGCGTGGTCTTGCCGTCGCCGTTGCGACCGACGACGCCGATCCGGTCGTGCTCGCCGACGCCGAGCGAGACGCCGTCCAGCAGGGTCCTGGTGCCGAAGACCTTGCGGACGGCCTCCACGTTGACGAGGTTCCTGGCCGGCTTGCCGGACGGCCTTGAGGTCGGTTCAGGCATGATTCTCGATGGTAGTCGCCCCCGGCGCGGGCCCGGTCGTCACCCGAGCGGCCCGACAGGTTCCTGAGTCCCGCAGCGACTTCGCGACCAGCGCGGCCGACTCGGCGTCGGCGGCCAGGAACGCGCAGCTCGGCCCCGACCCCGAGACCAGACCGGCCAGCGCGCCGCCCGCGAGCCCGGCGGACAGGGTCGCGGCGAGCGACGGCCGCAACTCGACGGCGGCCGGCTGCAGGTCGTTGACGAGCGTGCCGGCCAGCGCCCGCGCGTCCCCGTCCCGCAGGGCCGCGAGCAGCGCCGGATCGGGCTTGGGATCGGGAACCGGCGTCGCGCCGCGCAGCCGGTCGCAGGCGCGGTACACCTCCGGTGTGGAGAGGCCACCGTCGGCGAACGCGAAGACCCAGTGGAACGTGCCAGCCACCGGCAACTCCGTCAGTCGCTCCCCCCGCCCACGGCCCAGTGCCGCCCCGCCGACCAGGCTGAACGGCACGTCCGAGCCGAGCCCGGCACACAGCGCGAGCAGCTCGGAGCGCGGGGTGCCCGTCCCCCACAGCACGTCGCACGCCAACAGCGCGCCGGCGGCGTCGGCGCTCCCGCCGGCCATGCCGCCGGCCACCGGGATGTCCTTCTCGATGTGCAGGTGCACGGCCGCCTCCCGCCCGTGGTGCGCGGCCAACGCCTCGGCGGCCCGCACCGCGAGGTTCGACCCGTCGAGCGGCACGCTCTCGCTCCCGGGACCGGCACAGCTGACGGTCACCCCCGGGGTGCCGGCCGGGGTCGCGGTGACACGGTCGTAGAGACCGACGGCGAGGAACACGTTGGCCAGATCATGGAACCCGTCCGGACGCGGAGCGCCCACGGCGAGCTGAACATTGACCTTGGCCGGCACCCGCACGGTGACGGCACGCTGCGCTGACTCCACGGACATGCGGCGATTCTCCCCCACGTGGCGGCTGGGCCGCCGCAGGCTGGCGGCTTGCCGCCACGCCGGCGCGGCCGGCGGCACGGCGACCGGCCAAGCCGGCGGAGCCGGTTCGGCCGCGCCGGAGGGGCGCACGGCGGGCCGGCCCGCCCTGACAGACAGCGGACGGCACCGTGCCACCGCGCTCAAGCCCACGACCTGCGACCGGCCACCGCGGCCCAAGCCGGCTCGACTGCGCCACCCCCGGCGGCGAAGCCGCAGAGCCCGCGCCTTTCCGCGCGAGGCCCCGCCCGGCGCGGAGCCCGGACAGGGGCGGGTGGTGGGAAAACCCACCCAGCACCGCACACCGGGCGGCGAAGCCGAGGCGCAGGCCGCCGGCGGGTGGGTGGGGCGGATTCGGCCCGGGTTGAGCCGCGCGGCTAGCGCCGCGCTTCGGCGAGACGGGCGAAGTCGTCGATCGTCAGCGCCTCGCCACGCGCCGTCGGCGGGACGCCGGCCGCCGCGCAGGCGGCCTCGGCGGCCGCCGGGGAGCCGGCCCAGCCGGCCAGCGCCGACCGCAGCGTCTTGCGGCGTTGCGCGAAGGCCGCGTCGATCACCGCGAAGACCTCCTCGCGGCTCGCCGTCGTCGCCGGCGGCTCGCGGCGGGTCAGGGCGACGAGCCCGGAGTCGACGTTGGGCGCCGGCCAGAACACGTTGCGGCCGATCGCACCGGCCCGCCGGGCGTGCGCGTACCAGGCGGCCTTGACCGAGGGGACCCCGTACACCTTGGAGCCCGGCCCTGCCACCAGCCGGTCGGCGACCTCGGACTGGACCATCACCAGCGCCCGCTCGATGCTCGGGAAGGTGGCCAGCATGTGCAGCAGCACCGGCACCGCCACGTTGTACGGCAGGTTGGCGACCAGCGCTCCCGGCGGCGGGCCCGGCAGCTCGGTGACGCGCAGCGCGTCCTGGTGCACCAGCGCGAAGTGGTCCACCCGCTCCGGCAGCCGCGCCGCGACCGTCGCCGGCAGGGCGGCGGCCAGCACGTCGTCGATCTCCACCGCCGTGACGTGCCGCGCCGCGGCCAGCAGCGCCAGCGTCAACGAGCCGAGCCCAGGGCCGACCTCCACCACCACGTCGTCCGCGCCGACCTCGGCCGCGCGCACGATGCGGCGCACCGTGTTGGCGTCGATCACGAAGTTCTGGCCGCGCTGCTTGGTGGGGCGCACGCCGAGCGCGGCGGCCAGCTCCCGCACGTCGGCCGGGCCGAGGAGCGCGTCCGTCGCGTCCGTCACCCGAAGGCCCGCACCGTGTTGGCCGCCACGTGGCGGGCGAGCTCGGTCTCCGTCAACCCCTTGACCTGGGCCATCGCGCGGAGCGTGACGGGGATCAGGTACGGCGCGTTGGGCCGGCCGCGGAACGGCGTCGGCGTGAGGAACGGGGCGTCCGTCTCGACGAGCAGCAGCTCGGGCGGGGCGGCGGCGAGCGCGTCCCGCAACGGCTGGGCGCTACCGAAGGTGACGTTGCCGGCGAACGACATGAAGTACCCCTCGGCCGCGCACACCTCGGCCATCGCGACGTCGCCGGAGAAGCAGTGGAAGACGGTGCGACGGGGCGCGCCCTCCTCGCGGAGGATGCGGAGCACGTCGTCGTGGGCGTCGCGGTCGTGGATGACCAGCGCCTTGTCCAGCGCCTTCGCGATCTCGATGTGCCGGCGGAACGAACGCTGCTGCGCGGCGACGCCCTCGGGACCGGTGCGGAAGTAGTCGAGGCCGGTCTCGCCGAGCGCCCGCACCTCGTGGCGCTCGGCGAGCTCGGCGATCTCGTCGAGCGCGGCGTCGAGCACGCCGGGTCCTTCGGCGTCGAGGCGCGGTGCCTCGTTGGGGTGCAGCGCGACGGCGGCCCAGACGGCCTCGTGCTCGGCGGCCGTCTTCACGGCCCACCTGGCGCGCTCCGGGTCGCAGCCGATCTGCACCACGCGGGTGACGCCGACCTCGGCGGCCTTGGCCAGGGCGTCCTCGACGGTGGTGTCCTGCATGTCGAGGTGGGTGTGCGAGTCGGTGACGGGCACGGCCAACGGTTCGGGCAACGGTGGCGGCACCGGCTCCAACGCCTTGGCCTTGGCGGACTTGGGCATGCCACGATCCTACGGGGCCGCCGCGCTCGCCTCGGCGCCGCGGTTTCCCCCCACCCACCCGGGAGCTCCGCCGTTACCCGCCCGGTGGCTTCGCCGCCACCACCGCGTCGAAGACGGTCCGCTTGGGGACGCCGGCCTCCTTGGCGACCTCCGCGATCGCCGCCTTCCGCGGTTGGCCCGCCGACTCCCGCGCCGCGACCAGGCCGGCCAGGTCGGTCGCGGAGAGCGCGGCCGCCGCCCCCCGTGGCGCGCCCGCGACGACGACGGTGATCTCGCCGCGCACGCCGTCCGCCGCCCAGGCGGCGAGCTCGGCGAGCGGGCCGCGGCGGATCTCCTCGTACGTCTTGGTGAGCTCGCGGCAGACGGCCGCCCGCCGGTCGGCGCCGAACGCCTCGGCCATGGCGGCGAGGGTGGCGGCCAGCCGGTGCGGGGACTCGAAGAAGACCAGCGTGCGGCGCTCGTCCGCCAGCTCCCGCAGCAGCGCCGCCCGCTCCCCCGCCTTGCGCGGCGGGAAGCCCTCGAAGCAGAAGCGGTCCACCGGGAGCCCGGAGAGCGCCAGCGCCGTCAGCACCGCGGAGGGGCCCGGCACCGCCGTGACGCGCGCGCCGAGCTCGATGGCGGCGACGACGAGCCGGTAGCCGGGGTCGGAGACGGACGGCATGCCGGCGTCCGTGACCAGCAGCACCCGCGCGCCCCGCGCGAGCTCCTCGGCGAGCTCCGGCGTGCGCGCCGCCTCGTTGCCCTCGAAGTAGGACACCACGCGCCCCTCGATCCGCGCCCCGAGCCCCTGGGCGAGCCGCCGCAACCGGCGGGTGTCCTCGGCCGCCACCACGTCGGCCTCGGCCAGCTCGGCGGCCAGCCGGGGCGGGGCGTCGGCGAGGTCGCCGATGGGGGTTCCGGCGAGGACGAGGGTGCCGAGGGTGGCATCGGAAGGATTGCCGCGCGCGCCAGTCATATCGCTCATCCTCACCCATCCTCCCTCTCGCCCCGCGCGCCGGATGCCAAGATGGCCGGTGATGACCAGCCAGACCGTGACGGACGACGCCCCTCAGGAACAGGACCCAGGCCGGCCGCCCGCCGCCTGGGGGCAGCGGCTGCGCCGCTTCGGTTACGTGCCGCCGAGATCCGCCGGCGTCCGCGAGCGTCTTGTCCCGCCCTACCCGGAGCCGGGGTCCCGCCTCTGGCAGTACTTCGGCTTCGCGCCGGCCGCCGCCGCCCGGCTGGCCGGGTGGACCGGCTGGGGCGGCCCGCTGCTGGTCGCGGCGCTCGCCGGGGCGCTCAGGTTCGTGAACCTCGGCTCGCCGAACGCGGTGATATTCGACGAGACGTACTACGCGAAGGACGCCTGGTCCCTGCTCAGGCGCGGCTACGAGACCGAGTGGGCGGACGACGCCAACGAGCGGATCATGGCCGGCCAGACCCCGTTCGACGACGCCGCCGCGTACGTCGTCCACCCGCCGGCCGGCAAGTGGGTCATCGCGGTCGGCGAGTGGCTGTTCGGGCTCACCCCGTTCGGCTGGCGCTTCATGGTGGCGCTGCTCGGCACCCTCTCGGTGCTGATGGTCTGCCGCATCGGCCGCCGTCTCTTCCGCTCCACCGTGCTCGGCTGCGTGGCGGGGCTGCTGCTCGCGGTGGACGGGCTGCACTTCGTGATGAGCCGGACCGCGCTGCTCGACCTCGTACTGATGTTCTGGCTGCTGGCCGCGTTCGGCTGTCTGCTGGTCGACCGCGACCGGGCCCGCGTCAGACTGGCCGAGGCGCTGCCCACCGGCTCCGACGGGCTGCTGCGGCCCGACGCGGAGGTCGCGGGGCGGCTCGGGCTCGGCGCGCGGCCCTGGCGGATCGCCGCCGGCGTCTGCCTGGGCCTGGCATGCGCGACCAAGTGGAACGGCCTGTACGTGCTCGCCGCGTTCGGCGTCCTCACGGTGCTGTGGGACGCGGCGGCCCGCCGCACGGCCGGCGCCAAGCGGCCGCGGCACGCGACGCTGCGGCGGGACGCGCTGCCGGCGTTCGTCTCGCTGGTGCCGGTCGCGCTGGCCGTCTACCTGGTCAGCTGGACGGGCTGGTTCGCCACCTCGGGCGGCTACTACCGGGACTGGGCGAACCGGGAGGGCGCCGGCGAGAGCGACTACTCCTTCGTGCCCGCCGTGCTGCGCAGCTGGTGGCACTACACGACCGAGGTCTACCAGTTCCACGTCGGGCTGACCTCGGAACACAACTACGAGTCGAACCCCTGGAGTTGGCTGGCCGCCACCCGGCCGGTCACCTACTACTACACCTCCGAGGAGCGCGGCGAGGGCGACTGCCGCTACGCGAGCGGCTGTGCCCGCGAGGTGCTGGCGCTCGGCACCCCGCTGCTGTGGTGGACGGCCTGTTTCGCGCTCGCCTACCTGGTATACCGCTGGGGCTTCCGCCGCGACTGGCGCGCCGGGGCGGTGCTGTGCGGGGTGGCGGCCGGCTACCTGCCGTGGTTCATGTACCAGGAGCGCACCATCTTCTACTTCTACGCGGTGGTGCTGACGCCGTTCCTCTGCCTGGCGGTGACGATGCTGATCGGCGCGCTCCTCGGCCCACCGGGCTGCTCGGAGCGCCGCCGGGTGCTCGGCATCGTGGCCAGCGGGGTGCTGGTGCTGCTGATCGCGTGGAACTTCATCTACTTCTACCCGATCTACACCGGCACCGAGATCCCGGTCGACGGCTGGCGGTCCCGGATGTGGTTGGACACCTGGGTGTAGCTCCGGGGCACCAACCCCCGTTGATGTGGACATTTCGTGAGGCGTCACCATGGGCGCATGACGAACGGCGAGGTGAACGGTCCGGTGGTGTGTCCCGGGTGCCGGACGTGGGAGAACGTGCCGGTGGCCGAGGCCCGGGTGGACAAGCGGGGGCGGTCCGAGAGGCTGTCGACCCGGCTGGCGATCGCGCCGGCGTCCGGTGGGGACTGGTTCATACACTCCGTCGAGGGCGTGCTCATCGCCGTCGTCGCCGGCTCCGCCGGGGCGTACTACGCCGAGGAGCGTGACCTGCCGTGGCTCACGGCGGTCGGCGCCGTCGCCGCGGTGCTCATCCTGGTGGCCACGTTCGCCATCATCCGCGACGAGGTCAGGGACGACCGCCGGGTGCGGGCCGGGAGGCCGCGGGCGGAGGCGCTCAGCGCCGGGGCGCGCTACTGCTACCAGTGCCGGGGCGTGTTCTACCCGGGTTCCGGCTGGCCGGGGGTGATGACCCCGGAGCAGTTCCGGCACTACGTCTGGACCGGGGCCGGCTACGGCGGCCAGCTCGACGGGAAGGCACAGCAGGCGGGCCTCTCCTGACCGGCCGTCAGGAGAGGCCGGGTTCCGCCGGCAGGTCGAGGGGGCGCTTGTAGTAGGCCCAGGGCGAGTCGAAGTCGCTGGGGACGATCAGCTGCCAGCCCTGCTCGGCCATCCGGCGGCGCCGGCGGCGGGTGGGCCACCACAGGCGCTGGTGTTCCCACTGCCGGGGGGAGGACTCGACGAGATGGTGGAGGTGGCCGTAGTCGACGACGTGCCAGCCGCGGCGTCCCGACTCGGCCAGGGCGTCCATCTCGTTGAAGGCGTTGAGCGGGGAGAGCACCCGGCGGTGTCCTCCGGTGGCGGCCGGCGGCGGGGCGGCGGTCGGGGTGCCGAAGCGCTGCTGCGCGGCCTGGCGGCTGATGCCGAGCAGCCGGCCGACGACCTCCCAGCTGTGTCCGGCGGCGCGCGCCCCGTTGATGGACTGGCGCAGCAGCCGGCCGGTCTCCTCGGCGGCGACCCGGGAGGCGGCGACCATCAGCAGGTGGGCCGCGGGGTCGCTGCCGAGGCCGGCGCGGCTCTGGGCGCGGACGGCGAGCACGGCCTCGGCGACGGCCTCGCGCAGCGCGGTCTCCTCCGTCTCGGTCAGCCCCTCGGCGCGCGGCTCGGTCATGCCCGGCCCCCGCCGGCGCGCCGGTCGTCGGCGGGCGGGAGGGGTTCGAGCTCGGCGAGGCGGGCGGCGTCGGCCCGCGCCCGTGCCGTCCTGGCGGCGAGCACGGCGCCGGCGACGAAGATCGTCAGCGCGAGCGCGCCGAGGGGGATCAGCATCAGGTCGCTGTCCGTCAGCGTCTGGAGGGCGAGCAGCGCGCCGAAGGCGCAGAGGAGCCCGGAGAGCAGGGCGAGTCCGGTGGTCGGGTGGTGTGTTGGTTGAGGGTTCGGTTCCGGGGTCGATTCCGCACGAGATTCCATGCGTCAAGGTTTCCTTGACATTTGTGGGCTTGTCAAGGAATCGTTGACACGCTCCGGCGGAGTGGTCGCCCCGTGGTGACGCCGGGCTGCCGTCAGCGATACCGCGGGTAGCGGGTAGGCTGCCCGGACGGACGCCTCGCAGAGGCGCTCATGGGGTGATCGAGGGGTAGGGCAGATGCGGAGCGGACAGCGTGTCGCCGTTATTGCCGGGACGTGCGCGGCGGTCGTCTCGGTGCTTGGGTTCGGGGCCTACAGCCTGCTCGGCGGCGACACCGAGGACGGCGAGCGGGGCAACGTCGCCGCCACCTCGGACGACGAGCCGGGCGAGGGCGTGGAGAGCGGGCCGCCGAGCGCCGAGGAGGTGCTCAGGACCTCGGGCGCCTTCCTCGACGCCTGGGCCGCGGGCGACGCGGCCGCCGCGGCCGAGCTGACCGACGACCCCGAGGCCGCCACGGCCGCGCTGACCTCGCTCGTCGAGGACGCGGCCGTCTCTCAGCTCACTGTCACGCCCCAGGCGCCGAGCGGCGAGCGGGTCGGCTTCGCGGTTGACGCGGTGGTGGCCTACGAGGAGGACGAGGCGGTCGACCCGGCCGAGTGGAGCTACTCCTCCGAGCTGACCGTCACCCGGGATGCCGACACCGGCGAGCCCGTCGTCGACTGGGAGCCCTCGGTGCTCCACCCGGACCTCGCCGACGGCCAGTCCATCGTCACCGGGCCGCTCGACGAGCTGCCCCCGGTCGAGGTGCTTGACGCCACGGGCGCCGTGCTCACCGCCGAGGAGCACCCGACCCTCGCGCCGATCCTTGAGGACCTGCGCGAGCGGTACGCCGAGGAGTCCGGCGGCAGCGCGGGCGCCGAGACCAGGATCGTGGACGCCGAGGGCGAGACCGTCGCGCAGCTGCTCGCGCTCGCCGAGCCCTCCGCGGGGCAGGTGCCCACCACCATCGACCCGACCATCCAGGCCGCCGCCGAGGCCGCCGTCGCCGGCAAGAGCAACGCCTCGGTCGTCGCCATCCAGCCAAGCACCGGCGCCATCCAGGGCATCGCCAACTCCCCGGCCGACGGCTTCAACACGGCGCTCGAGGGCTCCTACGCGCCGGGCTCCACCTTCAAGATCGTCACCGCCTCGCTGCTCATCGACGAGGGCCTGGCCTCGGCGAACGCCCCGCACCCCTGCCCGCAGTACTTCGAGGTCGGCGGCTGGCGGTTCCAGAACCTCGACGAGTTCGAGATCGAGGGCGGCACCTTCGCCGACAGCTTCGCCGCCTCCTGCAACACCGCCTTCATCAGCCAAGCCCCCGAGCTCTCCGACGACGCGCTCGGCAACCAGGCCCGCGACGCCTTCGGCCTGGGCATGACCTGGCAGGTCGGCACCACCACCATGGACGGCTCGGTGCCCACCCAGTCCGACGCCCAGATGGCCGCCTCGCTGATCGGCCAGGGCGGGGTGCGGATGAACCCGATGACCATGGCCTCGGTCTCCGCCACCGTGCGCAACGGCGGCTTCCTCCAGCCCTACCTGGTCCCGCAGTCCTTCGACGACCGCGAGTTCGCCACCGCGAGCGGCCTGAGCGCCGGCACGGCCCAGGAGCTGCGCGGGCTGATGAACCGCACGGCGACCAACGGCACGGCGGCCGAGGCGATGGCCGGCCTCGGCGGCGACATCGGCGCCAAGACCGGCTCCGCCGAGGTCGACGGCCAGGACAAGCCCAACGCCTGGTTCACCGCCTACCGCAACGACCTGGCCGTCGCCGCCGTCGTCCCCAACTCGGGACACGGCGGCAGCAACGCGGGACCGGTCGTCGCGGACGTGCTGCGCGCCGCGCCGTAGCCCGGGCCCGTCCCGCGTCGTCAGCAGCCGGCGACGGTCAGCCACACACGTTGGCGACCGTCGCCGGCTGACTCACGTTGAGGGCCCGGTAGGCAGTGTCGGTCCAGCCGAAGGTGGGTCCCGCGGCGGCGACGGACAGCGAGCCGATGTCGGTGCCGTACCAGGTGTGGGCGAACGCGCCGCGCGCCGTCAGCGTCTTGCAGACCCCGCCGCTGCCCTCGAAGACCAGGGCCGAGCGCCCGGTGGCCACGTTCATGTCGGTGGCGGACTTGGCCGGGGTGATCAGGAAGCCGACGCCGTAGGCGTTGACCGCGGCCGCCGCCTCGCTGCTGGTGTTGGGGAACTCGTCGGTGGTGCCGCTGTGGTGGACCACCTGGAGGATCGGGGTGATCGCCGAGTCGAACCAGGTGGTGACGGCCTGGCGGCCCGTCATGGGGTAGGCGGGCAGGGACTGGAAGTCCCAGTCGGTCATGGCCACCCAGCGGTCCCGCCCGTTGACCGTGGCGATCCGGTAGACGTCGGGCGTGGCGACCACCAGGTTGGACGTCGACGGCACCTCGGCCGCCGCCGCGCTGGCCCGCACCAGGCACGCCTCCTCGGCGAGCGCCGCGTCGATCTCCGCCCGGCCGCGGCCGGCGGCCTCCAGCGCGTCGACCCGCGCCAGCAGACGCTCGGCGCCCGCGGTGTCGTCGAGCGGGATCTCCGGGACGCACCCGGACGGCGGAGCCGCGGCCGAGGCGGGCGCGGCCAGCGGGCCGCCAAGGACGAGGGCCACGAGAGCCGCCAACAAGGCCGTCAACAGGGGCTTTCCCGGACCGCGTCGCACCATTGCCTCCCGGTTTGATCACCTTGTCGACATAACCATAACCCCGGCACCGCAAATCGGTTGCCGCCCAGGCGGCGGTCTGTTGTACTCCCTCGGCCACCACCACGAGCATCAGGAGCTCCGGGAGAGGGAGGAGTCGGAGATGAGGACAGCGTCCGCGTCCGCGAAGCAGGAAACCCCCTTCGACCCAGAGGACCTGACGCTCTGTGAGCAAGCCCATCTTTCTCAACCTGGGCATCCTGGCCCATGTTGACGCCGGCAAGACCAGCCTGACCGAACGGCTGCTGTACGACGCCGGGGTCATCGACGAGATCGGCAGCGTCGACGCCGGCAGCACCCAGACCGACTCGCTCGCGCTGGAGCGGCGGCGCGGCATCACCATCCGGTCGGCCGTCGTCTCCTTCGCCCTCGGCGACCGCACCGTCAACCTGATCGACACCCCAGGACACCCCGACTTCATCGCCGAGGTCGAGCGGGTGCTCGGCGTGCTCGACGGCGCCGTGCTCGTCGTCTCGGCCGTCGAGGGGGTGCAGGCACAGACCCGCGTGCTGCTGCACACGCTGCGCCGGCTGCGCATCCCCACCCTGCTCTTCGTCAACAAGATCGACCGCGCCGGCGCCCGGCACGGCACGCTGCTCGACGAGATCGCCCGGAGGCTCTCCCCCGCCGTGGTCCCGATGGGCGTCCCACGTCGGCTCGGCACCCGGGACGCCGACTGCACGCCGTTCGACCCGGCGGAACCGGCTTTCACCGCCCGCCTCTCCGAGGTGCTGGCCGAGCACGACGACGCGCTGCTCGCCGCGTACGTCGACGAGGAGCCGGGGCGGCTCGGACCCGACCGGCTGCGGGCGGCGCTCGCCGCGCAGACCGGGCGCGCCCTGGTCCACCCGCTGTTCTTCGGCTCGGCCATCACCGGCGCCGGCGTCGACCAACTCGCCGGCGGGATCCAAGCGTTGCTGCCGGCCGCCACCGGCGCGCCCGATGGCGAGCCGGCGGGCACCGTCTTCAAGATCGAACGCGGCCCTGGCGGCGAGAAGTTCGCCTACGTCCGGATGCGCGCCGGCACCGTGTCGGTCCGCGACACGGTGTGCTTCGGCGCCGGCCGGGAGGCGAAGGTGACGGGCGTCGCCGTGTTCGAGCGCGGCGGCACGGCGCGCCGCGGGTCCGTGTCCGCCGGCCAGATCGGCCTGTTGAGCGGTCTCGCGGCCGTCCGGATCGGCGACGCCGTCGGCGACCCGGGCCCGGTGGGCGCGGCCGAGCGGTACTTCCCGCCGCCCTCGCTCGAGACGGTGGTCGCCCCGGCGCACCCCGCCGACCGGGGCGCGTTGCACGCCGCGCTCACCGAACTCGCCGAGCAGGACCCCCTGATCAACCTGCGGCGGGACGAACTCCGGCAGGAGATCCACGTCTCGCTCTACGGCGAGGTGCAGAAGGAGGTCATCCAGGCCACGCTGGCCGAGGAGTTCGGCATCGAGGTGGTCCCGCACCCCACCACGACCCTCCACGTGGAGCGGCTGGCCGGGGTCGGGGAGGCGGCCGAGTTCAAGGGGAAGGACGACAACCCGTTCCTGGCCACCGTGGGCCTGCGGGTCGAGCCGGCGCCGGACGGCGCGGGCGTGACCTTCCGGCTCGGCGTCGAACTCGGCTCCATGCCCTACGCGTTCTTCCGGGCCGTCGAGGACACCGTCCGCGAGACGCTGGCCCAGGGGCCGCACGGCTGGCCGATCCCGGACTGCGTGGTCACCATGACCCACTCCGGCTACGCGCCGCGCCAGAGCCACGCGCACGCCATCTTCGACAAGAGCATGTCGAGCACGGGGGCCGACTTCCGGCAGCTGACCCCGCTGGTGCTGATGACCGCGCTGCGGCGGGCCGGCACCGTGGTCCACGAGCCCCTGCACCGGTTCCGGATCGAGGCCCCCGAGGCGTCGCCCGGGGTGCTGCTCCCGGTGCTGGCCAGGCTCGACGCCGTGCCGCACACGACGGCGAACAGCGGGGACCTGGTGGTGATCGAGGGCGACATCCCGGCCGCCCGCGTCCACGACTTGGAGCAGCGGCTGCCGACGCTGACCAGCGGCGAGGGGCTGCTCGAGGCCGCCTTCCACCACTACCGGCCGGTGCGGGGCCCGGCGCCCGAGCGTCCGCGGACCGACGCGAACCCCCTCAACCGCAAGGAGTACCTGCTCCGGGTGGTGCGTCGGGTCCCGGGCGGTGGGGGCGCCACGTCAACCGGCGTTGACGAGCGACACCGGTAGAACTCGCGCTCGGCGCCGGGCTCCTCTCACGACTCCCGGTGTGCGGCTCGAACGGCCGGGATCGGCGCGGCTCAGCTGACGCCAGCCGGCTCCCGCTCCTTCTCGAGCGCGTCACGGCCCTTGCCGTTGGCCTTGAGGTACTTCTCCAGGGACTCACCCTCCACGTCGACGTTGGGCAGGATGCGGTCCAGCCACCTCGGCAGCCACCAGGCGCGCTCGCCCAGCAGGCCCATGAGCGCCGGGACGATGGTCATGCGGACCACGAACGCGTCCAGCAGGACCGCCATGCCGAGGCCGAAGCCCATCATCTTGACCATGTCCTCGCTCGAGGTCACGGCGAAGCCGGCGAACACACTGATCATGATGGCCGCGGCGGCGGTGACCACCCGGGCGTTGAGGCGGAAGCCGGTGACCACGGACTGGTGCGAGCCCTCGCCGTGGACGTGGGCCTCACGCATCCGGGTGACCAGGAAGACCTCGTAGTCCATGGCCAGACCGAAGATCACACCGATCATGAAGATCGGCATCATCGACATGATCGGGCTGGTCTCCTCGACTCCGATGAGGTTGGCGGCCCAGCCCCACTGGAAGACCGCGACGACGGCGCCGAGCGCGGCCAGCACGGAGAGCAAAAAGCCGAGCGCGGCCTTCAGCGGCACCAGGATCGACCGGAAGACGAGCACCAGCAGGATGAACGCCAGGCCGACCACGAGCGCCAGGTACGGGACCAGCGCGTCGTTCATCACCTGGGAGAAGTCGCTGTTGATCGCGGTCGTGCCGGAGATGTACAGCTGCACGCCGGTCTCGGCCTCGAAGTCGGGCGCGAAGTCGTCTCGCAGGTGGGAGACCAGGTCGGTGGTCTCGGTGCTGGCCGGGCTCGACCCCGGGAAGGCGTTGACGATGGCGACCGTGCCGTTTTCGTTGGGCATGGCCGGGGTGGTGGCCACGACATCGTCGTAGCCGTCGAGCTCCGAGCGCAGGGTCTCGGCGGCGGCCGTGAGGTCGGTGCCGTCACCGCCCTCGAGCACCATCATCAGCGGGCCGTTGAAGCCGGGGCCGAAGCCCTCGCTCAGCATGTCGTACGCCTTGCGCTGCGTGGTGTCCTCGGGCTGGGTGCTGTTGTCCGGCAGGCCGAGCTCCATGCTGGCGACCGGCACGGCCAGCACGCCGAGGCCGAGCACGGCGGCCACCAGCACCATGGCCGGGCGGCGGAGTATCCAGCGGGACCAGCGGGTGCCCGCGTTCTGCTTGCCATCGACGGGCACCGGAGCCGGGACGCCGGTCTCCGGGTTGGCCTTGCGCACCCGGCGGCCGAAGATCCGCTTGCCGACCATGCCCAGCACGGCCGGCACCAGGGTCAGCGCGATCAGCACGGCGATGACGACGGCGGCCGCGGCGGCCAGTCCCATCTTGGTGAGGATCGGCACGTTGACGATGGCCAGGCCGGCCAGCGCGATGATCACCGTCAGGCCGGCGAAGACCACGGCCGAGCCGGCGGTGCCGACCGCGCGACCGGCGGCCTCCTCGCGGCTGTGCCCCTCGATCAGCTCGGCCCGGTAGCGGAAGGCGATGAAGAGCGCGTAGTCGATGCCGACCGCGAGGCCGATCATCGTTGCCAGGATGCCGGTCTCCCCGGAGAGGCCCAGGGTGGCGGCCAGGGCGGTGATGCCCATCGAGCCGATCATGACGCCGATCAGCGCGGTGAGCAGCGGCACGCCGGCGGCGATCAGCGAGCCGAAGGTGATGACCAGCACGACGGCCGCGACCCCGACGCCGATCAGCTCGGCGGCGCCGCCCATCTCCTGCGGGCCCATGGCGACCTCGCCCTGGGCCTCGACGGTGAGCCCGGTGCCGTCCTCCGCCAGCTCCATGGCGTCGAACAGCTCCTGCTGCATCTCCTCGGTGATGTCCGCGAAGGAGGCGTTGTACTCGACCTCGGCGAAGGCGGTGCGCCCGTCCTGGCTGACCTGGCCCGAGCCCTCGACGAACGGGTCGTTCACCGAGATGACGTGGTCGGCCTCCTGCAGCGCCGAGAGGGTCTCGCGGACGGCGGCCTCGTTCTCCGGGCTGGTGAGCTGCTCGCCCTCCGGGGCCTGGAAGACGACGGTGGAACCAACGCCCTCGGCGTTGGCTGCGGGGAACTCACTCTCCAGCAGGTTGAGGGCCTGCTCGGTCTCCGTGCCAGGCAGCGAGAACGATTCCTCAGGGGGATCGCCGGCGTTCGAAGCGGCGGTGCCGATGGCGAAAAGCAGCACCACCCAACTCAGCGCCACCCACCAGCGGCGCCGGAAGCTTAGCCGGCCGAGTTTGTAGAGAAAGGTGGCCACGGGGCAGGGTCTCCTGTCCGGGTGTCGTGGATCGGTCGTGATCGGGAGATGAGATTTGTCAGCTCATGCGACGAGACGCGATGCCAGCCGGACAGGGTGAGCCCCCACAAAAAAAGGTGACTGAGGTCACATTTCCCGCCTCTTGTCGGCCTTCGGTGACTTGCCGGTGTATTCGGCGAGCCGAAGCATGGGAACCGTGAGCGACGAATCCAACTCAACTGCCGACGCGTATCCACGCTTCCCGCACATGCACGGTGACTCACTGTGCTTTGTCGCCGAGGACGATCTCTGGCTGGCCCCCTTGCCAGCCCCCGGCCGGACGTCCGAGCGGGCCTGGCGGCTGACCGCCGACCGGACCCAGGTCGGACATCCTCGATTCTCCCCCAACGGAGACCTGATCGCGTTCACCAGCTGGCGCACCCTGGATCCCGAGATCCACCTGCTGCCGGTCGGCGGCGGCCCGGCCCGCCAGCTGACGCACTGGGCCTCCTACGACACCCGGGTCCGGGGGTGGACGCCGCCCGACGCGTCGGGCGAGAGCCGGGTGCTCGCGGTGAGCTCGCACAACCAGCCGTTCTCCCATTTCACCTGGTCGTACACGGTGCCGACGGCGGGTGGCCCGGGCGAGCAGCTGCCGTGGGGGCCGGTCGCCGACATCGCGGTCTCCGGCGCCGGCGCGGACCGCCGCACCCTGCTGCTGACGGGCAAGGCGCCGCACGAGCCGGCCGCGTGGAAGCGCTACCGCGGCGGCGCCATGGGCAAGCTCTGGTACCACGGCAGCCGGCTCCTCGCCGACCTCGAGGGCCACCTCGACTGCCCGATGCTGGTGGGCGACCGGGTCGCGTTCCTCTCCGACCACGAGGGGGTCGCCAACCTCTACTCCTGCCGGCCGGACGGCACGGAGCTGTGGCGGCACACCGACCACGACGCGTACTACGCCCGCCACGCGGCGACGGACGGCCGGCGGGTCGTCTACCAGTGCGGGGGCGGACTGTGGCTGGTCGACGAGCTCACCCCCGGGTCACGCCCCCGCCGCCTCGACGTCCGCCTCGGCGGCCCGCGCACCGGCCGCCGCCCCTACCAGGTGCGGACGGCCGCCAACGTCGACGCGCTCGCCGTCGACACGACGGGCCGCGCCAGCGCGGTTTGCGTGCGGGGCGCGCTCTACTGGCTCACCCACCGCGACGGCCCGGCGCGGGCCCTCTCGGCGACGACGGGGGTGCGGGTCAGGCTCCCCGAGATGCTGGGCGACACGGGCCGCATCGCCTATGTGACGGACGCCTCGGGCGAGGACGCCATAGAGATCGCCTACCTCCCGCGCGCCAGCGGCGACGTCGCGCCGCTCCGCCTCGCCACCGGCGACCTCGGCCACGTCCGCGAACTCCACGCCTCCCCCGACGGCGAACTCCTGGCCGCCGCCACCCACGACGGCCGCCTCCTCCTCATCGAAGTCCCCCCACCAACCGCGCCGGAGGCGCGGGAGGAACCGGCCGCGCCTCCGGCGCGGCAAGAGCCGGCTACCGCCGGCCTGGCGGCCGGCGCGGCCGGCGGGCGCCAGCCCAGCAGCGACGCCACGCCGCAGGCGCATGGCGCCGAGGCGGCCGGACACGAGCCCGCCGCCGGCGAAGCCGGCCTGGCGGCGGCCGGACCGGTCGTGGTCGTGCCGGAGGCGGGGGACGCGGGGCCCTCCGCGGCGGGTTCGGAGTCCGACGGGGGCGTGCCCGGTTCGGCCGCCGGCGAGGCGACCGGTGGGGAGGAGGCGGCAGGCCGCAAGGCCGGGGACGCGGCAGGCCGCAAGGCCATGGAGGTGATTCGTTCCGTCAACGGCCCCGTCAGGGATCTCGCGTTCTCGCCCGACTCGCAGTGGTTGGCCTGGGCGCACCCCGGGATCGGCCGCTCGTTGACGCAGATCAAGATCGCCAAGCTGGGCGTCGAGGAGGTCACCATCATCGACGTCACGGACGGCAGGTTCGAGGACGAGGAGCCGGTGTTCACCAGTGACGGCCGGTTCCTGGCGTTCCTGTCGTGGCGTGGGTTCGACCCGGTCTACGACGTCCACACCGGCGACCTGTCCTTCCCGCTCGGCTGCCGCCCGTACCTGGTGCCGTTGTCCTCCGCCACCCGTTCGCCGTTCGCGATCACGCCCGAGGGGCGGCCGGCCGCCGGTGGGCTCGATCCGGATGACGCGGGCGGCGAGGAGGGCGCCGTGCAGGTCGAGGCGGAGGGGCTCGGCAGCCGGGTGACGCCGTTCCCCGTCGCCGCGTCGAAGTACAGCTCGCTGCATCCGGTAGCCGGTGGCGGCCTGGTGTGGCTGCGGTGGCCGATCTCCGGCGCGCTCGGCGAGACGTTCGTCAATCCGGACGACACCTCGGGCAAGCCCACCCTCGAGCACTTCGATCCGGCCAAGAACAAGCGCACCGAACTCACCGACGACGTCGACTGGTTCGTGCCGAGTGGCGACGGCACCCGGCTGGTGGTGTGCGAGGACGAGGAGTTGCGGGCCGTCCCGGCCACGGAGAGCGGCGACAGCGACTCAACCGTCCACGTCGACCTGCGCCGGATCGTGCACACGTCCGAACCGGCCGCCGAGTGGCGGCAGTCGTTCAACGAGGCCGGCCGCATCGTGCGCGACTACTTCTGGGAGCCGGGGATGGGCGGCGTGGACTGGCCCGCCGTGCTCGACCAGTACCGGCCGCTGGTCGAACGGGTCGCCAGCCCGGACGAGTTCGCGGACCTGCTCTGGGAGACGCTGGGCGAGCTCGGCACCTCGCACGCCTACGTCACCCCGGCCCGCCGCAACGAGGGACCGGCGCACTACCAGCGGGCGCAGGGTCTGCTCGGCGTCAACTTCTCACGCACCAGAGAGGGTTCGTGGCAGGTGACGCGCATCCTGCCGGGTGACTCCTCGGATTCCAGGGCGCGTTCGCCGTTGGCCGGCAGCGGGGTGCGGGAGGGCGCGGTGCTGACGCACGTCGGCGGCCGGCCGGTGGACCCGGTGGCGGGCCCATGGCCGCTGCTCGCCGGAACGGGCGGCACCAGTGTGGAGTTGGCGTTCACGGAGGAGGACGGCAGGCAGCGCAGGATCGCGGTGATGCCGCTGATCGACGACCGGCCGCTGCGTTACCAGGACTGGGTGACCAGGCGCCGCGAGCTGGTGCGCGAGCTGAGCGGCGGGCGCTGCGGCTATGTGCACATCCCGGACATGGGCGGCTCCGGGTGGGCGCAGTTCAACCGTGACCTGCGGATGGAGTTCTCCCGGCAGGCGCTGATCGTGGACGTGCGGGGCAACGCGGGCGGCAACATCAGCGAGTTGGTGATCGAGAAGCTGAGCCGCACCATCCTGGGCTGGGACCTGACGCGGCACGCGCAGCCGGTCTCGTACACCTCGAACGCGCCGCGCGGCCCGGTGGTGGCGGTGGCCGACGAGGCGACCGCGTCGGACGGCGACATGATCACGGCCGCGTTCCGGCTGCTGAAGCTGGGGCCCGTGGTGGGCGGCAGGACCTGGGGCGGGGTGGTCGGGATCACCGGGGAGCACCAGCTGGCCGACGACACGGACATCACCGTGCCGATGAACGCGGCCTGGTTCGACACGTACGGCTGGACCGTCGAGAACCGGGGGGTCGAGCCGGACATCGAGGCGGTGCGGTCGCCGATCGACTGGGCCGAGGGGCGTTCCGTGGTGCTCGACACGGCGGTGCGGGTGGCGCTCGACCTGCTTGAGCGGCGACCGGCCGCCTCGCCGCCCGGCTACCGGGACATCCCGGACCGGCGGCGACCGCCGCTGCCGCCCCGCACCACCGGCCGGCCCGACTGACCCGACGGGAGCGAGATTGATCCGATATGCGCGCTTCACCCGATCGTGACACGCTGGAAGAGCCACGGTTTCTTCGACGTGTAGGTGAGGAGTGGCAGCGCATGGGCATAGCGGACCAGCTCAGGGAGAAGGCCCAGCAGCTCCAGGACCGCGCAAGACAGGCCATGAGCGGCAGGGGCACCCAGCACAGGCAGGAGGGGGGACAGGGGCGCGGCCAGGGCGACATGTCCCAGCGTGGCAAGGACCTGCGCGGCAGCGCCCTGGACGAGGACCGCGACCGGTGACGACCGGCCGATGACGGCCGACGACGTGGGGCGGGCCCGGCGACGGGCGCGCCCCACGCACGCGTGTCGCGACCGATGAGTTCCGCGGCCGGCGACGGTCGGCGTTCCAGCACCCTTCGTCGCACAGCCGAGGAGCCGCCCATGCCGTCCGCCGACTTCAGCGACAGCGAGCCCGAGCCCCGGAGCACCGAGCTCGACCCCCGCTACAGCGCGCCGGGCGGCCGGCCGACGCCCTGGGCCGAGGCGCGGCGCGGGCTGCGGGAGGCCGAGGTGTACTGGCTTTCCACGGTGCGCCCGGACGGGCAGCCCGGCGAGCGGAAGGTGCGGAACCTGGCGGCCAATCCGCGCTGCGTGCTGACCACCGGCGACAGCGCGCTCGACCGGGGGCTCGACCTGGTGGTCGAGGGCAGCGCGCGGCCGGTCGGCGACGAGGCGGAGCTGCGCCGCGTCGCGGAGGCGTTCGTCGCCAAGTACGGCGAGGACTGGCGGTACGAGGTCCACGAGGGCGCCTTCAGGAACCGCCTCGGCCAGCGGGCCCTCGTCTACCGGCTGCGGCCCTCGGTGGCCCTTGGTGGCCCTCGGCTTCCGCAAGGGCGACTACGCGCAGACGCGCTGGCGGTTCTAGGCGTTCTCGTCCTCGGGCGGCCGGGTCGCCGCCCGGCCGCTCGGGCCCACGAGGGTGTGGCGTGGGTGGCCGGTCACCCGGCGCAGCCGGCGCACGGCCCAGGGGCTGGCGAGCACGGTCGGGATCAGGGGCCGCAGCGGCTGGGCGGCGCGGACCCAGCGCTGGCCGTAGACGTGGGCGGCGCGCCGTTCGATGCCGTCGGCGAGCCGTGCCACGGCGGGCGGGAGCGGGTTGGTGCGGTTGGTGGGCCAGGGCAGCAGCGAGCGGCCGAGGCGCAGGGCGGGGTCCTCGTCGACGCCGCGCAGCAGGTCGGTGTCGGTCCAGCCGAGGTAGGCGACGCCCACCCGGACGCCGTCGTCCGCGACCTCGGGCCGCAGGCCGTGCGCGAAGGCCTCGGCGGCGGACTTGGAGGCGCAGTAGGCGGTCATCAGCGGGGCCGGGGTGAGGGCGGCGAGCGAGGCGATCTGGAGGAAGTAGCCCCGGCTGGCCCGCAGCGCGGGCAGGAAGGCGCGGCAGGTGACGGCGGAGCCGACGACGTTGACCTCGATGACGCGCCGCCAGCCGGCGTCGTCCGAGTCGGCGAAGCGACCGCCGGCGGCCACCCCGGCGTTGGCGACGACGACGTCGACGCGGCCGAACCGCTCGGCGACCCGTCGGGCCGCCTCGGCCATGGCGGCCTCGTCGGTGACGTCCGCGTGCCAGTGCCCCGTGGGTCCCGGCAGAAACTCGGCCACGGACCGTGACTCGTCGGGTTCGAGGCCGACCAGGGCGACCGTGGCGCCCCGCTCGGACAGCGTGCGTGCCAGCGCGGCGCCGATGCCGCGCGCCCCTCCGGTGATGACAGCGACCCGACCGCGCACCGCGTGCCGGCGTGTGCTCATAGGAGGTGCTCCTTCACGAGGGCGATCAACGGTTGCATGACGCGGTCCGGGGCCTCGAAGGGGGCCATGTGCCCTATGCCGGGCAGTTCGACGAGTTCCACGAGGCGGGGCAGCCGGCCGGCGGTGCGGCGGGCGTGGGCGAGGGGGGTGAGCCGGTCGACGGTGCCGTGCACCACGGTGGTCGGCAGGTCGAGGCGGGGCAGCAGCGGTGACAGGTCGAGGTCGGCGAGCATCCCGCCCCACTCGGCGCGGGCCAGGCGCGGGCAGCAGGAGACCATCCTGGCGACCGTGCGCCGCTGCTCGGCGGTGGCCGCCCGGCCCATGGTGACGTAGCGGACCAGCTGGCGGCTGAGCGGGGTGACCGGGCCGTAGGGCAGCCGGGTCGTCAGCAGCAGTCGCTGGGCGCGGCCGCGGGCGCGGCCCGGCGGGAGCGGGAAGACGGTGGAGGCGGCGGTGAGCCGGTCGACGCCGGTGGAGCAGAGCAGGGTCGCGGCGGCGAGGTCGCGCAGCTCGGGTCGCGCGGCGGCGGCCACGACGGTCATGGCGCCCATCGAGTGGCCGGCGACGACGGCACGCGCGCCGGACGGCACGGTGGCGGTCAGCACCGCGCACAGGTCGTCGGCCAGCGCCTCTGGCGAGCAGGCGCCCGGGGTGGCCGGGGTGCGGCCGTGGCCGCGCTGGTCGTAGACGACGACCCGGTGTTCCGGCAGCAGCCGCTCGCGCAGCGGCCGCCAGAAGCCGGTGTCGCAGGCCCAGCCGTGCACCAGCACGACGGTGGGCCGGTCCTCCGGGCCGTGCACCTCGGTGTGCAGTCGGGCTCCGCCGGTGGAGACGACGGTCGACCACTGGACGCGGTCAGGCACGGGCGGCCACCGCCTCGCGGCGCAGCACCTCGTACTCGGCGAGGTCGACCTGCTCGGTGACGCGGCGGAACTCGGCAATGGTGCCGGGCCACACGGTGGTGTTGCGGCCCCTGGCGTCCAGGTACCAGCTGCGGCAACCACCGGTGTTCCAGACCGAGTTCCGCAGCCGGGCGGCCAGCAGTCCGCGCCAGGCGCGCACCGCGTCCGGGCGTGGGGTGAGCGCGGCGCGGCCGCCGGGCGGCGCGAGGGCGGCGAGTTTTCTCATGAAGTCCGCCAGGTAGGCGAGTTGGGCCTCGATGATGAGGATCATCGAGTTGTTGCCGAGCCCGGTGTTGGGCCCGATGACCGTGAGCAGGTTGGGGAAGCCGGCGGCCGTGGTGCCGCGCAGCGCGGCCATCCCCTCGCGCCACTCGTGGGCGAGGGTGGTGCCGTGGGCGCCGGTGACGCGGCGCGCGACGGGCTGGTCGGTGATCCGGAAGCCGGTGCCGAGGACGAGGACGTCGGCGGTGGTCTCGCGGCCGTCCTCGGCGACCAGGGTGGCGCCGCGCACCGCGCGCAGCCCGGAGGCGACCAGCCGCACGTGGGGTCTGGCGAGCGTCGGGTACCAGTCGTTGGAGCGCAGGACGCGCTTGCAGCCGAGGCGGTAGTCGGGGGTGAGCCGGTGGCGCAGCTCCGGGTCGGGGACGGCGCGGCGCAGGTGGAGGGCGGCGAGGCGCTCGACGGCGCGCATCCGTTCGGGGTGCCTGACGAAGGCGCCGACCTGGAGTTCCCTGAGTCCCCAGGCGAGTTGGCGGCGGAGCGTGCCGGTGAACGGGAGCCGGGAGTACAGGGCGCGCTCGGCGGCCGTGACGGGTCGGTCGCCCTTGGGGAGCACCCAGGGCGGGGTGCGTTGGAAGACGGTGAGTTCGGTGACCTCGCGCTGGATCTCGGGCACGAACTGGACGGCCGACGCGCCGGTGCCGACGACGGCGACCCGCCGGCCCCGCAGCGGGACGCCGTGGTCCCAGCGGGCGGAGTGGAAGACGGCGCCGGGGAAGCCGTCGAGGCCCGGCACGTCGGGCAGACTCGGCTCGGAGAGCGGTCCTGTGGCGGAGACCAGCACCTCGGCGGTGAGCGGCCCGGTGCTGGTATCGATCTCCCAGTGCAGCGCGTCGCCGTCCCAACGGGCCGCGGTGACCTCGGAGTCGAGCCGCAGGTGGGGCCGTAGCCCGAAGCCGTCGGTCAGGTGCTCCAGGTAGCGGCGGATCTCCGGCTGCCCGGAGAAGCTGCGCGGCCAGTGCGGGTTGGGGGCGAAGGAGAACGAGTAGAGGTGGGAGGGGATGTCGCAGGCGCAGCCCGGATAGGTGTTGTCGCGCCAGGTGCCGCCCACCGCGCCGGCGCGTTCGAGGATCAGGAGGTCGGTGACGCCGAGCCGGCGCAGCCGCACCGCGGCCCCCAGGCCGCCGAAGCCGGCCCCGACGACCGCCACCCTCACATGCATCAGTCGCTCAGCTCCTTCCGTGTCCCGTGCGGAAGTGACCGGTCGCGCGCCAGCAATGAGCCAGTGATCACTGGCGGGTTGCTGGGGAGTGTAGGGCAGCTTCTTACTGCCCGGTAGGGTGCGTGCGCTCTCTAGACTGCGAACTGTGCACGCATCCGAGGCACCCCAGGCACCTGGCCAGTACCGGGCCGCCGAGTTGGCGGAGGCGGCCGGCATACCGGAGCGCACCCTGCGCTACTACCGGGAGCGTCGGCTGCTGCCGCCGCCACGCCGCGTCGGCCGGGTGGCGTGGTACGACGAGAGCCACCTGTCCAGGCTGCGCACCATCGCGGCACTGCTGGCCCGCGGCCACACGCTGGGCGGCATAGCGGAGCTGATCGCCGCGTTCACCGCCGGCCACGACACCGAGCGCACGGCCGAACTCCTGGGTCTCGCCGAGCCGTTGCCGCAGCCCACCGAGCCGCCGCCCTGGGCCGAGGAGCGGCCGTTGCGGCTGACGCGCGCCGAGCTCGCCTCGTACTGGCCGGACGGCGACTCCCCGGAGAACCTGGCGGCGGCGGTGGAGACCGGCTATCTCACGGTGGCCGGGGACGAGATCGTGCACTTCAGCCGCGAGTTGCTCGAGGCGACCTCCGCGCTGGTCGAGGAGGGCCTGCCGCTGCCCGTGGTGCTGGTCGCCGGGCAGGTGTTGCGCGACCACGCCGAGGAGTTGGCCGGGGTGTTCACCGAGGTGCTGCGCGCGCACGTGGTCCCCGAGTTGCTGGGGCACGACGGGCGGGACGGCGACCGGCATCCGCTGTCGGCCGAGGACGTCGAGCGGCTCACCGAGGCGTTGGAGCGGCTGCGGCCGCTGGTGAAGCGGGCGGTGTCGGCGGCGATCTCGCTGGCCGTCGACCGCCGCCTCGGCGCCAAGTTCCAGCCGCCGACCGAGAGCTAGGCCCTGCCCTGGCGGCAGAACCTAGGACTCCGTCGGACCCGGCTGCCGCAGGGTCATCAGGCCGCGCAGGCCGTTGGCCAGGATCGACACGTCGGCCTCGCCGAAGATGACCCGCTGGAGCAGGAAGCCCTGCACGCAGGCGAGCAGGGTGCGGGCGACGTCGCGCGGCGGGACGTCACCGCGCATCCAGCCGTTGCGCTGGTACCTGGCCAGCAGCGCCTCCCACAGGTCGAGCAGCCGCCCGAGGCCCTCCTGGAGCACGGTGGACAACTCCTGGTTGCGCAGCGTCTCCGTCCACACGTGGGGCAGCAGCGCGGGCGCGTAGGGCAGGGTGGACCAGACCCGGTCGAGCGCGTGGACGATGTCGTCGGGCAGGTTGGGCCGCTCGGCGGCCGCGATGGGCTCGAACGCCGCACGCACCACGCCGAGCACCTCGGTCGCGAGCGCCGTGATCATGGCGTCCTTGCTCGGGAAGTACCGGTAGACGGCACCGGCGGACAGGCCGCTCTCGCGCAACACGTCCTGCATCGAGGCGCCGTGGAAGCCGTCACGGGCGAACACGCGGGCGGCGCCCTCGAGTATCTGCCGCCGGCGAGCCTCAAGGTGCTCCTGGGAGACGCGCGCCATACCCAAGAAGATAAAACGAACATTCATTCTTGACAAGCCGCCGCGGAGCGGAGCACCGTGATGAATGTAAAACGAATGATCCTTCTCTTTGATGTTCGGAGGCTCCGCCGTGTCTCACCGCCGCGGCCTGCTGATCGTCGCCCTCCTCGTGCCGGCGCTGATCACCTTCATGCTCTGGGCCTTCGTCTGGCCCGGCGCCCGCTCCGCCCCCCGCGACCTCCCCGTCGGCGTCGCGGGCCCGCCCGTGGCCACCGACCGGATCGCCAACCAACTCGCCGGCGCCGACGGCGCGTTCGACGTCCACCGCTACCCGGACGAGGCCGCCGCCCGCGAGGCGATAACGCACCGCGAGATCTACGGCGCGTTCGTCGCCGACGGCCAGGAGCCGCGGCTCCTCACCGCCTCGGCCGCCGGCCCCGCCGTCGCCCAGTTGCTCCAGCAGATCGCCGCCGGGCAGGCGGCGGAGCGCGGCGAGGTGACCGTCGTCGACGTGGTGCCGGCGCCGGCCACCGACCCACGCGGCGCCGCCTTCACCGCCAGCGTCCTGCCGCTGGCCATCTTCGGCCTCGCGACCGGCGCGGCGATCACCGCCACCCGGCTGCGCGGTCGCTGGGCGCTGCTCGCCCTGGGCTGCGGGGCGCCGGCGATCGGCCTGCTCACGGCCTGGATGGGCCACGGCTGGCTGGACGTGCTCGGCGGCGACTGGTTGCCGGTCACCGCCGCCCTCAGCGTGTTCGCCCTCGCCGGCGCCGCCACCGTCACCGGCGCGGCCGCGCTGCTCGGCCCGCGCGGCATCGGGCTCGGCGCGCTGCTGCTGATGGTGCTCGGCAACCCCTGGTCGGGCGCCGGCTCGGCGCCCGAGATGCTGCCGGAACCGGTCGGCACGCTCGGCCAGTTGCTGCCCACCGGCGCCGGCGCCAGCCTGCTGCGCTCCGTCTCCTACTTCGACGGGCAGGGGGCGGCCTTCCCGCTCACCGTGCTGCTCGCCTGGGCGGCGGCCGGCGTCATGGCCGTGCTGCTCGGTGCCGGCCGCCCGACCCCCAGC
>NZ_SMKC01000499.1 GCF_004348315.1 Streptomyces sp. 8K308 | reverse complement strand
CCCCTACCCCAACCCCGGCCGGTACCAGGCGGGCGGGCGTCTCGTGCAGGGGATGCGGGTGGCGTTCTCCGGCGACACCTCGACGGACCGGGAGCTGCTCGAGGACCAGGCCTTCGAGGCCGGGCTGCACGTCGCGTCCAGCGTGTCGAAGTTCACCAGCCTACTGGTCACCAACGACCCGGACTCGCCCACGGCCAAGGTGGTGCGGGCCCGCGCGGTGGGCACCCCGATCCTGGATGAGGCGGCCTTCACCCAGTTGTTGCGCGACGTGGCCCCGGCGCAGGAGAGGTGAGCCCCTTCGGGTACGGTCGTCAGCTGTGTACCGCTTTCTGCTGTCCCGGCAGTGGGTGATCCTCACCCTGGTCGCCCTGCTGCTGATCCCGACGATGATCTGGCTCGGGTTCTGGCAGCTGCACAGACACGAGCAGCGGGTGGCGCGCAACGACCTGATCGCGTCCAGCCTCGAGGCACCGCCGGTGCCGATGGGCGAGCTGTCGTCGGTGGGCGGCGCGCCCGACCCGGACGACCGCTACCGCACGGTCACCGCCACCGGCGTCTACGACGAGGACGGCCAGGTCGTCGTGCGCAACCGCACCAACGCGGACGGCAGCGTCGGCTACCACGTCCTCACGCCCGTGATCCAGGAGGACGGCACGGCGGTGCTGGTGAACCGGGGCTGGATCTCGGCCGGCTCCGACCTGACCAGGACTCCGGAGATCCCGGCCCCGCCGTCCGGCGAGGTCACGGTCACCGGCCGGCTGATGGCCGACGAGACCTCCGCCACGACCGGCATCAGGGAGCGCTCGGGGCTGCCGGACGGCATGGTCATGATGATCAGCAGCGCGGAGCGGTCGGAGGCCATCGGGGTGCCGATGGTGGGCGGCTATCTGGAGCTGACGGAGACCTCGCCAGAGCCGGCCGAGCAGGAGGGCCAGCCGCAGCCGCTGCCCGAGCCCGACCACACCGGCATCGGCGCGCACCTCGCCTACGCCTTCCAGTGGTGGATCTTCGCGGCCGGCGTGCCGGTGGGGTGGTTCCTGCTCGTGCGCCGGGAGGTCCAGGACCGGCGTCAGGCGGCGGGCTCCGCCGGGGCGGAGGAGCGGTCACCCACGCCCCACCACGCACCGGCGTGACGTTCGCGACGCGCGTCCGCCGTTGAGGGTTCTCCCCCACCCATCCCCTTCTCGCCCCGCGCGGTTCGGTTGCCGGCCAAGCCGGGCCGGGCTCGCGCCAGGCAGCGTCACGCCGGCGGCCGCTGGCACGGCGACCGGCCGGACCGGGGCACCGAGCGCCTCATGGATCGGCCACGGGCCGGCGCCGCCCGCCGCGGGCGCGGCCGTTGGACAGCCGCACCAGGGCGTCCGGCGTCCCCCGGTCCTGACCGCTCGGCACCGTGGTGGGCCCTGCCCCGCCCGGGGGCGTCGGCGTCGTCAGCTCAGGCGTTCCGGCGCGTGCTTGGCGGAGCGGAGGCGGACCTCGGCGGGAAGGACATCGAGGCCGGCGGAGACGCGGGCGTGCTCCACGGCCTCGTGGTGCAGGCGGCGCACCGCCTCGTCCGGCTTGGCGTGCGGCGCGAGCAGCAGGCCGACGCGGATCCTCGGCTGGGTGCGGCGGCCGACCAGCGTGACCCTGGCCTCGTCGATGCCGGGCAGCGACTCCGCCTCGGCGGCCACCACGTCCTCCATCGCCCGGCCGCGCAGCAGCGCGCCCACCCCGTCGCCGCTGTCCACCAGCACCTCGGCGAGCCGCCGCTGCCGCAGCTGCGCGACGAGCCACCACACGGACAGCAGCACCACGAGCGCGAGCCCTCCGATGACGGTGGTCCACCACCAGCCCTCGTCCCGCCACCGCGTGCGGTCGGCGTCGCTCAGCAGCACATCCTCCGGCCCGCTCCAGGGCCAGCTGCCCGGCGCGAGGTCGAGCGCGGCCAGCGTGACCGCGAGACCTCCGGCGAACAGCGCGAGGCCCAGCAGGCCGAGCAGCACCCGATTGACGACAGTCAGCACGTCCGTCACCTCCTCGCCGGCCGGCGGACCTGCACGGCGAGCGCCGGCTGGCGGGCCAGGCCGAGTTCCCCGATGCCCTCACCGAGCACCGCGTCCAGATCGGCCCTGACCACGTCCAGGTCGCGGAAGTGCGCCTGCGCCCACACCCTGACCCGGCGGCGGCCGACCGACACCCGCACCGAGCGCACCCCGGACACCTCGAGCGCCCGGTCCCGCAGCACCACGGCGGCGGCCCCGCGCTCGATTCCGGCGCGCCGGAACCTGTCGTGGAACTCGTCGTCCCCGCGCCGCATCGGCAGCAGCCCCCGCAGTCCTGGCGTCACGGCGAGGACGACGAGCCAGCCGCCGAGCAGCATCGCGGCCACCGCGCCCAGCGCCACCCAGGCGTCGTCCAGGCTCCTTGCGGCGAGCTCGTCGGCGAGCCGGCGGCGCCAGGCGGCGGCCGGCCGCTCGGCCCGCACCGAGACGATGTCGTACAGCGGCACGCCGGCCGCCACGACTAGCAGCGCCGCGGCCAGGCCCGCCGGCAGCCGGCGCACCGACCAGAACCGCGGCACCGTCTCCGACTCGACCGCGCCCGGCTCGTAGCGGGCGGCGGAGGTCGTCTTGGCGAACGCGCTCTCCTCGGCGTCCGCTCGCGCCTCCGCCGGCTTCTCGGCCTTCTCCAGTGTGGTGGTGGCCGGGTTGGCCACGTCCTCGTCCGAGTCGCTCATCACCGCACTCTCCCCGAGCCGTTGCGGTCGGCGGTCAGGTGCGCGGAACGCAGCCGTTCCACCGCGACGACCACGTCGGTCGTCTCCATGCCGGCCAACTCCCTGATGCGCCGCTCCACCTGGCGGCGGACCTGGCGGCACCGGGCGCCGATATTACAGGGATACCCGAGTTCGACCTCCAGCTGAACACTGGCGAGCCCACCGGCTCCCGAGGGGTCGGGCGACCGCCGCACCACGGCCGTCGCGTGCTGCTCGGCGTCGTCCCCGAGCGCCTCGCGGGCGGCCTGGGCGGCGAGCTTGGCCACGACCCGCTCGGAGATCCGGGTCGCGCCGCGATCCGCGGCCGGTACCGACGGCTCCGCCACCATGTCCACCGTGCTCACCGCCGCCGGTCCTCGCCGCGGTCCCTGACCCGGAAGAAGTCCCCGGGTTCGAGGTCGCCGTCCGCGAACCGGCCGGCCACGAAGCCGATCGCGCCCAGGGAGGCCACCAGCAGAAAGGCCCCGAAGCCGCCGAAGTATCCGGCGAAGCCCAGCGCCATGCCGGCGATCATGCCGATCACAGCCATGCTCATCTCGCGCTCCTACTGCAGCGGTGGGCGTTCGTCGTCGTCCTCTTCCTCGTCGGGCAACCTGACGTCCCCGACGTTGATGTTGACCTCGACGACCTCGAGCCCCGTCATCCGTTCCACGGCAGAGATGACGTTCTCCCGTACCGTACGGGATACCGCGGCGATGGAAACTCCGTATTCCACAACGATTTCGAGATCGAGCGCGGTCTGCACCTCGCCGACCTCCGCCTTGACGCCGCGCGTCGCCGACCTGCTGCCGCCCGGCACGCGATCGCGAACCGCCCCCAGGGTGCGGGCGCTTCCACTGCCCATGGCGTAGACGCCAACGACGTCACGGGCCGCCATGCCGGCGATCTTCGCCACCACGCCGTCGGAGATGGTGGTGCGCCCACGGGTGGCGGGATCGCCCGTTCCGCGTCGGGTCCCGGTCGCCGTCGTCCGCGCGGGAACCTCGGTCGTCGCCTCCGTGCCGGTGTCGGTCACTTGGCCTGTGCTCCTTTCGGGTGGTGCGGCTGCGCTGCGCTGTGCTGGGGGTGGTGCGGGCGTTGGTGGGGGTGAGCATACGAGATGCCTGTCCCGGTGCTGGGCGCTCACTCGGGGTTTTCTTT
>NZ_SMKC01000498.1 GCF_004348315.1 Streptomyces sp. 8K308 | reverse complement strand
CCCCGAACCCCGAGCCGGGGCCCGCGGCACGGGAGGCTCCCGTCACCCGGTGCAACCTGGTCGTGGACGGGGAACGGTCGGCGAGGAGGCAGTCACCCCGAGGACCGGGGACCACGGCCACCGGCCGAGAGACGGAGGAACCACCATGGCACAGGAACCCGATCCGTTCGCCCTGCACGGCCGTCGTGCGGTCGTCACCGGCGTGTCCAGGGGAATCGGGAGGCGGATCGCGCTGACCCTGGCCCGGGCCGGCGCCGACGTCGCCGGCATCTACCTCGACGGTGACGAGTCGGCCGAGGAGACCGCCGCGGAGATTCGAGCGCTGGGCAGGGAGGTCTTCTTCATGCGCGGAGACACGGGTGACCAGACGGCCGTCGAGGCGCTCGCCGACGGAGCCGTGCAGCGATGGGGCGGCATCGACGTCTGGGTCAACAACGCCGCGCGCCTGATGGTGAAGCCGTTCTCCGAAGTGACCGCGGAGGACTGGCACGGTGTGCTGGCACCGAATCTCCACGGGTACTTCTACGGCTGCTCGGCCGCGGCCAGCCGCATGGCGGCCCAGGGAAACGGCGGGCGCATCATCAACGTGTCCTCCGCCTCCGACGTGCTGGCCGTCAGCGGGATGTCCGCGTACATCACGGCCAAGGCCGGGATCGTCGGACTCACCAAGACCCTCGCGCTCGACCTCGCACCGGCGCGCATAACCGTCAACGCCCTGGCGCCGGGAGCCACCGACACGGAGATGAACGCCACCGCGTACACCCCGGCGGTGCGCGCCACCTACGAACAGCGCATCGCGCTCGGCCGGATCGGCACGGCGCAGGAGATGGCCGACGTGGCGCTGTTCCTCGCCTCGCGGGCATCCCGCTACCTCACGGGACAGGAGATCGTCGTGGACGGCGGCCTCAGCATCAACGGCACGGTGGGGCACGAGCGGACCCTCTGATCCGACGCGGCGTGGTGGACTTCCTGGTGTGGGGGGTGACCGGCGACGAGCCGCGCCCGGAGTTCCCCGATGCGTACCGCGCCCGGCACCGGGCGGCCATCGCCGCCGGGGGGTACCCGCGTCCTGGCGACGTCGTCCCGCACGGCGGCGAGCTGTTCGCCGTGATCTCCGGCGTCGCCTTCAACGCCGACGACGACCTCGACGTGGTGTGGGCCGCCCCGTTGGGCGAGGACGACAGCGTGTCGATCAGCCGGGTCACCTCACTGCCCAAGCATCAGCTGCCGGCCCCGGTGGGCCAAGTGCGGAACCTCGACGGCGTCCGCCACACCGCCCGCTGGATCCTCACCGGCGAGCAGTGAGGCTCACCCGGCCTGGCGACCCGGGCCGGCGTCGGCGGTGGCGGACGCGGGGCGACGAGCCGGCACGCCGTCAGTCCTCGAGCGTCGACGGCGGCGTGCCAAGCGCGGCGAGCTCAGGCCAGAACTCCTCCGGGATCGGGGTGGCCTGGAGGCGCCCGAGCTGCGCAAGGCGCTCGGGGCGGCCGACGCCCACGATCGTCGAGGCGATGCCCGGGTGGCGCAGCGAGTACCGCAGCGCCACGGCGTGGAGCGGGATGTCCCACCGCCCGCACAGCTCGCGGGCGCGCGCCACCCACGCGAGGAGTTCGGGGCCGGCCTGCCGGTAGGCGTACGTCTCGCCTGAGCCGGCGAGGATACCGCCGCCGAAGGGGGCGGCGTTGAAGACGCCGATGCCGCGCTCGGCCGCCAGGTCGATCAGCTCCTCGGCCCGGCGGTCGACGAGCGTGTAGCGGTTGTGGGTCAGCAGGACGTCGAACGCGCCGCTGAGGGCGTACCGGCGCATCAGGGAGACGGGGCCGGCGGCGATGCCGAGGGCCCCGACCAGGCCCTGGTCGCGCAGCTCGGTCAGCCCCTGTACGGCCCCGCCGGGCGCGAACGCCTCCTCGACCTCGATGGTGTAGGGGTCGTGCAGGTGGAGTAGCGGCAGCCGCTCGATCCCCAGGCGCGCGACGCTTTCCTCGAACGACCGCCAGACCCGGTCACGGTCCAGCGCTCCGGTGTCCGGGGCGGCGTCGACCTTGGTGACGATCGCCTTGCCGGCCGGCAGCCCATCGCGGCGGACGGCGGCCCCGAGGACGGTTTCGCTGCGGCCTCGCGCGTAGTTGTTCGAGGTGTCGATCACGGCGAAGGGGCTGGCGAACATCGCCCGCGCCAGGGCGTCGGCGGCCGGTGCCGGCGTCCCGTCCGGCTGCGGCGGGTCGCCCAGGAAGGAGGTGCCGATGCTGACCGCCGTCGCGCGCAGCGCGGTCCCGGGCACGGTCCGCTCGTCCATCAACTCGTCCATCGCTCCTCGTATTCCCCGTCGACGCGCTCTGCCGGGCCGGACACTAGCAGCGACGTCCCGCACGGCGCCGTCCCGCCTGTTCACGACCCATTCCGCTGACTCGCTCGTCGGGTCCACGCGGGCAGTCCGTCGGCATCGACCAGGCGAACTCGTTGCTGATCAGCCTGTCCACCTCGATCGTCAACATCGTCGGCACGGTCGTGGCGATGCTGTTCATCGACCGGGTCGGCCGCAAGCCGCTGGCCCTGGTGGGCTCGCTCGGCATGGCGGTGTCCCTCGGTTTCGCCTCGTGGGCCTTCTCCCACAAGAGCGGCGCGGGAGACGACATCTCGATCCCCGAGACGCAGGGCACGGTGGCCCTGGTCGCCGCCCACACCTTCGTCCTCTTCTTCGCCGTCTCGTGGGGCGTGATCCTGTGGGTCATGGTCGGCGAGATGTTCCCGTTCCGCGTGCGCGCGGCCGCCATGTCGGTGGCGACGGCCTCCAACTGGATCGCCAACTGGGCCGTCACGGAGGGCTTTCCGCGCCTGTCCGAGTGGAATCTTTCGGCCACGTACGCCCTCTACGCCGGCTTCGCGCTGCTGTCCGCGCTCTTCGTCGTGCGGGTGGTCGAGGAAACCAGGGGAAGGCGGTTGGAGAGGGGCCCTGAGGCCGTCGTCAGGTGAGCACCGGCAGGGTGGCGGGACGGGCGAACCGGCCGCCGAGCAGGAGCGGGATGTCCCGCGCGGGCGTGGCGAGCCGCAGCTCGGGCGCGTGTCTGACCAGGCTGTGCAGCACGGTGGTGAGCTCCAGGCGGGCCAGGGGCGCGCCCAGGCAGTAGTGCGGGCCGTGTCCGAAGGCGAGGTGAGGGCCGTCGGGGCGGTCGCGGTTGGCCGAGTGGGTGGCGGCCAGCACGGCGCTGCCCGCAGGGATGACGGTGGCGGAGAGCGTCACGTCCCGCAGGGTGACGCGGAGCAGCCCGGCGTGGATCAGTGGGCTCAGCCGCAGGGCCTCCTCGACGACGTCCGGGACGCGGGTCCGGTCCGCGCACAGCGCCCGGTAGCGGTCGCGTTGGTCGAGCACGCGATGAGGGTGAGGCCGAGTTGGGCGACGGTGGTCTCGAATCCGGCCATGGTGAGGGTGACGCCCATGGTGATCTGTTCCTCCGGGGCCAGTCGGGCGGCGTCCTCGGCGTTGGCCAGCGCGCTGAGCAGTGAGTCGTCCGGGCGGGCCCGCTTGTGCCGCACCACGGCCGCGATGTGGTCGCGCAGGGCCTGGCGGCCGGCGTTGGCGTGGGCCACGGAGTGGCTGGAGAGGGAGAGGGTGGCGGTCACCCACTCGGTCAGCTCGGCGTGTCGGTCGTCGTCGGGGAGGCCGAGCAGGCGGCCGAGCACGGCGAGGGGCAGGGGTTGGGCGAGGGTGGTCATCAGGTCCACGGGGGCCGGTTCGCGCAGGGCGGCGGTGACCAGTCGTTCGGCGGTGTCCTCGACGAAGGGCCGGAGGCCGTCGAGCGCGTCGCGGGTGAACCAGGGGCTGACGGCGCGGCGCAGCCGCGTGTGCTCGGGCGGGTCGGTCTCGAAGAGGCCGTTGGTGGGGTGGACGGCGTCGGTGCGGCGG
>NZ_SMKC01000497.1 GCF_004348315.1 Streptomyces sp. 8K308 | reverse complement strand
GGCCGAGGAGGGTGAGGGTGGGGAGTTGCTCGGTGCTCCCCCGCTGCCGCAGCAGGTCGAGCCGGGCGGTCGTCCGCTCGTACAGGGCATCGGGGTCCGGTGGCCACGGGCCGGCCGCGGGGTCCTCGGCGAGCCCGTCGAGGACGTCGAGCAGGGCGTCGGAGAAGAGGCCGGCGCGGCGCAGCGGGTCGTTGACGGCCGGCTGGCCGCGGGTCGCGGCGAGGAGCACGGCCTGCTGATGGGCGCCGGTGCGCCGGCCGGCGGGCAGCGTCTCGGTGGGCAGGCTGTTGCGGAAGCGATGGTCCTCGACGAAGGTGCGGCAGGCGTCGACCACCCAGATCTGCCGGGTGTGCCCCGGCAGCAGCTCGCTCGCGAGGGTGGCGCGGGCGGACTCCAGGTGCAGGTTGCGCTTGTCGGCGACGGTGGCGTCGGCGCAGAACAGCCGGTTGTTCTCCTGCTCGTCGAGCACGCCGTGGCCGCCCCACCAGATCCAGACCACCTCGGGGGCCAGGGCCGGGAGTTCGGTCAGCAGCGCGTGCCGGATGTCGGCCTGGCCGGCCGGGCGGTGCGGGACGCCGGCGATGTCCCCGAACTCGGGGGCCAGGTGGAGCAGGACGTTGCGCTCCGGCACCCCGGCGCTCAGCAGCCAGGCGCGGAAGCGCAGGGCGTCGCGCGCCGGCCCCGGCAGCCGCCAGGCGGGGCCGGCCGCGTAGCGCTCGATACCGACGACCAGCGCTGCCGTGCGTCGGGGGGTCATGGGCCTCCTCCTGATCGCCGCCGTGCGCCCACGGCTGGCCGGCTCCGGGGCGGGCGCGAAGCGCTACATCGGCATCGGCGCCAGGTCACACTCGATCCGCTGGTGCAGACGGGCGGCCATCAGCCACGGGTGGTCGGGGTTCAGGACCTCGGTGAAGCCCTTCACGGCCTCCGCGTTGGCGGCGTCCGCCTCCTCCGACAGGCCGAGGCCGCGCAGGTCGAGGGCGAGGTTGGCGCGGCAGAGGTGGGTCAGCGGGTGATTGGGACCCGACACCTGGGCCAGCGCGGCCAGCGTCGCCTCGTCGAGTGCCCTGGCGCGCCCGAAGTCGAAGCGCGCGTAGTGGTTGCTTGCCTGGCCGAGGTCGCAGACCAGCGCCGAGACGTGCCGCTCCCCCAGCGTCTCGCGGAACAGCCCGGCTGCTTCGGCGTGCAGTCGGTCGGCCCCGTTGAGATCTCCCTCGGCGCGCAGCGTCGCCGCGTGGTTCACCATGGCCGTCAGGGTGTGAGCGTGCCCGTCGCCCCTGCTCTCCCGGAAACGGGCCAGCACCCGGGCGCCGAGCTCGTGGGCCCCTGGCAGGTCACCGCGCAGCCGCCGGTCCACGCTGGTGTTGATGGCGGTGCTCAGGGTGTCCGGGTAGTCGGAGCCGTAGCGGGAGATGAACCGCTCCAGGGTCTCCTCGCCCAGCGCGCTGGCGTCGGCGTAGAGGCCGTCCCTGCGCCGGCAGACCGCCAGGTTGCGGGCGGCGCGGATGGTGGACGCGTTGTCCTCGCCCAGCACGTTGCGGTAGATGCGGTAGGTCTCCTCCTGCAGCGCGCGGGCGGCCGAGAAGTCGCCGGCCTCGCAGATGTCGATGGCCAGGCCGTTCACCGTCTGGAGGGTCTGGACGTGGGCCGGGCCGTACAGCAGCTCCCACTGCCTGGCGGTCTCCTCGTCCAGCTCCCTGGCCGCGACGAAGTCGCCGACGAGGCGCAGCGAGACACCCAGGTTGTGGGCGGCCGCCAGGGTGGCGGGGTCCTCGGGGCCGAACAGGTCGCGGGCCCGGTCATGGGCCTCGCTGTCCAGCGCCACGGCCTCGCGGAACGCGCCGCGGTAGCGGAGGGACCCGGCCATCTGGCTCATGGAGTCGAGCAGTTCCTCGTCGGGCACGTCCGTGGTGCGGCAGAGCTCCAGGGCCCGGGTGTTGAGGGCGAACGCCTCGTCGGTGTGGCCGAGCACGCGCAGCACGAACGCCAGCCACTTCGACATCTGGATGACGGTCAGGTCCTCCTCGCCGGACTGCGCCTGCCAGGCCGTCCACGCCTCGCGGGCCAGGTCGGCCGAGGCCTGGTGCGCGCCCCAGTTGTAGAGGTAGCGCACGACGCTGTCCACCAGCTGCCGCACCCAGGGGTCCGCGCTGTGCACCGCTCCGGAGGCGATCACGTGCGGCACCAGGGCCTGGTAGGCGGGCCACTGGTCGGTGCTGCGCGGGCTGCCCGGCGTGGCGGTGGCCAGCAGCACCTGGGCCGAGGTGCGCCGCTTCGCGGTCTCCTCCGCGGAGAGGCCGACCAGCAGGACGGTCTGCATCAGGCGGTGCAGCTGGAGGGTGCCGTTCTTGTGGTCGAGCTTGATCAGCGAGAACTTGCTGAGGTCCCTGGTGGCCCTGGCGAGCAGCACCGGGTCGCGCAGGACCGGGTCGAGCTCGGGGCTGACCTCGACGTTGCGGGTGCCCCTGAACATGCTCTGCGGGATCGGCTCGGGGGCCATGCAGGCGCAGATCTCGAGGAGTTGTCGCGCGGCCGGGTTGGTCTGGGAGAGCCGGTCGAGCGAGATGTTCCAGGCGGCGGCCACCGAGACCGGATAGTCGGGCGAGGGGGCGAGCTCCAGGATTCCTGGCCGGCGCTCGTTGAGCAGGGCGAGGTACTGGGAGACGGGCATGCCGGTGGCGGCGTGCCAGGCGCCGGCCTGTTCGATGGCGAGCGGCAGGTCGCCGAGGGCCGCGGCGAGCTCGTCGGCCTCCTGGGCGCTGAGGTCACGGGAGCGGCGCTGGAGGAGGGCGATGCTCTCGGAGCGCTCGAAGACGTTGACCGTGAGCGGGTTGGCCACGCGCTCCCAGTCCCGGTTGCGCGAGGTGACGATGATCTTGCCGGGGCCGCCGGTCGGGAAGTAGCCGCGGACGGTCTCGATGTCCTCGGCGTTGTCGAAGACCAGGAGCCAGTTGTCGTGGGGCTTGCCGCTGCGCAGCGCCTCGCGGACGGCCGGGACGGCGGTGTTGGCCTGGGGACCGACGTCCAGGTTGAGGGCGCGGGCGAGGTCGGCGAGGGCACCGAGGATCAGGCTGTCCTGCTCGGCGGGGATCCACCAGATGACGTTGTACTCGTGGCTGTGCCGGTAGACGTACTCGATGGCGATCTGCGACTTGCCGACGCCGCCCATGCCGTGCAGCGCGTGGGGCAACACGGCGGCCGTCTCGTCACCGCGCAGTTGCTGCTCCACCGCCGTCAACAAGCTCTCGCGCCCGGTGAAGTTGGGGTTCTTCGGCGGTACGTTCCCCATGATCCGCGGCTGCCCGATGCGCGGGTAACGGGTTGCTGACGTGTTGGGCGCCATGTCCTGGTCGGCCTTCCGAGCTGAGGTTTCTGGAGTGTCGGGTGACGGCGTCGGCACACCGCCTCCGTGCGGGTCGTGAGCTCTTGACTGGTGTATGCCCGGATTCGCACGGTCATTACCGTATGGAGCCGGACCCTCACTTCTGGTGGGTCTCCCGGCGAGGCCGGCGACGCGGGCCGCGCGGCGGGCGTAGGGGCCGGAGAGCGCCTTCAGCACGGCGATCTCGATCGGCAGCCAGGCGCGGTTCTCCTCGGTGGGCTCGGGCAGCGCGGCGCCCTCCGGGTCCTTCAGCGCGGCCTTGAGGCTGGCGCCGCGGCCCCTGCCGCCGCTCAGCTCGGCGAACAAGCTGACGGTGCGGGCGAGTTGGGTGCGGCTGCCGGTGGCGAGCAGGGCCTCGCGGATGCCGGGCGCGAAGTCGGGGGCCCCGCCGCGCCTGGTGCGGCTCCAGTCGAGCAGGCCACCCATCATGATCT
Source organism: Streptomyces sp. 8K308 (assembly GCF_004348315.1). Classification (GTDB taxonomy): domain Bacteria; phylum Actinomycetota; class Actinomycetes; order Streptomycetales; family Streptomycetaceae; genus Streptomyces. The sequence continues at coordinate 108 of NZ_SMKC01000497.1, read as the reverse complement.
CCGCGACGTGGACCGGCCCCACCTCGGGGAACGCGCGCCGGCACAGCTCCTCGATGAGGTCGAACTCCAAGGGCACGGCGGCGAGTTGGGAGGCGAGCCGGCGGGCGG
>NZ_SMKC01000496.1 GCF_004348315.1 Streptomyces sp. 8K308 | reverse complement strand
CGCCGCGCGGCCGGCCTGGACGTGGAGGTCACCGACATCGACTACCTGGACCTGGACCTGAGCTGACAGCGGGTCCGCTTCACAGCCGGAGGCCGGCACCCGTAGCGGGTGCCGGCCTCCAGCGCGCTCCGTGGCTGGCTACAGGAGCCAGTCGCGCAGGAAGCCCGAGGAACGGGTGCGGCCTGTTCGACTGGTCGGCCGTGGCTCAGCGGGCGAGTGCGGCCCGCTCCATCGCCTGGATGTCTCCACCACCGTTGTGGGCTTGGGCTACGTCGGTGTCGAGTTTCAGCGCGCGTTCGCCTCGAACTCCCTGTGGCGCCGCCCGTGATGCCCACCACGTCTTGTCCTGACTGCGGCGGGCCGAGGGTGACCCGCGTAGGTCAGGCCGCGGCCACGGCTGCCAGGCATCAGGGCCGCAGGAGCGGAGCGGGCGGGGGTTGGAGGAGTCGCGGGCGGCCCGCCAGGCCCGCCGGTCGTCTGCCCGTCGTACGCGAACAATGCGCCCGCCGCCGAACCCCCGCCGCACCGCCGTCGCCGCACCGCCGTCGTCGGCGTTCGGGGGATACGGGCTGGGATGCACGTCGTCGCGGGACCGATTCGGCGGCCAGGCTCATCGCGTGCTGTCCTTGCCCATGGCGCGGCGCATCGCGTCGCGGGTGCGGTCCACGACGGCGGCGACCGGGCCGAGGGCGATGTTGGCGCCGGCTGACTCCACCCCGGGGTGCGGACGGGTGGGTGCGGTGGCCTCGGCGGCCTGGATCGCCGTGGCCATCGCGGAGAGTTGGGCGCGACTGGCGTGCCGCCGTACTTGGGCGAACTCGTAGCGTTCCTCGGCGCGAGCGTGGGTCATGACCAGGGTGCGCAGGATGCCCAGGTGCCGGAGGAACTCGTCGGCGTCCGAGTCCATGGAGTCGAGGCGGGCGAGGAGTTCCTTGGCCTCGCGTTCCTCGGTGAGCCGCTCGGCCACTACCTCCTCGCCGCCGTCGAAGGTGTCGCGCGCGTAGGGGTGGATGACTTCCTCTTCCGCGGTCTCGTGCGTCGCGAGCAACCGCACCAGACGGCGGAAAGCGTTTCGGCGCTCCTCACCCGTGGTGTGCTCGACCTCGTCGAAGAGGTTCCTGATGTCGCCGTGCTGTCTCATGAGCACGGCGATGATGTCGTCGTCCGGGGTCACGTCCGCCATGGCTGCTCCTCGTCAGACGCGCTGCGCGGGGTCGGGGTGGTCGCCTTCGGTCTGCACACGGTAGTCGCCGCCCATCATCTCGCGGTGCTGTCCGATGACGCGGTCGCTCGGCGGCGCTACCTCGCCGTTGAGGGCCTGCTGCATTCGTTCGAACCGCTCGTGGGCGTCCCTGACGTACCCGGCACCGAGCGTGGTCAGGTCGATCTCGGTGGCCAGCAGCTCCCGCAGGTACTCCTTGTTGGGCTCGAAGGCGAGGACGTTCGGCAACTCCCGGGCCACGATGTCCTCCGGCTCCCGCCCGTCGTTGCGGCGCAGCAGGTCGCAGGCGATGCGCAGGTGCTCAAGCTCCATGTTCAGGTGGAGTTCCCAGATGGCCCTGACCTTGGGGTCGCTCTCCTGCTCCATGAACGAGTGGTAGAGGTAGCACTCGTTGTACTCGTGGTTGACCAATTGCTCCCACCAGGTCTCGCCCGGGTCGACGAGCGACTCGTAGTGTGTGACGTGTTCCTCCTCGATCAGTCCGATCTCCTGATAGAGCTGGCGGGCGATCGGCTCCATGTACTGCGGACCCACGTTCATGTAGAAGCTCATGGTCTGCTGCTCGGCGGACATCACCGTCAGCGCGTGCAGCTTGGACAGTGGGTCGACGGTGGTCCGGTCGTACGGGTCCCGGACGTTGTCCGTCGGGTCGCGGTGGTGGTAGCGCGTGGGCCGCCCCGGCATGACCTCGGTCAGCTGGTCGACGATTGACTCCGCCTTGCGGTGCTCGATCATCTCGTAGAGGTTGGCGTACCGGTACAGGTGGTCGAAGTCCTCAAGTACCCCGAACCGGTAGGCCTGGGCCAGGTAGGGGTCAGGCTCCATGCGCGCCACCCACGCGGTGAGATCGACGGCCACCTGCTCGTACGCGATCGTCGTCTCCAACACCGAGGATGAGCCGGGCAGCAGCCAGTTGACGACCTTCTGCTGCTGCGCCTCGATGTAGCGGGTCCGCGCCAACTGGCGTTTGATCTCCGGGTCACCGGTGCGTCGGGCCAGCTGATGGCCGAAAAGGATCGCCTCCACCTCGATGCCGTTCATGGTGATGATCCGGCAGCGGGTGTAGGGGTCGCAGCGATCCGGGTCGATGGGTTCCACGTTGAGCTCCCGCCAGTTGCGGGTCTGCTCGTCCAACGGGATACCGCGCTGTTCGAGGGGGTTGAAGGTCACGAGGTCTCCCGGGGCTCGACTGAGGCGGGTCCAAGGAGAACCCGGATCGCGTCGGAAACGGCGCCTCACCGCCGAGGGCCTACGGCACATGGGGCAACGAATACGCCGGAATGCCCTAGCCGCGGGTGCGCCGATTCAAGGCCCCGACGGCTGTCAGCCGCTCGGACAGCGCGATGCGGTAAGGGGCCGCGACGGGATGCAGCAGGTCGGGGTGGCGCAGCAGCGCGGCGGCCCGTCGGTCGAGGCCGTCGGGCTCGGTCAGCCGGGGGAAGTCGATGACGAGCCCACCGGCATGTTCACAGCCGACGACCGCGGCCGTCGCCTCCCGGGCCAGGGCGGGCTCAGTGAGCAGGCTGGCCGCCCAGCCCGCGACGACCTCGTCGACCCAGCCGCGCCAGGCGGCGGCCGACGGGCGGGCACCGACCCGGCGGTCCAGATCGGCTGAGCCGCCGGGGCCGGTCAGGATGAGCAGGGCCGCGTCCGTGGTTGTGGGATACCGCAGCCAGGCGGCGACGGTCACCGCCTGCCTGGCCTGCGCCCGCGCCAGTAGGGCCGCGAGCTCCCCGCCGTCGGCTGGATAGGCGCCGACGAGCCACCGGGTAGTGGCGGCTATGACGGGTGAAAGGACGGATGACATGACACCGACACCCTACACAGTCGGCGAAGCCGACAATGTGGCGCGTATCACGCCCGTCCATGCACCCCACGCACCGCATCGGCGACATCGTGCGCCCGCTGCTGGAAGGCGGGACGACCGGCCGTTCCTGGGGTGTGATGGGCTTCGATGGAGACGATCAGCTCCTCATAGACCTACCGGTGTTTCTCAGCGGTCAGCCAGTGGTAGGCGACGCCCGGTGGCTCGGGGATCGGCTGGGCGGCGCGCCGGACCCCGGCTCGGCGAACGCCGCGACCCGCTCGACGTCGCGCTACACCGCCAGCCGCTGGTCCTCACCCACAGCCCCGCTGCGCACGCGCCGGTCCGTGCTCGCGAGTCCCCGCCGGAACCGGGCTTTCTCCTGCGCTGACCACCAGCGCCGCATCTCCGGCCTCATCGTTTGCCCGGCGGCCGGCAGGTGGCGCCGCCCGGTGTCCACGAGTTCGTTGTCGTACGGCACCCCCATGCGGCGCCGTACGACCATCACGCGATCGGCCAACTGCTCGGCCTCCACGATCGCCAGCGTCTTCGTCAGCGCCCCGCTGCACGCATCGCGGTTCTCCCACGAGACGTACCGGCCGCCACCTCGGCGAGGAGCCGCTCCACGATTCCCGACTGACTCAGCGCCTCCCCGGTCGCCCCCGCCGCGACCTCGGTCCGGTACCCGGAGGCCCCGTACCCGGCCGCCGTGACACGGAACTCGTCCGGGTCGTCCATCGCCATCTCGACCACCGCGTCCCACGGGAGTGGGAGTGTCATGAATCAGGCTCTGGCCCGTGTTCGGTGGTGACGAAGGGTGACGGGTGTCGTTGACTCCATGTGCGGGATGTCAACGAGCTTGTGGGTGTGGTGTTCTCGGGGTTGTCGGCGCTGGTCGTCGAGGGGGTGGCGG
>NZ_SMKC01000495.1 GCF_004348315.1 Streptomyces sp. 8K308 | reverse complement strand
CGACACGAAAGTGGGACAGGACGCCCAACGCGGCGTCAGCGGTCTGTTCAGGGGCGAGACTCTTCACCAGCGGCCGTTCCTTCACGCGACGTTGCTCGACACCTCGAAGCGTGAAGAACGGCCGCCCCGCTGTCCCGGGAAAGAATCAAGATCAGCAGGTCAGGTGAACGGCCAAGGTTAAACACCAAGCTCAGAAGTTGTTGTCTTTCCGGGCTTGAGGGCGGCGTTTTCGCTGGTCCGGCATAGGGTCGGTGATTCCGTGGGAGTGGTGGCCTGTCGTGTCGTCGCTCCCTGGGAGGCCGCGGATGCCGTCGGTTGTCGGACTGCTGGAACAGCACGAGCTCGCAGCTCGCCGTCGAGTCGACGGGCTGCGCGAGGAGGCCGATCGCATCCAGGCCGAGCTGGCCGCGGCCGAGCAGGAATGGCAGGAGTGGGCGATCGCGCGTAGGCGGGTCGATACGGTGCTGGCTTCGGACGTCAGCAGCACCGCCGTCACGGAGGCCGCCCCGTACCCGCGGGGTGCGGAGGTGCCGTCGACGCCCCGGGATGCGGCGAAGCCGAAGTCGCAGGTGCCGGTGTGGCGTGAGGGCCTTTCCTGGGCGGTGCTGTCGGTGGACTACCAGCGCATCCTGCAGGCCCTCGCAGAGCGTGTCCGGCTCGGTCAAGGATCGGCCACCTGCAGGAGATGGCCGTCTTATTCGGCATGGACGTGGTGCCGGCGCGGGTGGAGGCACTGCGGTCGAAGGCGAAACGCCTGGTCGCGCGTGGTTGGCTGGCCGAGCCGGCGCCGGGCCGATTCACGACGGCTGCGGGCGTGGTCGGGCCAGGCGGCGGGTCATGAGCAGTGTCATCGACCAGTAGATCATCGCTTCGGCGCTGGTAGTGCGGCGTTCGAAGTCGCGCGCCAGGCGGCGGGTGCGCATCAGGTGGGCGAAGAACCGCTCGACGATCCACCGCTTGGGCAGCACCACGAACCCCTTCTGGCCGTCGCCCCGCTTGACGATCGCGAGCACCAGCGCGAGCGCGGCCAGACAGTACTCCACGAGGCTGCCGGTATAGCCGCCGTCGGCCCAGATGAGGGCCAGCAGGTGGTGCGCGTCGGTGACTTGTCGCAGCAGGGCCTGCGCGGCGGTGCGGTCGCCGGTGTCCGCGGCAGTGACCATCACGCCCAGCAGCAGGCCGAGCGTGTCGACCACGACGTGCCGCTTGCGGCCGTTGACCAGCTTGCCGCCGTCGAAGCCGCGGCTGTCCGCACCGACGACGGCGTCCGCCCTGACGGACTGCGAGTCGATCACGCCGGCCGTGGGTTGCGCATCCCGTCCCGCTTTCTGCCGTACCCGATCACGCAACCGGTCGTGGAACTCCCTGACCAGCACCTGGTCGCGCCAGCGGCGGAAGAACGCGTATGCCCGGTCCCATGGCGGGAAGTCCCCGGGCATCGCCCGCCACTTGATGCCGTTGTCGACCAGATAGCGGATCGCATCCAGTATCGCCCGGTGGCAGTACGCCTCCGGCTGCCCGCCCCGGCCGCGCAGCCAGGCCGGCACCGGCAGCAGCGGCCGGACCACGGCCCACTCCGCATCCGTCATGTCCGAGGGATACCGCCGAACACGTTCCGGGTGATCGGCCGCATTCCCGAACCGGTGAGCGACACAATCACACGTCGGGGCAACCGAGTTGAACTCGACCGGCGCGAGCACGTACAACTGCGGCAACAGGGTCTCCTGGATCTCGGTCGGATTCGCAACCCCGAGCTACCAAGAGGCCCTGCCTTCATGCACGCCGCCAGCTGCGATCACCCGATCGAGACTCCCGTTCGACGCACAACCCTCACGATCGGAACCACAACACCTACTTACCGGCACCGGGTGGGCCGCAGACGAACACAACGACCGGCCGCTCCTGAGGAACGGCGCCGCTGGTCCACGCCGGCAGGATCCGCCGGTCCAGCACCTGACGGCTCGTCTCCTCTGGCAGTACGACCGGAACGACATTGCGCTCGCTCACCGGCTCTTCCTCCAAGGGTGTGGCAGTGGCTCCCGACTCGCGCACCACCTTCAATGTTACCTCATATGTGGTCTTCAATGTTAGTTTGAAGGTGTGTTCTATAGTTCGCTTCATGTAGACTCGCGGGAGAGGAGGTCACGAATGCCCACAGAAGACGAGCTCTTCGCGGCCGTCGACGAAGTCTTGGCGCGGGGCCCGATGCTGCCGCCGCCCGCCGAACGAATCCGTCTGCGAGAGGCCGCCGGGCTGACCCAGGAGGAAGTCGCTCAGGTTCTACAAGCACGACGGGAGACGGTGATCGCCTGGGAGTCCGGCCGCAAGACACCCCGCCCCCCACGCCTCCAGGCCTACAAGCGACTTCTGGACGGATGGGCCGCGAAATACCCCACCTCGGACCCGACCCCCACCGACTAGAGGACCTGGCATGGATGACCTGTTCGGCGCGGTCGACGCGCTCCTCGAGCAAGCCAAGCCGCTGCCTGAGCCGGCGGAACGGCTGCGGCTGCGGGAGGCCGCCGGCCTCTCCCGGCCCGATATTGCCAGCGCGTTCGGCGTCAGCACTTCGACGGTGACCGGCTGGGAGACGGGCCGCTCGGAGCCGACGAAGCAACGTCGCGCCGCCTACGCTCGTCTCCTCGAAGGCCTCGCGCAGCGCTACCCGGCATCTGCCGAACCGCAGGTCAGCGCGCCGGAGTCCGGCGGCCGCGCGAGCTCGCCGCAGGCCTCCGCCACCCCACCCCAGGCGCCCACCGCAGCCGCCGAGTCGGCGGCCGCGGTGCCGGCCCCAACCTCGGCGAGCACGACCAGGAGCAGGACGTCGACGAACTCGCGCCGGCCGGCCGCGAAGACGGCCTCGAAGGCGCCGGCATCGTCGCCAGCCGGCACCACGGCCGACGCGAAGTACCCGGCCGGGCCGCTCGCGGTCCTGGACGGCGACGGCGCCGCGCACCTGGTCGACGGTCGGGCCCTGGACTGCCCAGCCGCCACCGTCGCGCAGCTGGTCGACTGGGCGCTCGGCGCCGGGCTCGGGCAGGAGCGTCTGCACCGTGCCGGCCGGGATGCCGACCCGCTGGTCGTCCTCACCGCGGCCGCCGTCGAACACCTCGGGCTGCCCGGCGAATTGGCGGATCGGCGCGGTCTGCGCCTGCCCGACGACCACCAGGCGGTACGCGACGTCGTGGCCGCCGGCTGGCAGCTCACGAAGCGCGGGTTCGGGCCGTGGGCGCGTGTCTACCGCCCGGTGGAGGCCGGCGGGGCCCGGCAGTGCGTCCAGCTCGCGATCCTGCCCTGGGGCGCCCTCGACAGCCGCTCCTGGCCCGGTGTGGACCAGCTGCCGGCCAGCGACATCGCGCGGGTCCTCAGCACCTACGCGACCCGGGTCCTCACCCCGCGCGGCTCCACGGCCGTCTCGGGCCTGGAGTTGATGACCGCGCTTCGGCCGCCGACCCGCGCGGTCCGCAGCGACGCCGGCGCTTGGACGTCCGGTGTGGTGCCTGGCTCGCTCACGCGGGCTGTGGAGCCGGCGCCGCCGGAGGCCCCGGCCGAACACCCCGTCGCCCAGGGCCGGCCGGAGGACCAGGTCCTCGAGGAAGAGGCGTACGAGTGGGTGCGCGGCGTCGAGCTCCTGGACGACGACGAATGCGCCCAGCCGTTCGCGGTCGGGCTCGATGTGAACATGGCGTTCGCCGCCGCCGCGAACAGGTTGAGCGTCGGCCTGGGCGAAGCCGTGCACACCGACGGGCCGCGGTTCGACAAGTCCTTGCCCGGCGCGTGGTACGTCGACTTGTCCGGCGTGGAGATCGACCCGCGCCTGCCCAACCCGTTCACCCCGAGCGGGCAGCGGCCGACGGGCCCGGCCTGGTACGCCACCCCGACCCTGGCCTACGCGGTGGAGCTCGGCGCCGATGTGCGGCCGTTGGAGGCGTGGATCCGCCCGGAGGCCGGCCCGTACCTCGATCCCTGGTA
>NZ_SMKC01000494.1 GCF_004348315.1 Streptomyces sp. 8K308 | reverse complement strand
ACCGGCGCCCCCGCCGCCCGCCGCCACCGCCCGGCGGTTCGGCGGATCCGGTGTCGCCGGTCACGGAGCCGCCTGTTCCGGTGTGCGGGGCGCGCTCGACAGGTGTTCGCCGATGCGCAGCACCAGGTCCCGCATGCGCTGGCTGACCAGGCCCGGATCGACCCGGCCCTCCGCGGTGACGGCCAGGTAGGAGCGCTCGCCGGCCGACATCAGGTAGAAGTAGCCGCCGGCCAGTTCGAGCAGCACCATGCGGATGTCCCCGTCGTCGCGCGGGAACTCCCTGGCGATCGACTGGGCCAGGCTCTTGATGCCCGAGGCGGCGGCGGCGATCCGGTCCCCGCTGTCCCGGCTCTCCCGTTCGCTGCCGTGCTGGGCCATGCACAGCCCGTCCGCGGACAGCAGCACGATGTGCCGGATGCCGGGAACGCTGTCGGCCAGGTCCCTGAGCATCCAGTCCATGTCCTTGAACCGACGCTGAGTCACGTGATCTCACCCTTTTGATTCCGAGACTGTCTGTGCGGGCTTGGGGGACGCGGGGCCGCCTGCTCAGCGGCCGCCTCCCCGCGGGGGGCCCGGGTCCTGGCCCGTCGGCCGTTCCGCGGCGGCGGCGTGCTGCTCGTCGCTGCGCCGCAGCCCCTCGAAGAACGAGTCGACCCACAGGCCGGGCGCCGCGGTCGGTTCCCCGCCGGGCGCGTGGCCCGCCGGCGACCCGCCGCGCCCCCCGGCCGTCGGCGGCCGTGCGGAGGCCGACGACCTGCCGCGTGGGATCGGCCGGCGGCGCTGGGGCAGGCCGTTGGCCGCGCGCTCGTACTGCGTCTCCTCGTCGTCGAATCCCGGGGGGCCGTACGGGTCGTCGTCCTCGTCGTCGTCGCCGTAGAGCGAGGGCTCGACCACCGGCCTGACCGGCCAGCGGGGCGCCGGGCGCAGCGGCGGCAACTCGTAGGGGGGCGGGGGCGTGTGGGTGATCAGCTCGTTGGGGATGAAGAGCACCGCGCGCACCCCGCCGCAGGTGGAGGGGCGCAGCGAGATCCTGGCGCCGTGGTGGCTGGCCAGGATGCCGGCCACCCGCAGGCCGACCCGGGCGGTCTCGCCCAGGTCCTCGAGGTCGAGGCCGTCGACACCCTGCTGGAGCAGGAACTCGGCCCGGCGGCGCGACTCGCCGGTGAGTCCCGTGCCCTTGTCCTCGATGGAGATCTCGATGCCGAGGGCCACCTCCTCGGTGTTCATGATCACCTCGGCGTTCGGTGGCGAGTAGCGGGTGGCGTTGTCGAGCAGCTCGCCGAGAACCATGATCAGCGGCTCGACGGCGTGGCCGTGGATGCCGCAGTCGATCACATGGTGCTGTTTGACCCGCAGGTACTCGCGGATCGGGCCCGCGCCGGCGCGCATCACGTCGTAGAGGGTGATGGGGTGTTCCCAGCGGCGCACGGGGGCGCCGCCGCCGAGCACGGCGAGCGAGGTGGCGAAGCGGCCGGTGACGTTGATGCCGTGTTCGAGCCGCATCAGGTCGCTCATCACGTCCGGGTCGTTGTGCCGGAACTCCATCTTGCCGACGTCGTCCTGGAGCCGGTGGATCTCGGACTGGATGCGGCAGGCGATGTTGACGATGGCGCGCTTGGCGGAGTCCCGCTGGAGCTCCTTCTCGCGCAGCACGTCGACGATGGCGTGGACCATCGCCCGGTGCGCCTTCGCGAGCCGGGGGTCGGAGGCGGAGTCGGGGATCTCGGGCAGGACGTCCGCCTCCAGGTTGCCGCGCTTCAACTCGTCGAGCGCGGCCGGCAGCAGGTCGTAGGCGACCAACTCGGCGTCGGCCAGCTGCTGGCCCACCTTGGCCCGCAGCCGCCCGGCCGCGTGGCCGCGCCTGATGGTCTCGCCCGAGGTGACCGCCACCGCGAGGGTGGCCGCGGCGCCGCACCACAGCACGGGCAGCCGCGCGTCCTCCGGCGTCAGCAGCACGGCCGCGAACGCGCACAGCGCCACCAGCGCGGGCGGCACCAGCCGACCGCGGGTGGGTGCCGACGGACGGTCCCGGCGGACGGGCGGTAAGGGTTCGGCGCGCACCAAGGGTTTCCTCACGGGCTTCCTCACTGGCCTGACGGCGGACGGGCACGGCAGGGGCGCAGGGCGCATGCCGCTGACATATACGCGATGACGACTGGCCGTAGTGGCCGTGACTCGCTTTGTGACACCGGAGGGTAGAGGGCACGGGGCGCGTGCCGCAGGCAGTTGCGAAAAGCTCCCCCGATCGGGCAGCCGGTGGCCGGCACCGGGTGCGTACGCCGTCAGCGGAAACGTTGCTGACCAGCGGTTTCCGGTTCACCCACGAGTGAATTTCGCCCCGTATATTCATGGCCAAAGCTTGGTCTCCCCGATGTCCCAGAATGGAGGACATCCGGAGCGGCCGGGCCGACCGGTCGCGCATGCGCAACGCCGCGGAAATCCTGTGATGGGATGCTCAGGAGCCCCGCGCCGAGCGTCCGGGGACAGAGCCGTCTGACCAGCGAGGATGGGTGGAAATGGAGAAGCAGCAGGAGTTCGTGCTCCGCACGCTGGAGGAGCGGGACATCCGATTCGTGCGGCTGTGGTTCACCGACGTCCTCGGCTTCCTCAAGTCGGTCGCCGTGGCCCCCGCCGAGCTCGAACAGGCCTTTGACGAGGGGATCGGCTTCGACGGCTCGGCCATCGAGGGCTTCGCCCGGGTGCACGAGTCCGACATGATCGCCAAGCCGGCGCCGAGCACCTTCCAGATCCTGCCGTGGCGCGCCGAGTCCCCGGGCACCGCCCGGATGTTCTGCGACATCCTGATGCCCGACGGCTCACCCTCCTACGCCGACCCGCGCTACGTCCTCAAGCGCGCTTTGGCCAAGAGCTCCGACCTCGGCTTCACCTTCTACACCCACCCCGAGATCGAGTTCTTCCTCCTCAACGACAAGCCGGTCGACGGCTCGCGCCCCACCCCGGCCGACTCCTCCGGCTACTTCGACCACACCCCCCAGAACATCGGCATGGACTTCCGGCGGCAGGCCATCACCATGCTCGAGTCCATGGGTATCTCGGTCGAGTTCTCCCACCACGAGGGCGCGCCGGGACAGCAGGAGATCGACCTGCGGTACGCGGACGCGCTCTCCACCGCCGACAACATCATGACGTTCCGCCTGGTGATGAAGCAGGTGGCGCTCGAACAGGGCGTGCAGGCCACCTTCATGCCCAAGCCGTTCTCCGAGTACCCCGGCTCCGGCATGCACACCCACCTCTCCCTCTTCGAGGGCGACCGCAACGCTTTCCACGAGACCGGCGCCGAGTACCAGCTCTCCAAGGTCGGCCGCTCCTTCATCGCCGGCCTGTTGCGGCACGCGGGCGAGATCTCCGCCGTCACCAACCAGTGGGTCAACTCCTACAAGCGCATCTGGGGCGGCGCGCAGCGCACCGCGGGCGCGGGCGGCGAGGCGCCCTCCTACATCTGCTGGGGCCACAACAACCGCTCCGCGCTGATCCGGGTCCCCATGTACAAGCCGGGCAAGACCGGCTCCACCCGGATCGAGGTCCGCTCGCTCGACTCCGGCTGCAACCCGTACCTCGCCTACGCCGTCCTGCTGACCGCCGGCCTCAAGGGCGTCGAGGAGGGCTACGAACTCCCGCCGGGCGCGGAGGACGACGTCTGGGCCCTCACCGACAGCGAGCGGCGGGCGCTCGGCATCGAGCCGCTGCCGCAGAATCTCGGCGAGGCGATCCAACTGATGCAGCGCAGCGAGCTGGTCGCGGAGACGTTGGGCGAGCACGTCTTCGACTTCTTCCTGCGGAACAAGCGGCAGGAGTGGGAGGAGTACCGCAGCGAGGTCACGGCCTTCGAGCTCCGCAAGAACCTGCCGGTGCTGTAACCGGCCGCGGTGACCCGGGCCTTGCGGCCGTGCGGTGCCACGCCCCGGCGGCGGAGCCGCCACGGGCCCGCTCCGCGTCCGCGCGCCGCGCGGAGCGCCGCGGCGCCCCAGCTCCTCGGGCGGAGCGCGAAGGGG
>NZ_SMKC01000493.1 GCF_004348315.1 Streptomyces sp. 8K308 | reverse complement strand
GCGCGGCACAGCCGCGGGACACCGCACCCGCGCGACGAAGCCGCGACACGGCCCGGCCGCAGGCCGGACCGCCTCCGGCTGCGCCGAGCTACGGCCGTAGGCCGCCGCGAGGCCGCCCGCCGAGGGCGGTGGGTGGGCGCGGCACCCACGTGGCGCAGCCACAGGGCGGCCTCCGCCGCGACAACCCGCCGTGGCACGGCCTCGGCCGCAGGCCGCCCGGCAGAGGCTCGCCGCTGGCCGTCGCGGCTACGCGGCTAGTCGTCGGCGGCGGCCGGCCAGGGGGCGCCCCACGGGGTGTCCCGTGCCGCGCGGTAGGCCGCGCCCTGGCGGCGGGTGACCGTCTCCCGCCGGAGGCCGGCGGCCGGCTCAGGGTCGCACAGGTCGAGCAGCACCTGGCCCTTGCGGAGCTGCGGGCGGCGTACCACCCGTGCCCGCGCCGACGTGCCCACCGGCAGCCTCGTCGCCGCGACGTAGGAGAACTTCTCGTCCTCGTACGGCAGCACTCCGCCCTTGACCCGCCGGTGCAGCGCCGAGCGCCCGACGCGGGCCGCGAAGTGGCACCAGTCGCTGCCGGGCTCGATCGGGCAGGCCGCGTCGTGCGGGCAGGGCGCGACCACCCGCAGGCCGGCGGCCAGGAGCCGGTCACGGGCGGCGCGCACGCGCAGGTAGCCGTCGGGGGTGCCGGGCTCGACGACGAGGACGGCGGCGCCGGCGGCCTCGGCCGCCGCGTCCACCACGCCGTCCCGGGCGGTCTCCGGGAGCTCCCCAAGGAGGTAGGAGACGGTGACGAGGTCGGCGGCCGGGAGCCGGACGCCGGGGCCGAGCCGTTCGCGGCGCCAGTCCACCCGCGGAGCGGTGCCGGCCGCCAGTTCGCGGCCCAGGGCCAGCGCCGGCTCCGACCAGTCGACGACGACCGTCTCGCGGTCGCCAGGCCAGGCGTCGGCCGCCGCCCAGACCGCCGCGCCGGTGCCGCCGCCGAGGTCCAGGTGGCTGGCCGGGGCCCAGCTCGGCAGCCGCGCGGCCAGCTGGTCGAGCGCGGCGGCGATCGCCTCGTGGGTGGCCGGCATCCGGTAGGCGGCGTAGGCGACGGCGTCGGCGCGGTCCCGCAGGATGGGGGTCGCGGCGACGGTGCGCCCCCGGTAGCTGGCGATCAGCCGCTCCACGGCGGCCGCGGCCTGCCGTGGCGGCAGGCCGTCGAGCAGCCGGTCGAGGGCCGCGCCCAGGGGCGTGGTGGTGGGGCTGGTCACCGCGGCAGTTTGACATCCCCCACCCCAAGAATGGGACGGGGCCCCATCCCTGCCGTAGTACGGCCGGGTGGGTGGTTGACGCTTAAGACTGGGCATCCCCGAGGTCTCCACGTCCTGACACCGCATGTCCTGCGGCATGTTCGATGTTCCGGGCGGCGTTAGTGTCCGCGTTGACCTGGTAACCGCATCCGTCGGCTCTGCAAACGAAACGGTCCTGGCTTTCGCGGCTGCCAGGGGTGATGAACCCGCAGGCGGAGCAACGCCGGGAGGTGTTCGGGGCGGGGACCTTGACCAGGATGCCGCCTCGGTCAGCCAGCTTGTATTCGAGGAGGGTGATGGCGCGTCCCCATGACTCGCCGCTGATCGACCGGTTGAGTCCCGCTTTCTGCCGAACTTTCGTGCCGGGGGCTTCTACCGTCCCCTTGGCGGACTTAACCATGCTACGGATGGCCAGGTCTTCCACCCCGATGATTCCGCAGGCGTCGGCAAGTTCGGTGGTGGTCTTGTGCTGCCAGTCAAGTGCTCGGCGCGTGGCTCTTGCGCGGAGCTGTCTGATCTGGTCGTAGGTACGGCGCAGCCGGTTCGAGGTTGGCTGGCCGGGCTCGTGGTCGGAGCGTTGGCGTTCCCGCTTCTGCTCCAGCCGTTTCATCCGCTTGGCCTCGCCGGGGGTGAGCCAGGGGCCGTGTTCCCGGAAGGTGCCATTGGAGAGCGCGAGCAGCTTGGCGATCCCCCGGTCGATGCCGGTGATCAGGCCCTGGTGCGGCTTGGGCTCATCCACCTCGGTACGGACACGGAAGACGATGTGCCAGCCCGGCGCATCATGGACGAGGCGGGCACCGGTGATGCGATTGAGCTTGTCGGCGCGCCTACCGACCGGCAGGTTCTTGGTCCAGCGGAACTTCACCGGGCCGATCATCGGCACCCAGCACTGCCCCCAGTGACGGGACAGACGCTTGATCCGAAGGTCGCGACCCTGCGGGATGTCGACGGCGCGGCGCGCAGTGCGCTTCTTGAAAGCAGGCTCCTCGGCGCGGCCGTCCCAGCAGTTCTTCCATGCCTGAACATACGTCTTCAGCACGGCCTGCGCGGCTTGCGCGGGTACGACGCCGAGCCAGGGAATCTCCTTGCGCGCCTGTCGGATCGCCTCGTCCATGCGGGACAGGGAACGCTGGCACCGCGGTGTCATCTGCCACAGCTCGTGCGTGCAGATTCCACATGGCACGCGCTCCATGCCCCTGCTCTTCGACCTTGGCAAGCTGATCCGGCGTGAGGTAAAGCCGGGCTTTGTGGGCGCGCTGACGCTTCACCCTGCCTCCCGCTCTCCTCGCTGGCCGATTCGCTGATCATTCTAGCGTTGGCACATGTCACCATAAGTTCGTCCAACGGCGAGAAGGACCACGTCCACCGATTGATGCCGTGGGCTCATAGTTCGCCCTTCCCCTTCTCATTGCCGGTGGCCTCTGTCCAACAAAGGACAGGACGGTACCTCTGCCAACATCATTGGCAGGGAGTCGGCGGCGCGACGCGCCGCCGCGGGCGGCACAGGAGCAGGAAGCAGGCCGTGGACAGCAGCACCGAGACGAGCTGGACGACGGCCATCGGGACGGCGGTGTCCTCGCCCGCGACGCCGACCAGCGGTGAGGCGACGGCGCCGACGAAGAACTGCGAGGCGCCGAGCAGGGCGGAGGCGGAGCCGGCCGCGTGCGGGGCGCGTTGCAGGCCCTCGGTGTTGGCGTTGGGCAGCACCAGCGGCATGGCGCCCATCAGGACGAAGAGGCCGGCGGCGACGGGCAGCAGCCCGATGTCGCCGAAGACGCCGATGGTCATCAGCAGCAGGGAGGTGGCGGCGAGCACCAGCAGCGCGTGCCCGGCGGCCATGATCCGGTGCGTGGCGACCCGGCCGACCAGGATCTTGCCGTTGATCTGGCTCATCAGGACCAGGCCGATGGAGTTGACCATGAACAGCAGGCTGAAGGTCTGCGGGGACGCGCCGTAGATCTCCTGGATGACGAACGGGGAGGCGGCCACGTAGGCGAAGAGGCCGGCGAAGGTGAGGCCGCCGACCAGCAGGTGGCCGGTGAAGACCCGGTCCCCGAAGAGGCCGCCCATGGTGCGCAGGGCGGCCGGCAGGCCGCCGCGTTCGCGGCGCTCGGCGGGGAGCGTCTCCGGCAGCCAGCGGGCCGCGATCAGGGTGAGCACGAGGCCGGCGACGGCGAGGACGACGAAGATACCGCGCCAGTCGGTGAACCGCATCAGCTGCCCGCCGAGCACCGGGGCCAGGATGGGGGCGAGGCCGGAGATCAGCATCAGGGTGGAGAAGAAGCGGGCCATGGCGACGCCGTCGAACATGTCGCGGACGATGGCGCGCGCGATGACGACGCCGGCGGAGCCGGCGAGGCCCTGGACGAGGCGGAAGGCCGTGAGCGTCTCGACGTTGGGCGCGACGGCACAGGCCACGGAGGCCAGGACGTAGCCGCTCATGCCGGCGAGCAGCGGCAGCCGGCGGCCGAGTTGGTCGCTCATCGGGCCGACGACCAGCTGGCCGAGACCGAGGCCGAGCAGGCAGGCGGTCAGGGTGAGCTGGACGGTGGCGGCGCCGGTGCCGAGGCTGTCGGCGACCTCGGGGAGTGCCGGCAGGTAGGTGTCGATGGAGAGTGGGGTGAGGGCGGTGAGGCTGCCCAGGATGAGGGTGAGCAGCAGTCCGGCCCGCCTGCGGCGGGAGAGCTTCGGTGCTCCTTCGCCGGCGATGGCGGGCCGGGGGATCGGGG
>NZ_SMKC01000492.1 GCF_004348315.1 Streptomyces sp. 8K308 | reverse complement strand
GGACGTCCCCCAGGCTCGAAGAACCGCAGGCCAGCACCACGTCACGAGCCCGGGAAGACCGTGAAACGAATCGAAACCCTCACCGAACACGTCCGCCTGAAACAGCAGCGAGGTTAATGATCAAGCTAAGCCGCCCGGCCTTCATGTGGTGAAGGGCTAACGGAGGCTCCTGCCAGCGCCCTGTGCTCGTTCCCGTGTGGCGAGCGCGGGGCGCTTCATCGTGCGCTGATGTCGTCGATCACGCATGGCTGGTCGGGCGTGGCTCGTCGGCGGAAGAGGAAGCCGCTGCACCGGGGCACCTCGTCCCAGCGGTCAAGGTGTTTCGCGGCCAGTGCGGCGGCCTGGGGCAGGTGCCGCCAGGGGATCTGCGGGCACCAGTGGTGGACCAGGTGGTACATGTCGTCGAGGTGGCTGCCGAGGATATGGCGGGTGAGCCAGTGGGAGGACCAGCCGCGGGTCGAGAGGAGGTGGTCCGTGTCGTGGATGAGGCCAGCGTGGTCTCGCAGGAAACTCTCACAGATGGTCATCTATGAGAATTGCTGGGGCGGCGGCGACGGACCTTGGACGCTTGCCCGGCGGATCTTGTGGCCATCTGATGGTCGGCTCGTTGCGCTGGGCCTGGGCGGGGTAGCTGCCGGGCGTCGTCGTCAGGGCCGGTTCGGGTCGGAGTGCACCACCATGAAGAGCGACCAGGCGGGCGCGGCTGGGTCGTCCGGGCGGGCGGCGAACTCTTCCAGCAGATCCTTGAGCCGGGTGCGGAACTCCTCCATCTGTGGCGGTGGCAGGCGCAGCGCCATCCTGATGCCCTCGGCCTCGGTCGCGGGGACGAGGGCGAGTTCCTCCAGGAACGCGTCGAGCATCGACCGGTCCAGCGCGGGCGTTTCGAGGTGCCAGCTCTTGCGCGTCGCCAGATACGGGATCTCTCGTGCGCCGCGCGCGCCGCGCCGTTCTTCCTGCGCCTCCAGGAACCCGGTGCGGACCAGCGTTCTGGTGTGGTGCAGCACGCTGGCCGGGTCTCGGCCGAGGATCGCCGCGATCTCCTTGTTCGTGTGCGGCTTCCGCACGCAGATACGCAGGATGCGCAGGCGGAGGGCGGAGGCGAGTGCCTTCGCCTCCGCGTCGGTCGCCAGCCGGCGTTCGGTCATGACCAGCAGCCTACTGAAGAGCGGGCAGCCCGTTGAAGGGCCGGACCGCAAGTGATTGACAAAATTCAATCACTCGTCCAGGGTACCGCTGTGCCCCTTACAGCCGGGGGATCCGCGGATCTCCCGCCACGCCCACCGTGGCCCGAACGAACGAGGTCAACCATGCCGAACCGTCCCGGAACGACCGGCGGGACCGCCGCTCCCGAGAGCCCCGCAGAACAGGCGGATGTCCCACCGAACCGGCAGATGGCGTCCTGGGTCAGTCCCGTCGAGGCTCCTCCGGGACCCGGGGAGAGGGCGAACGACTACGACAGCTTCGCCGAGGCGTACGCGGCCGAGAACGAGACCAGCCTCCTCAACGCCTACTATGCGCGCCCCGCGATAGTGGACCTGGCTGGCGACGTGGCGGGCCGCCGCATCCTCGACGCCGGCTGCGGCGCCGGCCCCGTGGCCGAGGCCCTGCGCGAGCGGGGCGCCGTCGTCGCCGGCTTCGACTCCAGCGCCGGGATGCTGGCGCTGGCCCGGCGGCGGCTCGGCGACGGCGTGGTGCTGGAACGCGCCGAACTGGGCGGCCCGCTGCCCTTCGCCGACGCCGGGTTCGACGACGTCGTCGCCTCCCTGGTCCTGCACTACCTGGAGGACTGGGCGACGGCCCTGGCCGAACTGCGGCGCGTGCTGAAGCCCGGCGGCCGCCTCATCGGGTCCGTCCACCACCCCTTCGTCCAGCATATGACGGCACCGCCCGGAACCGACTACTTCGCGACCCGCCCCACGTCCCAGTGGTGGGAACTCGGCGGCACCAAGCACCTGATGACCTTCTGGGACCGGCCGTTGCACGCGATCACCGACGCGTTCACCGCGGCCGGCTTCCGGATCGACGTCATCAGCGAACCGGCCCCGGGACCCGGCACCCGCGAACGGTTCCCCGAAGTCTTCGAACAGAAGGAGTCGGGCAAGTTCCTGTGCTTCCTGTTCTTCGTCCTCACGAAGGCATAACCTCCGCCCGTAGGCGCGGGCCGTCAGCTCAGGAGCCGGCCTCACGCACGCCTCGCACGGCGTCGCAGGGGTCGAGGACCATGACGCCGTCGATCGATGCTGCCCATTCCGAAGCGGACCCCCCCGGCGCCGCGGGCGACAAGATCGTTCCTTGGCGCTAACGGCTGTTTCGTTGTTCCGAGCGTCGGCTACAGGTCCTCAATCCAGAGGTGTCCTGGGTGTACGCGGGTGAGTAGCTCGGCCAGGGTCTCGCGCTGTGCCGAGGTCATGTGCGGGACGGTCGCCTCGAAGTCTGTTTGATCCTTTCGGCGGGCGTGCTTGGCCTTGAACAGCAAGACCAGTTCAGGCGCCAGATACGGGATGCCGTCCTGGGTGTGATGGACGATCTCGCTGTAGGGAAGCCGAATACTCTCATCGCGTCGGCAGATCCAGGTGTCGCCGTCGTGCGGTTCGCGGAACACGTCGAGCAGGTAGTTTACGGTGGCCGGATCGCGGAGCCATGTCTGATGCACGGCGGCCAGCACCTCGGGTGTGGCGTTCTCCCAGATCCGGCCGCTGCCTGCTGCGTCGAAGACGTATCCGGGGTAGCGGTGGCGAACCTCGGGGAAGCTCGCGGCCGGAATCGCGATCTCGATGTCTCCATGAGCGCGCGTCTGCGTGCCGCGGAACAAGTCCAGCGCCCAGCCCGCGGCCACGTACCAAGGCGTGCTGATCCCGACCATCTGCTGCGCGACCTCACTCGGGGTCCAGCAGCATGACCACCTGGCGTGGAGGGCTTCTATCTCGTCGGGTGACAGTTCGATGCCGCCGCCGGGTAGTTGCTCGCTCACCGCAGGAATTTATCAGCCGAGTCGATCCTCGGAGCCGGACGCCGCCGGCGATCAAGCAATGCCACCAGACGGTTGGACTCCTCGGCGAACCCGCGACAGATGAATACGAGAGCCCAGCAGTACCGGGGCAGGGCAAGGCGAAGGAGTGCCGGCCGGGCACGTCGACGTGGCCGGCCAGCACCCGCGCGCCTTTCTGCGTAACGCTGTGTCCACCTGCTCACTGACGGCCCCAGGCCACACATCCCCTGCGCTCAATCCGCCAAGCACAGCGCTCACTCGCCAACTAAAACGCTCAGTCACAGCGGACCGCCCGTCTTTTGGTATGGCAGCCCTCCATGGAATCGAACAAGTGATTGAATATGGTCATGGTGAACCTTGGCTTCCCCGACGACCTGGTCCGCGATCAGCACGCCTGGAACCATGCCTACCAGCAGTTGGCCGTCTGCCGGCTGGAGGAGTACGCGGTGCTGCGCCGCCGGCCGCTTCACCTGTCCTGCCGGATCGCCTACCACCCTTATTGGGCCGGACGCCGCTCGCCCGCCGGGCTGGGCTGAACTGCGCCGCCACACACGGCAGTACCGGGTCGCCCAGCACCTCGCCCGGGCAGCGTGAGATCCACCGAGCGGCAGACATAGGTCCCCGCGCGCCCTACGAGAGGGACTGGATGTGCGGTACCCAAGAACCGCCGTCAGGGTCGGCCCTGGCGCCACCCCTCCGTTCGATGCGGCCGTCGCCGTGCCGGCCGTCCATGCTGTCTGTACCGAATATGCCGCTGCTCCGCCGCGCGGCAGGAACCCGGACCGCGCGCCGAGTTGGTTTCCTTTCCTGTGGCACACGATGTTCCATGGTCAATGCTGGAAATGTGGAAGGAGGGCGGATCTGCGGTGATTCCGGCTGGTCGCAAGCCCGCAGACTCGGTCCGCGCCGCGCAGCTTCTCGGTGTCGCGCTCGGGACCTTCCGCAACCGCAAGGCGTGGCGGACGCTGCCGCCCACGCTCAGCAGGCCGGAAGCTCGTCAACGGATCTGGGGCGAGGAACAACTCCTCGCCGCCATCGAGGGG
>NZ_SMKC01000491.1 GCF_004348315.1 Streptomyces sp. 8K308 | reverse complement strand
TGCCGGAGCCAACCATGGCGAAGCCTTCAACCCATCATCGATACGGGCATAGAGTGCTGTCGCGAGGGTGTCCACATCTGTCTTCACACGCCGACATTGGACACCCTCGCATCATGCCCGCAGGCCACCCCTTGGACTCATTCATCTAGGCGTCCCGGCGGCGTCGGCAGCCGGTAGGCGCGCGCCGCCACGCCGCCGAAGACCCCGGCCCGCTCGGCCGGGCTGAGTGCCGCGGTCAGCTCCTCGGCCGCCGCCACCACCTCGGCGTAGGAGGCGGCGAGCAGGCACACCGGCCAGTCGGAGCCGAACATCAGCCGGCCGGGCCCGAACGCCGCGAGAGCCGTCTCGGCGTACGGCCGCAGCGCGGCCACGGTCCACCCGGCGTGGTCCGCCTCGGTGACGAGCCCCGACAGCTTCGCGTACACGTTCGGCGCCCCGGCCAGCTCCCCGAGCAGCCCGGCCCAGGGCTCCCTGCGGCCGGCCGCGATCGGCGGCTTGGCCAGGTGGTCGAGGACGAAGGTGAGCCCGGGCAGCGCCCGGACCGTGTCGACGGCGGCAGGCAGCTGGTGCGGCAGCACCAGCAGGTCATAGGCCAGCCCGGCGGCCGCCACGGCAGCCAGGCCACGCCGCACGTCGGGCCGGCAGAGCCAGCGATCGTCCGCCTCGCCCTGGACCAGGTGCCGCACCCCCACCAGCAGCTCGCCGCCCGGGCCGGCGCGCAGCTCCGCCAGTCGCTCGCCCACCGCGGCGCCCGCGGTCAGGTCGACCCAGCCCACCACCCCGGCGACCAGCTCGCTCCCGGCCGCCAGCGCCAGGAACTCGGCGGTCTCCGCCGGATCGGGCAGCACCTGCACCAGCACCGTGCCGGTCACCCCGGCGGCCGCCGCCGGGCCGGCGAGGTCGCCGAGGCCGAAGTCGCGGCGGATGGCGGCGCTCTCCTGGCCGTCAAGCCAGTGGTGCGGCCGACGCCCCAGGTCCCAGACGTGGTGGTGCGCGTCGATCCTCGGCGTCATCGGTCCGCCTCCGGCGCCCACGGCCCGCCCGGCGCCGGCCGGTCGAGTTCGGCCCACAACTCCTCGGGGATCTCGGCCGCCGCGTGGCCGGCGTTGGCCGCCACCTCGGCCGCGCTGCGCGCCCCGACGAGCACCCCGCTGACCGCCGGGTGGCGCAGCGGGAACCGCAGGGCGGCGGCGGCGAGCGGCACCCCGAAGCCGGCGCAGACCTCGGCGAGTCGCCTGGCCCGCCGCAGCGTCCCTGGCGGCGTCGGCGCGTAGTCGAAGGTGGCCCCTGGGCCAGGATCGGCCAGGACGCCGCTGTTGAACACCCCGCCGACCAGCACCCCGACGCCGCGCTCGGCGCAGCGCGGCAGCAGGCCGTCGGCCGCCTGCCGGTCGAGCAGCGAGTAGCGGCCCGCCACCAGCACGCAGTCCACGTCAGTCTCGGCCACGAACCGCTCCAGCATCGCGGTCTGGTTCATGCCGACCCCGATGGCCCGCACCGCGCCCTCGGCACGCAGCGCGGCCAGCGCCGGATACGCCTCCCGCACGGCCGGCTCCCAGTGGTCGTCCGGGTCGTGGATCAGCACCAGGTCGAAGGCGTCGAGACCGGTGCGCTCCAGGCTCTCGGCCAACGAGCGGCGCACCCCGTCCGCCGAGTAGTCCCGCACCCGCACCAGGGGCGGCGCCCCGAAGAAGCCCTCGTCCCCGGCGGGCGCGGCGCCGGGGCGCAGCAGCCGGCCGACCTTGGTCGACACCACCACCTCGGCGCGCGGCACCCCGGACAGGAAGGCGCCGAGCCGCTCCTCGGCGAGCCCGGCGCCGTAGTGCGGAGCGGTGTCGAAGTAGCGGATGCCGCACTCCCAGGCCGCCTCCAGGGTGGCCGCGGCCTGCTCCTCGTCCACCGCGCGGAACAGGCCGCCGATCGGTGCCGTGCCGAGGCCGATCCGCCCGACGGTCACCCCGGAGGCGCCGAGCGTCCCGCCGGACGGCGCGTCTGAGTGCTCGGGGAAGCTCATGGTTCCTCCAGTTCGCTCGCGGCGTCGCCAACAACCGTGCTTGAGACAGAGCTTGAGACGGCGTCCGAGACGTCGCGCGGCAGGGATTCCTCCAACTGCCGCCGCAGCCAGCGCTCGGTGCTGCTCACATGGACCAGCGCCGCCGCCTCGGCCAGGACCGCGTCCCGGTCGGCGAGCGCGTCGACGATGGCCTGGTGTTCGGCGAGGGCGCGGTCCGCGGCGCCGTCGTCCACCAGGCCGCGCCAGACCCGGGCCCGCAGGGTGCGACCTGCGATCCCGTCGAGCAGCGAGCTCAGCGTCTGGTTCCCGGTGGCCGCGACCACCGCGCGGTGGAACGCCGCGTCGTGCTCGATCAGCGCCTCGATGTCGTCCCTGGCCGCCCGCATCGCCGCCACGTGCCCCCGCGCCGACGCCAGTTGGGCCGGGGAGATGCGGACCGCGGCAAGCCCTGTGGCCACCGGTTCCAACAGCCGCCTGACCTCGGTGAGTTCGAGCAGCGTCTCGCCGCGCAGCAGCTCCACGGCCTCGCCGATCCCCTCCAGCAGCAGCCGGGGTTCGAGGCTGGTCACATAGGTGCCGTCGCCCCGGCGGATCTCCAACACCCGGGAGACCACCAGCGCCTTGACCGCCTCCCGGGTCAGGTTCCTGGAGAGGCCGAGCTCGGCCGCGAGCCGCTGCTCGGGCGGCAGCTTGGCGCCCGGCGGCAACGCGCCCGACCGGATCAGCTCCCGGATCCGCGCGATGGCTCCGTCGGTCAGCGACACGGGTCCTGACCGTAGCAGTGGCATCCCATGTCCGACAGTCCCCGCGCACCAACTCGTGACTCGCGACGGCGCGTTGAGCTGGGGGTTCGGCAGGGGGTCTGGACGGCCACGCCCCGGCGGCCTATAAATCGATCCCATGTCCGCGGTGACCGTCACCGGCGGGCCGGCGCCGGCCGCCCCGCCGCAGGACCCGTCTGGAGGACCCCGGCATGACCCACCCCGACGACCTCACCGGCCTGTCGGCCCTCGTCACCGGCGGTGCCTCGGGCATCGGCCTGGCCACCGCCACGCTGCTCGCCGCCCGGGGCGCCAGGGTAGCCTGCCTCGACCTCGCCCCCGAGGTCCCGGAGCCGCTGCTCGGCATCCGCGTCGACGTCGCCGACGACGACTCGGTGCGGGCCGCCGTCGACCGGGCCGCGGCCGAACTCGGCGGCCTCGACATCGTCGTCAACAACGCCGGGATCGGCGCCCTGGGCACCATCGAGGACAACCCGGACGACGAGTGGCGCCGGCTGTACGAGGTCAACGTGCTCGGCGTCGTGCGGACCACCCGCGCCGCCCTGCCCCACCTGCGGCGCTCCGCGCACCCCGCCGTCGTCAACACCTGCTCCGTCGCGGCCACCGAGGGGCTGCCGGCCAGGGCCCTCTACTCGGCGACCAAGGGCGCGGTGCTCGCCCTCACCAGGGCGACGGCCGCCGACCTGGTCGCCGAGGGGATCCGGGTGAATTGCGTCAACCCCGGCACCGTGGACACCCCCTGGGTCGGCCGGCTGCTCGCCGCCGCCCCCGACCCGGCGGCCGAACGCGCCGCGCTCGAGGCCCGCCAGCCCACCGGTCGCCTCGTCACCCCCGAGGAGGTGGCGGCCGCCATCGCCTACCTCGCCGGCCCGGCCGCCGGCGCCACCACCGGCACCGCGCTCGCCGTCGACGGCGGCATGGCCGGCCTCAGGACCCGCCCAAGGCCGGCCGGTCAGGCCGGGGCCTGACGCCCCGCACGCCACGCCGGGCGGCCCACCCGAAGGAGCGAATTCGCCGGCCGTCCCGTGGACGCCGGTGGCCGTGGCCGGATGGTTCCGCGCGCCGTCCGTTACCACTCTTTGTCGCCCATTGGCATAGGAACGTCCGGACCAGGTAGCCATACTGGGTGGGAGTGGGGGCGGTACTCAGCCGGCGACAACGGGGGCGAGACGGGCGATGGCGGAGCGCGCGTTGATCCACGGCCGCTACCAGCTGCTCGAGCTGATCGGGCGGGGCGGCATGGGGGAGGTC